>PMST01000433.1 GCA_003168295.1 Actinomycetota bacterium
GGCCTGGCACTCAGGTGGAGCTGGCGGGCAGCTGGTCGATCCTGCTGTACACCGACGGGCTGATCGAGGGCCGGATCGGCCGGGGGTCCGAACGGCTCGGCAGCGAAGGCCTGATGGACCTGATCAGGGCGGAGCTGCGGACCGCGCCGCCGCCGGCAGGGGACGGCGAGACGGGCGCGGCTGGCGCGCTCGCCGACGACGTGCTGCTGGACCGGGTGATCGAGGATGTCCGCGAGCTCAACGGCGGAGACCTGGACGATGACCTGGCCATCCTCGCGCTCGGCTATTCACCGCACCGATGAGCGGGGCGACACGCGACGATGCGGGGCGGCGCTGGCCGCTCAGCCGCACCGTGGGCGTCGCCGTACTGGCCCTGCTGCTCTTCTCGGTCGTGTCCGTGGTCGCGGGCGGGATCGCCCTGGTCACCAGCTCCCTCGTGGCCAGCAGGGGCGCCTCCGAGGACCTGCGGCCGCTGAGCAGCCACAGGTAGGTCTCCGCCCGTTCGGTGGGCAGCTCGACCGCGAGCTCCCTGCCATGGGTGTCGACCGCTGCCGTGGACACGTTGAAGCTATGGTCGCTGTCGGCCTCGGGGACGGTGACGCTCACCGCGAACACCCACAGCCCCGTCAGGCAGACCAGCGGGATGGCGAACATGCTGATCAGGAACAGCCGGATGGGTCGGGAGCGGACAGGCCGCCGCAGGACTGCCATAGCGCCTCACATAAATAACACGAAGGGGGCGCCTGCCTGTTCACCCGCATAGAAGCACGTAAAAGCACAGAACTAAAACATCTGGTTCAGCCCCGACGCACTGTCTCGCGGTTGCCGGGCCCCCCCGGCGTGACCAGCCATTGATACGGGATACCTCAAGGCTGCAACCGTAACACGGACAAGTCGTTGTATTCCGCGAAACTTCAGTATGTATCAGCTAATGAAGGGCTTTCGGTTATCGCAGCTCACCGCTGCGTGAGCGCCGCGCAATTGCGCGGGCAAGACCGCCTAAATGATCAGCCGGGCTATCCGGCCACTGCCCGTCCGATGGCGACGCCGATCAGCGAGCCGGTTATCACGTCGCCGCGGAAATGAAGGCCGGTGTTTACTCGGGAGTAATTTCGCTGTTGTCTCCGCCGACGGCAGTGGCGCTCAGGACTTGCCGGACTCGTAGACCTCGGTGAACAGGTCGCCTTGGGCGGCGCCTGCGCCGGACTTGCCGCCGCCCCGGCCGCGCAGGACGAAGGCGATGACGACCGCGATGGCGGCGCCGGCGATTGGGCCCGCGATGTAGACCCAGTAGCTGGTGAAGGTGCCGCTGGCCAGGTCGGGACCGAAGGTGCGGGCCGGGTTCATCGAGGCGCCNNGTGCCCAGGATCACGCTGACCAGGCCCGTGGTCAGGAGGACCTCCATCCAGAACGCGGCCCCGGCGGAATAGCCCTTGGCCGGGTAGTTGGACCCGTAGCTGGCCGAGACGTTGATGACGGCGTGCAGGATCAGGGCCGCGATCGTGGCCCCGGCCAGCTGCGCCACGATGTAGCCGGGGACGCGTCGCCACGGGAAGTCGCGGCGCAGGGCGAAGGCGATGCTGACGGCCGGGTTCAGGTGCGCGCCGGAGACCTTGCCCATGTACAAGATGATCCCCAAGACCGTCAGGGCCGGCGCCGTGACGGCGGCGCCGTGGCTGATCACGCCGGGGAAGGCGTGGCTCATCATGCCTCCGCCGGCGGCCGCCAGGACCAGGAAGAAGGTGCCGAGCACCTCGGAGAACAGGCGCCGCCACTCCTGCCGCGGGTCGTTGAAGTCGGTGATCCGGTCTCTGAGGTTCTTCTCGTAGCGGGCGAGCGGGCCAAGCGGGCTCGGCGTTGGCGCTTCTTGTTTCGCGGTCACGTCTGCCTGTCACTCACCTTTGATTGTTGCGGCGGAACGACCGGAGGCGACGGGTGCAGCAGCGGGAACAGGGTGGCGAGGAAGTTCCGCAGCACGCTCAGCGCCACTTCCGGAGGCACGTCAGCGTCGGGGTCCTTGGGCAGGCCCTCGATCTCGACGTGGTTCTGATCCGCGTACTCCCGAATCCCCTGGTACAGGGTCCGGCCGAGCGTGGACAGGCTCTTGCCCAGGGCTGTCGCATCCTCCATGAACCGGGGCACCGGCCGCGGATCGGAGACGGGCCAGGTGGCCGGGTCTCGCGGGGTGTCAAGGGTGAAGACGTGGGAGAAGGTCCGGGCGGCGGCGTCGCGTGCGGTGAACGGGTCTCCGAGGCCCCATTGCTCCCGGAGCGTGGCGATCAGGGAGGTGTGGCGGTGCTCGGCGTTGAACACTTCGCCTTCGGCCACCCACGGCGACACGATGACGGCCGGGACCCGGTAGCCCGAGCGGTCGAACGTGAAGCCGTGCTGCCCGGCCGGGCCGGACGGGTCCGGTGACGGCACTGTGGGCGGCGGAACGTGGTCGTAGGTGCCGCCGGGTTCGTCCCAGCCGATCAGCAGGGCCGTGTTCCATACGTTGGACCCGGTGGGGGACTGCATCGCCTTGTAGGCGTTGTAGAGCCGGGCCAGGAACGCCTCGCCGCCCAGGATCGACGATGGCGGGTCCATGCTCTGGACCTCGATGCCGTGCCCGAGGGCCCGCCCGCAGGCCGGGTGGTAGTCGTTATGCCCTACCCCGAGCGCGGGCTCGATGAACGAGAAGTCGGGCAGGTCCCCGTTCGCGGCGTCGGCCTCGAACTGGGCGAACGGCACGAAGTGCGTCGCGAACCGGTCCTTCAGCCGGGAAAAGTGAGTCAGGCCAGTGCCCGACAGCCGCATCGGCTCGGCAATGTACACCTTCCAGCTCTTGCCGTGCTGGTCGAGCCGGTTGAAGATCGTCTCCGCGGTGTTCTTCTGCACGAAGTTCTTGACCGGCGCGTTCACGCAGAATCCCGACGACGTCGCCGCGGTCCAGAACGACCGGTTCGGCAGCGTCTGCGACGGCACCTCGCAGAACCAGTGATCGAACACCCCGAAACCGCGGGCCAGGCCACTCAGCACCGGAATCTGCTCCGGCGTGAACCCGGTCATCACCTGCGAGTACTCCTCGTAGGTGGGCTGGCGCCCTAGCTCCACGGTCAGCGTGCTGATGTAGTCGGTGACGAAACCGTCCATGGCCGGCACCTGGCCAGCCGACGGAGCGTTGTACGGCGCCGAGATCTCTGCGCCGACCTTGAACCGGTTCGCCTCGCTGAGAATGTTGAACAGCTGGGTGTTGGTGTGC
>PMST01000261.1 GCA_003168295.1 Actinomycetota bacterium
CCGAGCTTGCCCTCGGTGCCGACCTCGCGGGCCACCCGGGTCACCTCGGAGGTGAACAAGTCGAGCTGGTCCGCCATCCCGTTGAATTCGGTGGCGATCTCGTCCATGAGCGGGTCGCCGGTCTTGGCCAGGCGGGTACTGAAGTCGCCGCCTCGTACCGCGGTCAGCCCGGCGAGCAACTGCTCAAGCTCGGACTTGTCAAGCCTTGGGCTCGAGTGGACCGTATCAGTCACCAAGTGCTCCCATCCGCTGTACCGACACGGCGCGACGCGTGTCTGGCAACGTCGTGCGATCTATACCCGATGGTAGACCGGATGTAATTATCATGGGCCGAACAGACTTCTGTAAGAGTGCCTGAGGCTCGAAAAGCCCGCCCCCCGTGGGGCAACGCGGGTAATGGCCACAGGCGGGTGAGGCAGGAAGGGCGGGTGATCGTGCCGGATAGCGATGACGACATGCAGCGGCTGATTGCGGTGGTCGATCATCAGCGGCGTGAGCTCGATCGCCTCCGTGCCGCGGCCGCCGGCGAGTCCGTGGTCGCGATGGCCAGGGGCGCGCTGATGGAGCGGCTTGGCCTGTCCGCGGCGGAAGCCGCTAGCCAGCTGGCCGAGCTTTCCGCCGCGACCGGGAGCCCCTCTGCTGAGATGGCCGCCGCGGTATTGTCCGGGGCCCTGAGTGACTTCGAGGGGGCCGGAGCCGACGGCGCCGGAGGCCGGGTCGGTGTCCCGGCGGCGGTCGCGGGCGGCGCCGCTTCGGCGGTCGCGGCTGAGGTCAGGCGAGACGGCAAGCCGGGACCTCGCTCACTGATGGTCGAGGCGGCGGCCGAGCTGGCCGCCGACGGCGCCGAGCTCGTCGCCATGATGGCCGGGCAGGTGCTGATCCCGTTCGGGGCGTCCGCGCTCGCGCTCTGGCTGCTCGAGGTGGACGGGACTTTGGAGCTGCTCGGCCAGGCAGGCCTGTCGATCGGCGAGGCCAACCGCTGGCAGCGTGTCCCGCCCCAGCTTGACTGCGCGGCTCAGCGGGTCGCTCGCGGCGCCGCTGACCTGTGGTGGGCGGCGGGCCGGCCGGCCGGCGACCACGCGCCGGTCATCGGGACACCCGCCGGGGCCCGGGTGGTCCTTGCCCTGCGCCAGCGGAACGGTGAGCTGCTCGGGGTGATGGAAGCTATCTGGCCGGGGCCGCTGACCGCGTTCACCACCGAGATCCGCCAGCATCTGCCGTCCCTGTCGGCGGGCTGCGCACGGGTGGTGGCGGCCCGGCTCGCCCACGGTGACCTGGCGGCCGCGCAGCCTAAGGCGGCGGTCTTCGCCCTGCTGGACGGCCTGGCCGACTCGGTGCTCGTGGTCCAGGCCATCAGGGACGACGCCGGGCAGGTGACCGACTTCAGCATCTCCCATGTCAGCCCCGGCTTCTGCGATCCCGCGGGCCGGGCGGCAGCGGACCTGACCAGGCTGACCCTGCTGGAGGCCTACCCGGCGAGCGTGGCAGGCTCGGGCCTGTTCGCCCGGGCGATGCGGGTGCTCGCCGACGGCGTGCCCCAGCATGTCCCCGGTCCGCTCCGTGAGTCCCTGGGCAGCGGGCTCGGAGTTATCGAGGCCGAATCCGAACAAGCTCCGCTGGCCGGCCTGCGGGTGGTCAGGTTCTTCGACGGCGTGATCTTCAGCTGGCACCGCGACAGCTCGGCGGGTTCTTGGGTTCGGCGGGCCGAGCTCCTCGATCACGCGCAGCGCCTCGGCCGTCTCGGCGGCTGGGAGGAGGACCTCGTCACCGGTACCGTGCGCTGGACCGACTCGGCGTTCGACCTGTTCGGCCTGGTGCCGCGCCCGGGGGCGGAGATACCGCTGGCGGATCTGCATAGCTACGTGATGGCCGCCGATAAGCCCGTGGTCAAGCGCTTCAGGCAAACCCTGCCCGGGCAGCGCGAGGCGCTGACCGTTACTTTCCGGGTCGTCCACCCCGACGACCAGAGGATCCGCCAAATCCGGGTGTTCGCCGAACCGGTCGTCGACGCGGCCGGCACGGTGGTGGCCCTGCGCGGCGCCTTCCAGGACGTCTCGGCGCACTATCACACCCAGGTCGCGCTGGCCGCCACCCGCGATCAGCTCGCGGACAGCGAGCAGCGCGTCGCGGAGGAGCATCTGCTGGCGCTCCGGCTGCAGCAGGCGATCATGCCGCCTGACGAGCATCCGATCGAGGCGGCCGGGATCGATGTCGCGGTCCGCTACCGGCCGGTCGGCGAGGGCCACCTCGTGGGCGGCGACTGGTACGACACGCTGGTGCTGCCCGGCCGGGACGTGCTCCTTGTCGTGGGCGACGTGGCCGGGCACGGCATCGACGCGGTCACCGGGATGGTCGCGGCCCGGAACTCGCTGCGTGGTCTGGCCATCACCGGGGCGGGTCCGGCCGAGCTGCTGCGCATGCTCAACGGGGTGATGTGCAATCTCACCTCGGGTGTGGTCGGCACCGTGGTGTGCGGGCTCTACAACCCCGAGACGCGCGTGCTGCGGTGGGCCCGCGCGGGCCACCTGCCGCCGGTCCTGGTGCGCGGGGAGACCGCTTCGGAGCTTCCGCTGCCCGGCGGGGTCCTGCTCGGGATGGATCCGGACGCCGAGTATGAGGAATCCACCCAGTCACTGCGCCCAGGCGACACCCTGCTGCTGTTCACCGACGGGCTGATCGAGCGGCGCGGTGAGTCGATCATCGATGTACTCGAGGAGTTCGTCGCGACCGTGACCCCAGGAGCCCCAGGAGGCCCAAGACGGCCAGGAGCCCAGGGCGACCCGGGCGAAGCAGGGCTGTCCGCCGCCGCTCAGGCCGATCGGATACTCGCCAGCGCTGTCTCCGATACCGGCGACGACGCCTGCCTGGTGGCGGTGCGCATCCGCTAACCGGACCGCTATGGCGGTTGGGGTGCCGTGCGTTACGCGCGAGCCCGAGGTCCGGGGAGAGGTCCGGACACCCGGGCCCGCACATCTGTCAGGTCCGGCCGCGTCATTCGACTGTGCTCACCTGTCCAGAGCGGACCTGGCCAAACCTCCTGGCGCGGTCGGTGCGTGACGGGCGCTTGGGGGCCGCCGGCTGGAGCAGCACACCGAGGGGCCCGGGCCGCCGAAGCGGCCCGGGCCCTCAGCCAGGAGACCTGCGGGGGGGATACAGGCTCCGTGCCAAACGGTCTAAGCGGCCAGGGCGGCGGCGCGGTCGTAGACCGCGAGGGTTTCCCCGGCGATCCGGTCCCAGGAGTAACGGGACCGCGCCCGGTCGGCCGCCGCGACCCCGTAGGCCTCGAGCAGCATCGGGTGGGCGAGCAGCTGCCGGATCCGCTGGGCCAGCAGGGCGGGCCGGTCCGGCGGCAGCAAGATGCCCGTCGTCCCGTCCACCACGGCATCGACGTGACCGCCGACCGGGGGAGCGATGACGGGGGTACCGCACGCCATGGCCTGCAGTGACGTGGTGGCGGCAGGCTCGTACTGGCACGTGCTTACCACCAGGTCGGCGGACCGCAGCAGCGCTGGCATCGAGCGGTACTCGACCTTGCCGGTAAAGATCACGCGATCGGAGATGCCCAGCGCCGCCGCGACCTTGGCCAGCTTGACGTACGCGTCGTCACCGTCAAGTTCGGCCTCGGCCGGGCCCCCGACAACCACAAGTTCGGCGCCCGGGACCCGGGTCAGCGCCCGCAGCAGCGTCTCGAGCGGCTGGCGCTCCCTCAGGTCGGCCGCGGTAAGCAGCCGCGGGCGGTCGTTCCGCTTGGCGGCCGGGCCCTCCGGGGTGAACAGGTCGGTGTCGACGCCCCAGGGCACCATCCGGATCGAAGACCGGTGCACGCCCAGGCCGGTGAGGTCGGCTACCTCGGCGGAATTCGTGGCGACCACCGCCGTGGCGCTGCGGCCGATGGCAGGCTCGAGCCTGATCCGCGCCGCCGACGCGCCGTCCGCCTTCATCCCGGCTCCATCGCGCCGGCTGGCTGCCCGTTGCTCGGTGACCCCGAGCGAGCTGAATTCCTGCACGATCGGGACGCCGAGGTCGCGCCCCGCGGCCAGCGCGGCCAGGCCGCTCGTCCAGCGCAGCGCGTGCACGACGTCCGGGCGGTCACGGTGCCACAGGCTCCGCAGCGGCCCGCTGAAGGCGGGCACCCGCTCGAGCAGTTCGGCGTCACCCTGCTCGCGTGCCGAACCGACCGGCCCGGCGTTGATGTGCTCGACCCGGACGCCGGCGAACAGTTCGGCATGATCGGGGAGGCTGGGGTCGTTCTTCTCGGCGTAGACGGTCACCTGGTGGCCTTGCCCGGCGAGTTTGCGGGTGAGTTCGCTCAGGCCGATGTCATCGCTGTCCGGGCCGGAGCCGGTGCGGGGGTGCAGGGGGGTTGCGTTCTGGGCTACCAGAGCGATCTTCATCAGGGGGGCCTCTCTCGCTACGAACCTGGATCATGGTGTTCGCTAGCGAGAGACGGAAAAGTGGTGCCCGATCCGCGCGCTCTGCGAAACACCATGTGTCGCATTGAGCGTGCCTGCGTCGTAGGCACCACTAGGGAGAACAATATCCCATCCCGGGAGTCCTCAAACCAAGAACGGCGGGTTGGGTCCCGGCGTGTCGCGGCCGAGGTCCCGGTACCAGGTCCGGGCCTGCGGCCCGGACGGCACCAGCTGTCTAGCCTGCGGCGGCTTCTGCCACGCTGTCGAAGACGGGAATCAGCCGGTCAGCGGTGGTCAGCCGCAGGATTTTGGCCACCGCTGGCTGTGGCGAAACCAGGGCGAGGACGCCTCCCTGCCGGTCCATCGAGCGGTTCACCCGGAGCAGCGCATGGAGCGCCGAGGAATCCATGAAACGCAGACCGGACAGGTCGACGATCAGGGTTCGCGGCTCCTGCGAGACCTCTTCTTCGAGCAGCTGGCGCAGGTCATCGGTGTTCGTCACGTCGGCCTCGCCGGCGATCTCCACCAGCGTGTAAGCCTCGCCGGCGGACTCCCGGGCCGTCACAGAGACCGTCAGCAGATCCACGCACTTGTTTTACCACACGGCCGATACCCGCGGGATACTCCCCAGCGGGCTAGAGGGGGGTTAGCGGGGATGCAAGTCCATGCGCAGCCGGATCGTCGTTCCGGTCTGATCGGAGAGAATTTCGACCTGGTCGCACACCTCGTTGACAATCCAGAGCCCGTGCCCGCCCCTGGCCTCCAGGGAAGGACGGCGGCGGCCCGCGAGCGGATCGGTAATGGTCCCCTCGTCCTGTATCTGGCAGACGATCTCCTTGGTGTCGTACCAGATCTGCAGGCTTCCCGGGGACTTGGCGTGCCGGACCGTGTTGGCCGCCACCTCGCTGACCGCGAGCACCAGGTCGATCGCGCGGGCCTCGCTCAGGCCGGCGGTGATGGCGTACCGCTGCACGACGGCGCGGATAGCCGCCAGGTCAGTGGTGTAGGTGTACGACATGGGGTCATGCGCCGACGGGGACGACGGGAAGGCAGAGCCATCGCCCGCCGCCTGGGAGACCGGCGGGCGGGCGGGCGCTTCTGCCGCAGTTTTGCGCCGCGCGGTCTCGGCATCCCGGGCCATCAGCAGACACGATACACCGGCCCGGAAAACGACCGGCAGAGATGGTACTTGTGTCGCGAAGGACCGAATGTGCGGTATATAGGTTCCCGCCCGCACGTGTATCCGCCGCCAGCGGGGTAGCAGTGAATACGTCTCGACTTCGCGGCTCTTCGGAAAAGCAGGAGCCGCCCGTCTTTGGGAGGTTCATATGCGAGTCGGAGGGCTCGTCATCTTGATTTGGCTCATAATTGGAGCGATAGCCGCCGGTCAGCGCGGCTATTACGACTCTTCCTCGACAACCTGTGCCCACGCGGGCACGATCCTCGTCACCGTCCTGGCAGGCCCGCTTAACTACGTGGGCGTGAACCCGAAGGTCGCATGCAAGGCGCCGCAGCCGTCCGGGTGATCTCCGTAAGGAACAAAATGACATCAGTAAAGGAATCCGCCAAGCGAGAATCGGTCTTCGACCGAATTGCGGATTCTGTATCTGCCGCAATGGGGCGGCCAGCCAATATCATGGTCTGGCTGGTGCTGGTGGTCGGGTGGACGGCGCTCTTCGCAGCGCACATCGTCAGCGCCAATGCCAACTTCCTGCCGGGATGGTTTACGGGAACGGCCTTCAACTTCCCACTGAACCTGGTGACGACGGTGGCAGAGCTGTTCATCGGATTTC
>PMST01000096.1 GCA_003168295.1 Actinomycetota bacterium
TACTTTGCGCTGGACGGGACCGACCACGCCAGTCACAAGGAGCAGGCCAGCATGATCCGCCGGTACATCATCTGGCGCAACAACCACGCCTACGACGAACGACTCCGCCGCATCGTCGACAAGGCGAACGTAGCTTGATGCGGCACTAGCTGCCAACCGCGGCGGCTCCCGACCACTGCAAAAGGCGCTGCCGCTTCTGAACGACGGCGGATCAATCATCCTGAACTCGTCGGACCCGAAGGCCAAGGGCAATGACGGCATCGGCGTGTACGCGGCGATCATGGCGGCGCTGCGATCACTGGCCCGCACCTGGGCCAGTGAGCTGCGGGACCGCAAGATTCGCGTCAACGTGATGACGCCACTGAGACGCCCGGCATCAACACACTCGCTGGCATCCTGACCCCTGGTCCCAACGCCGCCGAGGAATTCGAGAACTACCAGCGCAGCATTGTTCCAATGGCCCGCTACGCCACGGCCGAGGAGGTCGCGAACGCGGCGCTTTTCCTGGCCTCGGACCCAAGCAGCTTCACCACCGGCGCCGACATTCCCGTCGACGGCGGCATCAACCAGGTCGCCCGCCGCGTCGAGGACCTATCCGCCAACGACCCAGTTCGCCGCGGCCGTGCCCAGTAGGGGGACAATCGGCATAAGGGAGGGATGCTGATGACCTCGGGCGACCAGACACCAGCGGCCGGCGGGGGCCGGTCGGGGACGGCAAGCGCGGACGCGGGAACGGGCCAGGCGGTGATGGAGGCATGGCACTTGCTGGGACCGCTGATGGACCTGGTGACCCCGATGGCGCTTCGGGTCGCCGCGACACTGCGGCTCGCGGACTTCATGCCGGATGACGACACCGGGGAGGGGGCCGTCCTCGGCGACCTGGCTGAGCGTGCCGGGGCTGACCCGGAGGCTCTGGCCCGCATGCTGCGCCACCTAGTGCGGCACGGGGTGTTCACCGAGCTGCGTCCGGGACAGTTCGCGGCCAACCAGACCGCCGCGCTGCTGCGCACCGGCCAGCCGGGTGCGGTGTGGCTGGATCTGGATGGTTTCGGCGGCCGGATGGATCTGGCGTTCACCGGCCTGGCGCACACCGTGCGCACTGGGGAGCCGGCCTGGGAGCAGGTTTTCGGCCGGCCGTTCTGGGCTTATCTGGACGCCAACCCCGCGATCAGCGCCTCCTTCGACGCGACCATGGCGGTGGACGCCGGGAACGCCGCGGTGGCGGACGGCTACGACTGGACAACGGTGCGGCACGTGGCCGACATCGGCGGCGGCACCGGGACGCTCATCGCCGGGGTGCTGCGGCGCAACCCGGAGCTGCGCGGCACGCTAGCCGACCTGCCGGACACCGCGGCCCGCGCCCGGCAGTACCTGGCCGGGCTCGGCCTGGACGGCCGGTGCGAGGTCATCGGCCAGAGCTTCTTCGACCCGCTGCCCCCCGGGGCGGACGCCTACCTGCTCAACCGCGTCATCCATGACTGGGACGACGCCGCGGCGACCGCGATCTTGCGCCGGTGCGCCGAAGCGGCGGGCAGCACCGGCCGGGTGCTGGTGATCGAATCGCACGGCACCGCCGTCGGCGACCCCGCCGCGTTCGCGGAGATGAACCTGCGCATGCTCGTCCTGACCGGCGGCCGCGAGCGCACCATCGACGACTACTCAGCCCTCGCCGCCGGCGCCGGCCTGCAGGTCACCGCGGTGCACGACATCACCGAACGTCACATGATCATCGAGTGCGTCCCCAGGTGACCGACGCGGCAGCGCCGCCAGCGGCACCGGACACTCGAGGAAGCAAGGCCAGCGCCTGCCAACTCAACTGAGACCGGACAACTGACCTGGGCGGCGGGCGATCGGCCGGCAAAATGGCGTCACCGGAGGTGCGCTCGGATGCCACCCAGAAGATTTGCTCTGTGGGCGGCCGCTTGACGGCACAGGCCGAGACAGAGCAGAAATGGGAGTTCTCCCGATGCGGGCCGCAGCCTCGGTTTCGTACCTTCCTAGTGCGGCAGATCACCGCATTGACAAGGGAGGTTAGACATGATTCTGGCAACCACGAAGATGGAGGACTACGAGCGGTTCCTGGCGATCTTCTCGACCAAGGGCGCCGAAAAGCGCCAGCAGCATGGCTCCAAGGGCGCGACGGTCTTCCGGGATCCCAGTGAGGACGACCGCGTCTGGGTGCTCTTCGACTGGGATCTGGCGGGCTGGCAGAGCTTCGTTACCGACCCGGAGGTTCCCGCGGTGCTCCAGGAGGCGGGGCACATTGGCCGGCCGCAGGTCGCGGAGCTCGGCGGCACCTACGACGCCTAGCGCCATCGCATCGAACGCCACCATCGATTCATCCGCAGCACATAACCAAAGGAGCCAGTCATGAGCAGCCCTGCAGCCAAGTCACCCGGGTACTCGAAGTACGTCCTGTGCTGGGACGAGCGTCCGGCCGCCGGAACGGCCGAGTACGAGGCCATTCAGTCCCGCCAATCCGGCCGAGGTCATGCACGACGTGCTGGCGTTCGCCACCGCCAGGCCATCCCGCGGCCGAGCGCGAGCACATTGTCCAGGCGATCCAGGAAGGCGCACACGCGTGGGCGGTGCACAACTTCGCGTCAGGCTGCGAAGTAGCCGACATGCTGGTGCAGCGCCTTGATTTCGGCCCCGGCGTCCGAGACGCGCTGGCCTTCACGTTCGAGCGCTGGAACGGAAATGGCTTCCCGAAAGGCGCGCACGGCGAGGAGATCCCGCTAGCGATGCGCGTGGTGCATCTCAGCCACGACATGGAGGCAATCGGCCGTCTCTTCTCGCCGGCCAGGGCGGTGGAGGCCGCGCATGAGCGTCGCGATCGCACCTACGATCCGGAGCTCGCGGGCCTGTTCGCTGCGCACGGGAGCAGCTGGTTCGACCGGCTGCAGAAAATGGAGCCATGGGACGCCGTGCTCGACCTCGAACCGGAACCGCACCGTACCCTGCAGGGCGCTGAACTCGACGATGCGCTCACGGTTGCGGCAGACTTCATTGACCTGAAATCGCCGTACATGGCCGGCCGCAGCCGCCGTTGCGCACAGCTGGCCACGGACGCCGCCGCACGGCTGGGCTTCGCCGACGGCGCCATCTTGACCCTGCGAAGAGCCGCGCTCGTGCACGAGTTCGGCACCACCGCCGTACCGAACTCGATCTGGGACAAGCCCGGGCCGCTCACCCGCGCCGAGTTCGACCGGGTGGAGCTTCACCCGATGCTCACCGAGCAGATGCTCCGCCGCTCACCGGCCGTCGCCCTGCTGAACCCGGTCGCGGCTGCACACCACGAGAAAACCAACGGGTCCGGCTACCACAAGGGCCTGCGAGCCGATGCCGTCGATTCGGGTGCGAGCGTCCTCGTTGCCGCAGACATCTACGTCGCGCTCACCACCGACCGCGCTGATCGTCCCGCATTCTCCGGCAAGGACGCCGCGGCCGAGCTTCGCCGGCTCGCATCACAAGGCGCGCTCGAGCACGGCACGACCGACGCCGTGCTCGCGGCGGCCGGCCACCGCCAGCCGCTCCCCAAGTCCCGCCGACCCCAGCACCCCGGCGGGCTCACCGGCCGCGAGGCCGAGGTGCTACGCCTGGCGGCGCGGAGTCTGACCACGCGAGAAATCGCCGACCGGCTCTACATCTCAGCCAAGACAGCCGACCACCACATCCAGCATGTCTACGCCAAGATCGGGGTATCAACCCGCGCCGCCGCCGCCCTGTGGGCGATGCGGCACGCCCTCGCCGGCTGAGCCATTCCCCGACCGAAACAGAAACAAGGGACTGGCCGAGAATCCGAACCGGGTGATCTGTGCGCCAGCGTGGTCACCGATGTTCGAGAACCTGTGAGTACCGATTCTGCAGGGAGGTTGTCCGGACCAGCTCAAGCGCTGCCTGGTTTTGTTCGTGAGTTCCGGCACCAGGTATCACCGAGTTTCGGCGCCAGCGAGATTTCACCGTTCTCGATGTTCGCGACGTTGGGCACCATTGCCGAGCTGGACCCGGCTGCGCCGTCGCCGGACAGCGCCGCTCCCGCAGAGTGATGGGCGCGGGAGGGCAACGCGCATTGCCTGCGGTAGATCACTATGCCGGCCACCGTTCGGGCACGGCACAGTGTCGGCTGACGAGGGGTGGCAGAATGCGCCTGTGTCGATCTCCGTGGAAGGCTCACCCAAGGCTCGCATCGTCGTGGCGTTGCTGCGGGACGGCGACCGGGTACTGCTATGTCACCGATCTCCCCGGCGCCGTTGGTATCCCGACGTCTGGGACCTGCCCGGTGGGCACGTGGAGCCCGGGGAACTGCCCGGCGCGGCACTTGCTCGAGAGCTTCGAGAGGAGCTGGGCATCGACATCGCGGTGCCGTCGGGTCCGCCCGTGCAAGAAGTTCGTGCCGACACGTTCGACATGCAGATCTGGCTGATCGAAGCGTGGACGGGGTCTCCGGTCAACGTTGCGCCAGACGAACACGATGCCATCGCGTGGTTCACCGAAGACGCGCTTGGAGAACTGTCTCTGGCTCATGACAGCTACCTTGCGATGTTCAGCAAGGTTTTTGCCGAGCATCGAGCCTGACCGCGACTGAACACGCGCTTCATCGGCATGAGCGCGCATCTACCCCGTCGTCGCCAGTCTCGGAGGACCTCAACAGAGAGTCACTGAATGACTCTGGAAATCAGGGTGAAAGCGTACGGCTCCTGTCATGTCACTACAGGTGAGTGATTCCGCACGCCGGTTCCGGCATCATTTCAGCCATACCTGGCTGGACCGCGGCGGGGGCGAGGGCGACCTGATGGAGCTGAACGGCTGGTGCTCCCCGCTGATGCTGCGCCGCTTCGGCGCCAACGGCCGCAGCGCCCGCGCCCGCCGCAGCTACGACCGCATCGTCTGACAGACCCCGGCGTCGCGAAATATGTGCTCGCGGCCTGGCGCTCGAAGCTCGGACGAAGCGAGAGCTCCGTCGCTGGCGCGATAGGTTCCGGAGTGGGCCGGGCCAGGGCGCCTCGAGGCCGGCCGTCGCTTTGCACGGGGTTTCGGTCGGGATTGGGAGGCGCTATCCCAGCTGGCCGCGGCGGCGTGTCAGGTAGGCGGTCTCGGCGGTGTTGCCCGCCAGCTCGATGGCTTTGTCGTACGCCGCTCGCGACTCCTGGCTGCGGCCGAGCCGGCGCAGCAGGTCGGCGCGGGTCGCATGGTAGGCGTGATAGCCGGCCAGCTTGTGCTCAAGACGGTCGATGGCCGCCAGGGCTACCTCCGGGCCGTCAAGCTCGGCGACCGCGATGGCCCGGTTGAGGGCGATGACCGGCGAGGGATCGAGGTGGACGAGCTGGTCGTAGAGGGCGACGACCTGCGACCAGTCGGTGGTGCGTACGTCGCGGGCGGAGGTGTGCACGGCGCTGATCGCGGCGAGGATCTGGTAACGACCCGGAGCCACCCGGGCGGCTAGGCGCTCGCGCACCAGCCGGTGACCCTCGGCGATCAGCGCGGCGTCCCAGGTCCCGCGGTCCTGCTCGTCGAGGGTGACCAGTTCGCCGCTCGCCGAAACCCGGGCGGTGCGGCGGGCCTGGGTGAGGAGCATCAGCGCCAGCAGCCCGGCCACCTCGCCGTCGTCCGGCATGAGGGCACGGATCAGGCGAGTGAGCCGGATCGCCTCGGCGGTCAGGTCGTGACGTACGGGATCGGTGCCGGGGCCGGTCGCCAGGTAGCCCTCGTTGAAGACGAGGAACAGGACGGCGAGTACGCCGGAGACCCGGGCCGGGAGATCCTCCGCGGACGGCACCCGGTAAGGGATGCGAGCCGCCTTGATCTTAGCCTTCGCGCGGGTGATCCGCTGTCCCATGGTGGTCTCCTGGACCAGGAAGGCACGGGCGATCTCGGGCACGGTCAGGCCGGCGACCATCCGCAGCGTCAGCGCCACGCGGGTCTCCATCGCGAGCGCCGGGTGACAGCAGGTGAAGATCAGCCGGAGCCGCTCGTCGTCGATGACGCCGAGACGCCCGGGCGGGTCGTCGTCGTACAACAGCTGAGCCTCCTTCTGCTTGTCGTCGCGGTGGTTCTCGCGCCGGATCCGGTCGATGGCCTTGCGGTTGGCGGTGGTGGTCAGCCAGGCGCCGGCGTTGGGGGGTACGCCGTCGGCCGGCCACCGCTCGACGGCGATCGCGAACGCCTCGGCGGCCGCCTCCTCGGCGATGTCGAGGTCGCCGAAACGCCTGGTCAGGGAGGCGACCGCCCGCGCCCACTCCTCATGGTGGGCCTGGGTGATCGCCGCCTGGACGTCGACCAAGCTCACAGGAACGGACGCACCTCGACCTTCCGATTGCAGTGCTTCGACCCCTCGGCGGCGAGCTTGAGCGCCACCTCGAGGTCGGGGGCCTCCATGACCCAGAAGCCGGCGAGATGCGCCTTCGACTCCAGGAAGGGCCCGTCGGTGAACATCGCCTCCTCGCCCCGGTTGTCGATGACGGTGGCCGAACTGGGCGCCCCGAGACCCCCGGCGAAGACCCAGTGACCCTCCGCCATGAGCCGGTCGTTGAACGCGTCGATGGCCGCCATCTCATCCGGGGTGGCAAGGCCGGCCGTGTCGTCGGTCACGGAAACCAGGTACTGCATCACCGATCATCTCCTGTGGTTCGGGGCGCCCCTCGCGGGCGGCCTGTCCACCCCTGCTACGAACGCCTCTGCCCGGATCCGACGCCGCCTCGCGGATTTCTTCCGGGGACTTTCTGGTACGCCGGTTGTCAGCGATCCGGCAGCGCGACGGTTTCGGGGCGACTGCGCTCACTTCCCCCTGTGTGCGCCCAGAGCGCACGAAACTCTGGGACCGGATCGATCGGGAAGACCCTCACTAGTCGTCCGCGCATGCCGCGCGGAGTGCTCAGCTGCGAATGAGGCCCTGAGCATGACGGCTCGTGCTCCCAGTGCCCGCACGGCGCCACCGTGACCGCCGCCCCAGGAGCCCGCACGTCCGCGTGCGGCTCCATCAGCAAGACCGCCTCCTGGACAAACGCCCGACGCATGACACAAGTATGCAGATAGCAGCCTGGTGAATTCACTGATCTGCATCCACGGCGACGCACCCGCCGCAGTCCGGGCGCCCGCCGGTCTCCATGTCCTTGAGGATGCCCGAACCTGCGCCAGGCATCAGCACCGTGTCCAGTCATTGCCGTCGCCCGCGTCGGGTGGCAGGGGGACCGGCTAACCTGGTGGCGGTGACCGTTGAGCTTGCCCTGCTGTCGCGGGTTAGTTATGGCAGCCTGGAGATTACCGGCTCCCGGCTGCAGGGCCTGCTTGCGCTCTTGGCCGAGGACCCGCATGCGGGGTGCAGCACCTCCCGGCTGATGGACGGGCTGTGGCCGGACGAGCAACCCGAGCACCCGGTCAAGGCTCTCCAGGTCCTTGTGTCCCGGGCCCGGGCCCGGCTGGGGCCCGGTGTGATCGTCAGCACGCCCGTCGGATACCGCTTCTCGCTGCGCGAGGACCAGATCGATGCCTCCGCGGTCCTGCTCAGCGTGTCCGAGGGTGAGAAGCGGTCCCGGGCCGGGGACCACCTCGCGGCGCTGCGGCATGCCGAGGCCGGGCTCGCGCTGTGCGAGGGCGCGGAGGGCTGGGACGCCGGGGACGGCCATCCGCTGTCCGCGCTGCGGGCGGCACGCGTTCCGGCCTACCGGTCGCTGCTCCGGGCCCGCGCGCTGACGCTGTCGCGGCTGGGGCGGCGGGCCGAGGCGGCCGCACCGCTGGGCGAGCTGATCCTGCGGTACCCGCGGGACGAGGAGGTCCTGGCCGAACTGCTGCGGTGCGAGGCGTCGACGGCGGGGCACGCGGCGGCTCTCGCCAGGTACGCCGGTTACCGGCAGCGGCTGCGCGACGAGCTCGGCAGCGACCCGGGCCCCGCGCTGCAGGGCGTGCACCAGGAGCTGCTTGCGGCCGACGCGCCGGTGATCCGCCGCGGCGTCCGGCACGAGCCCAACCCGCTGCTCGGCCGGGACGACGACATCGCCGCCGTGGCGGGCCTGCTGCGCACGTCCCGGGTCACGTCGATCGTAGGCACCGGCGGCCTGGGCAAGACCCGTCTCGCGCACGCGGTCAGCGCCCAGGCGGAGCAGCGCGTGGTGCACGTCGTCGAGCTTGCGGGCGTCGCCGCCGGCGGCGACGTGACGGCCGAGGTCGCGTCCGTACTCGGCGTCGGCGCGGATGGCGGTAACCCGGGCGGCCGCCGCGGCGGCCCGCCGGGCCTGCCCGCGGGGATCGTGACCGCCCTGGGTCCCGGTCCGGCGCTGCTCGTGCTGGACAACTGCGAGCACGTCGTACGCGGCGCCGCAGACCTGGTGCACGCCCTGGTGTGGCTGAGCAAGGACCTGCGCGTGCTCACCACCAGCCGTGCCCCGCTCGGCCTGTCGTCGGAATCGGTGTACCTGCTGCCCGAGCTGGACCTGCCCACGACGGCCGAGCTGTTCGAGCAGCGGGCGCGGGCGGCCCGGCCCGACGCCGACCTGCCCGCGCAGGCCGTGCGGGCGCTGTGCGGCCGCCTGGACGGGCTGCCGCTCGCCGCGGAACTGGCCGCCGCGCGGGTCCGGGTCATGTCGGTGGCCGAGATCGCCCGCCGCCTCGACGACGGGTTCGCCGTGCTGCGCGGCGGCGCCCGGGACGCGCCGCAGCGGCACCGCACGCTGCACGCCGTGATCGACTGGAGCTGGAACCTCCTCGAGCCGGCCGGGCAGGCGGCCATGCGCGCCCTGTCGGTGTTCCCCGGCGGGTTCACCGGCGATGCCGCCCGGCACCTGCTCGGTGCCGACGTCCTGCCGGTCTTGGAGCAGCTCGCCGATCAGTCGCTGGTCAAGGTCGTCGACACCGCGTCGGGTACCCGGTACCGGATGCTGGAGACCGTCCGGGAGTTCGCCGCGGCGCGCCGGGAGGACGCCGCCGAGACCGACCGCGTGACCGGCCGGTTCCTCGCCTGGGCCCGTGACTTCGGCGTGGCCTACCACGACTCGGTCCTCAGCGGCGATGACCTCCCGGCTCTCGAGCTGGTCCGGGCCGAGCAGGACAACCTGGTCCAGGCGCTGGGGCAGGGGCTGGGCCGTAAGGACGGGGCCACGGTCGCGGCCGTGTCGGCCGTGCTGGGCGGGCTGTGGACGGTCGAGTCGAGTTTTGCCCGGCTGGCCGCCCTGGCCGGAGACACGGCCCGGATCCTGCCGCCGTTCCGGCCGGAACCCGCCCTCGTCGAGGCCACCAGGACCAGCCTGGTGCTCGGCGCGTTGAGCGGGTTCCTGCTGCGGGGGCCGAGCCCGGCGCGGTTCCTGGTGGGCCTGCGCCGGCTCCCGTCGGCTCCGCCGGACACCTTTGCCCGGGCCGCGCAGGCCGTGCTGGCCGCGCTGGACGGGTCACCCGAGGCGGACTTGGCGACCCTGCACGCGCTGGGCCAGCGCGACCAGCCGCTGGTCGCGGGCATGGCCGAGTACATGGCAAGCTACGTCTGGGAGGGGGCGGGCGACCTGGACGGCGCGCTGGCGGCGGCGCGGCGGTCACTGGCCGCGTTCGAGCGCCGTGGCAGCGCCTGGCTCCGGGCCGCCGCGCACGCCCGGATCGGCGAGCTGTGCCTCGAGGTGGATGAGGCCGGTTCGGGCGACGAGGCGTTGCGTCACCTGAGCGCGGCGCTGTCGGTGATCGAGGCGTTCGGGGCGTGGTCCACCGCGAACCGGGTGCGCGAGGCAATCGTGGGGGCCAACCTGCAGCGGGGCGCCTACGACGAGGCGGAACGCGAGCTGAAGCTGACCACGCCGCACGGCGCGGACGAGCCCTGGGATATGTCGATGTTCGACACCGCGATGCGCGCGGAGATCGCGCTCGGCCGCGGCGACGTCGATACCGGCCTGCAGCTGTGGCGTACAGCCGCGGCGGCGCTGCGGGATACGCAGCGCCCCGGACCCGGCGGCGACGTGTCCCGCCTGGATCCCTGGGCCCTGCAGGTTCAGGCCGTCACCGTGGTGGCCCACGCGCACCACGGCCGGCTCGGCCTGGTGGCGGAGATCACCGGGGCGCTGCCGGCCGCGCTGTCGGCGCTGACCGCGGACCCGGGGCCGCCGCCGGGGACGCTCGACGCCTCCTACGGTCTCGCCACCTGCGGCTCGCTCCTGCTGGCCCTGGCCATGGCCGACATCGACCGGGGCCAGCGCGCGGCGGACGCCGGCCTGGCGAGGTCGGGAGCGAGGATGATCGCGCTGGCCGAGCGCTTCGGCCTCAAGAACGGACTCCAGCGGACCATGTCCGCCGTGCGCGCCCGGCGGGCCGCGCAGGACGCCGACGGGCCGGCCTACGCCGAGGCCGTGTCCGCCTGGTCGGGCCTGGACCCGGAGGGCCTGCGCGCCGCCGCCCGCGCCGCCCTGCGGGAACGGGCCCGGGTCAGCGGTTGAGGCCCCGCCGGATCGCCTGAGGGGACACATCGTCAGGCGATCCTGCGGCGGTAGGAGGCCATGGCGAGGGCGTACCCGACTATGAGGATGCCGAGGCACCAGGCGAGGGCGGTCCAGATGCTGGTGCTGACCGGCTGTCGTGCGAGCAGGTCGCGGATCGTGTTGATGATGGACGTCATGGGCTGGTTGTCGGCGAAGGCGCGTACCGGGCCGGGCATGGTGCGGGTGGGCACGAAGGCCGAGCTGATGAACGGCAGGAAGATCAGCGGATAGGAGAAGGCGCCCGCGCCGTCCGTGGTCTTCGCGGATAGGCCGGCGATGACGGCGAGCCAGGTCAGTGCCAGGGTGAGCAGGACGATGATTCCGGCGACGGCCAGCCAGGCCGGCGCTCCCGCGCCCGAGCGGAATCCCATCGGGAGGGCGATGAGCACGACGATCACGAGTGAGATCAGGGTGGAGACCAGTGAGGTCAGCACGTGCGCCCACAGCACGCTGGAGCGCGCGATCGGCAGGGACTGGAATCGCTCGAAGATTCCGGTTTGCATGTCGGTGAAGAGCCGGAGCGCGGTGTAGGAGATGCTCGTCGCGATCGTGATCAGCAGGATTCCGGGCAGCAGGTAGTTCACGTAATGCCCGGACCCCGGCCCGGTGCTGATCGCGCCGCCGAGCACGTACCTGAACAGCAGCATGAGGGCGATCGGCATGATCGAGACCGTGATGATGGTGTCCGGGCTGCGCGTGATGTGGCTCATGGTCCGCCTGAGCAAGACGGCGGTGTCGCCGAAGAAGTGCGTGGTCATCGTGGTTCCTTAGGTGTCCGGGCCGTCGGCGCTGGGCGCGCTGTCGGCGCGGTCGTTGCCGGTGATGGCGAGGAAGATGTCTTCGAGGGTCGGCTGCTTCTCGACGTAGGTGACCTTGGCGGGCGGGAAGAGCTGTTTCAGTTCGGCCAGGGTGCCGTTGGCGATGATCCGCCCCTGGTGCAGGATCGCGATCCGGTCGGCGAG
>PMST01000258.1 GCA_003168295.1 Actinomycetota bacterium
GACGGCTTCTTCCACCTGGTCGACCGGAAGAAAGACGTCATCGTCTCGGGCGCGTTCAACGTGTACCCGCGCGAGATCGAGGACGTGATCGCCACCTGCACCGGCGTGTCCGCCGTCGCGGTCATCGGCGTTCCCGACGATAAATGGGGCGAGGCCGTCACCGCACTCATCACCGTGCGCCCAGGCCAACAGGTCAACCTGGATGAAATAGAAAAAACCGTGCGCGAGCAAAAAGGACCGCACCAGGCCCCGAAAATGATCCAGGTCGTGCCCGACCTGCCCAAGACCCCAGCCGGGAAAATCGACAAGAAGGCAATACGCCGCCAGCACTGGCCCGATCAGCAACGTCAAGTTCACTGAGACCGCCGGGGCAAGGACCTGGACCGGGTGCGTGATCCCGGTCCAGGTGGGCGCACCAGGGCAGGATCGCCCGGGTGCGTTGCGGTCAGGGATGGACCGGGCCGCTGGGGCCGCGGTCGAGGCGAAGCGACTGCATGATCGCGAACGTCGTGGTCCTGGTGTAGACCTCGATGTCGGCACCGCCCAGCACGCCGGTGTATTTCGCGATGATGGGGGCGGCCGCGTGCTCGGTGACAGCGTCGAGGTGGGCACTGACCGCGGCCCACACGTTCTCTCCGTAGTGCTTGAAAATCGGTCCCGGGTTGACCGAGGCCAGCGCCTCGCGTGAGCTGGCTTCGATGTCGGCGATGTACTGCTGGTGCATCGCGACGTCCTCGCGGGTTGCCACCCGGCCCAGGTGCCCGCTGATGAGGTGCGTCCACGGGTAGTCCAGCGCGATGGCCGGCGCGCCGGAGTACCCGATGACGTCGTCGCTGAGGTTGAGGTTGTAGATGGGTATCCAGCCGGCGTTGACCACGTCGATGAACATCAAGGTGTCGTGGTCGGGGAAGTGGATGTAGATGTTGTCCGGTGAGTGGTTGGGCCCGTGCCAGGCCAGTTCGACCCGCTCGCCGCCGGCTTCCAGGGTGTAGTTATCCGAGAAGGTCACGTCCGGGACGGGGCGGGCGGGGTCATGGTCGCGCAGCAGCAGTCGCCGGGTCTCCTCGTGGCCGATGCGGACGATGTCCCCGCCGAACAGCGAGGACGCTCCCTGGTGGTCGGCGTGGTGGTGCGAGTAGACCATATGGGTGACCTGGTTGGTCAGGCCGTTGGCGGCGGTGATCTCGTCCACGGCGCGCCGGATGTTGTGGCCGATGTTCGGGGGCGCGTCGAAAATAACGACGCCGTCGGGGGTGGTCAGAAACGCCGACATGTAGACGTTGTCAGTGACCGCGTAGAGGTTCCGCTGCACCTGCCAGACGTGGTATCCGTGCTCGTTCAGCGTCGCTCCCTTCGCGATCGCCGGGATGGGGGCGTAGTCGGGCAGGTCTGGGGCGCCGGTAGCGTCCGTAGCTGGTGATGTCACTGTTTCTCCCTGGAGTCTCGGGGCACGTCCCGGCCGGCCGTGCGCGTCCGCAAGCTCGTGACCACCCCAATGATCGCCACGGGAGAAGGGAGGGTCGTCACTGGATTTTGGTGATTCGCCCCGCTGGCGTCGGCATCTGGCCTGCGCACACCGTGCCCGGGCTGTGAATCACCAGGATCAAGTGATTACCTGTCACCGGCCTGGCGGCGAGCCTGGGTGTGTCGCGGCAGCGATCGTACGACCAAGGAGAAGTGACATGGCTCTGGACAACGAGCAGATCGTCCGTCAGGCGCACAAGGTCATGGCGGGCTGGGTCGCCGCCTTCACCCCCGCCGGGCGTTCAGGTGCGGCCGACGGACAGCAGCCGCAGTTCGCGGCCTCGCCGCACCGCCGTAGTCCGGTCGGCGGCGCCGAGCTTGGCGTAGATCCGCCGGATGTGGGTGTCAACGGTGTGCAACGAGACCGATAGCTCGGCGGCGATCTCGCGCCGGGTCAGGTTGGTCGGCAGGTATCGCAGCACCCGCAGCTCACTTCTGGTGAGTTCCTCGACCGGCAGCATGGCCGGCTGGCTCAGCCCGGCCCGCGCACCGCTGGGGATGGCGTCGAGGATGTCGGTGACCAACGCCGCGTGCGATGTGCCGTGCGGCGGCATGGCTTCGAGCAGCTGCCATGCGCCGGTCATGGCGAAGGGCAGGATCAGCCGGTCCGGCTCGGCGAGGTCCAGCGCTTGCTCGGCTGCCTCTTGGGAGGCGCGCTTATGACCCAGGTCGCGGCAGGCGAACGCGTCCAGCAGGTGCGCCTCGACCTGGGTGAGGTAGGAAAGAACAGGGACGTCGCCGTCGAGGACGACGCGGAGTTCGCGGCGGGCGGCGGCGGGGTCCTGCTCGGCCAGCAGGATCACCGCGGCCGCGTTGCGGATCTCGCCTGCGTTGGCCTGCCGGCCGTCGAGGGCGGCCAGCGCAGCCCGCGCCTGCCCGGCCATCCCGAGCCGGGCCTGGGTGGCGATCGTCCACGCGTTGACGCGGGTAGTCAGCCCGTGCTCGCCCACCATGAGCGCCTGCATCTGCCGGGCAGCGGCGAACTCCTCCAGCGCCCGGTGGCTGTGGCCCCGCGCGGCCTGCAGGATTGCGGAGGTAAGGCACACCAGCCGGATGCCGGGCTCGCCGCCGGCCTGTGTGGCGCGCCTGGCGCGGTCCAGCCAGTGTTCGGCGAGGTCGAACTGGCCCGTCCAGATCAGCGCGTTGGCGAGCGCCGCCAGCGCTGGGGCGGTCACCGCCTCGGCTTCCCAGCCGTGCCGCGCCGCCACCGTTATGGCTTCCTCGCAACGCTGCTGGGCCATGGCGAAGGAGCGGCTCGTAGCGGCGAACCCCAGGTGGGCGAGGCAGGCCACCTCCAGGTAGGGCCGGCCGATGCGGCCGGCCAGGGCGGCGCCTTCTGCGAGGTGCAGTTCGCTGTCGGCCAGCCGCAGCGACCATGCCTCGGTGACGCCCAGGTTCAGCAGCGCGACAGCTTTCAGGTCGTTGCTGAGCGCGGCGTCGGTGCTCGTCTGGCCGTCGTCCGGGCCCAGCACAGCCCCGGCCTGCTCGAAGATGCTGTCGAAGTGCCCGCGTAGCCGCGCTGACAGCAGGTCCACGGAGGCGATGGCCA
>PMST01000323.1 GCA_003168295.1 Actinomycetota bacterium
TGTCGCCCGGCGACTCGGGGAGCTTCCCGACCGAACTCGCGCGATGGAGCGCGCCCAGCAGGTCATCGAAGACGAGTGGAACCCCGACATACTCGGCAGCCCGATCTTCCTGGCCGAGTTTGTCAGCCTCATCGCCGCCGATAAATGGTCAACGAATGCCGTTCGAGAGCGGGGGTTCCTTGAGTACCTGATCGAGCGGACGTTTGCGCGGGAACGGGAAAGGCAGCACCACGACTTCAGCAACGACCAGCAGCGCCTGTATCTGGAGAGAATCGCGTTCGACCTGCTGACCACGGGCGTCAGTGGTTACCCGAGGGACCTCCTGGAGGTCTTCGCGATGGAGGTGGCAGGCGACGAGGCGCAGCAGCAGCACTGGCCAACGCTCTGGCCTCGCCTCGCCAGCCATTACTTCCTGCTCCCTGACGACGATGCCGCCGATCACCCGGTCGCTACCATGCGGCACCAGGTATGGCGGGACTACTTCCAGGGGAGTGCACTCGGCGCCGGGCTCAACGCGGGCGACGCCGGCGCGCTGGACGCGCTGACCGCCAGGGATCTGCCAGAAGGCGTGCTGCGGTCGGCCGACAACCGGATCACCGCGCAGACGTGGGCGCGGCTAGCCGGGCGCCTGCGCACGGAGGGAAACGGCGACAAACTGCTGCGCAACCTGCTGCGGATGGCCCTCATGCGCAAGCCCGACGCAACCGGGTCGCTCAAGATACCCGAGGAGATCGCAAGTCACCTTCCCGGGCGAGATCTGTCGGACACAGTATTCCGCAACGTGCTCTTGGACGGTAGCCTGGCCGGTTGCACGCTCACGGGATGCTTCTTCGAACGCTGCGACCTGAGTGCCGCATCGTTCCGCCGGGCGCTGCTCAACAGGACCGACTTCCGGGAATGTCAGCTGCCGGCGAACGAGTTCGCCGACGCCGACGTCGCCAGCCTGACCATCGACGGCCAGTCTTTCTTCGGCCCGCAACTTGCCGCAAGGAGAGCCGCCAGCGCAGACGACGGGGCGGCCACGGAGACGGGCCTGGACGCGGAGGCCGGAGACGACGTGCGGACGTGGGTCGCGGACATCCTGCGAACACGACTGGCCAAGTTCATCAAGCCACGCGGCGGAGACGCCTACGCGGGCTGGGATACCTCGATCAGCTGGAACGCGTTCATCGGGGGAACCGCGCCCAAGGACCGTGACTTCGTCGTCCGCCGGCTCTACAAGGCGCTGCGGGCGGAAAATATCGTCTTCGACGGCCCTACCGGCATGTCAACCAGGCACGTGGTCATGCTCAGTGACGCACCCGAGGTCCGAGCGGACGTGCTCGCCCTGGTGCGGGACAGCCGGGTAGGACCGACCATCGACCGGGTCATAGCCCGGCTGGCGAGGTAGGCGATGACGGATTCTGGCGCAGGTTTGGTCGGCTGGCTCGCCCACCCGGGGAAGCCCTTCGCCGATCGCGTGCCCATCCCCTACGACGGCCGCTCGCTCGTGCTTATCGGCGCGAACGGCTATGGCAAGACCCGGCTGCTGAACTCGATCGCAGCCCCGGACACGCCGCGGGTCTACGCACGGCTTCCGGCGCGGCTGGTCCCGTACCTGACGACGGCGCGGTCGCGGCTGGAGGCGGGGGTCCGGGCCGATGGCCCCGCAGATCTCAGACAGCTCTTCGAGGAGTGCGAGTCGGCGCAGCCCACCGGTGACGAGCACCAGTGGTGGATCGGCCGTCTCGGCACGCCCGGACTCCGTTGGATCGTTCGGTGGCTCGGCGACGGGATGCCGGCGACTCTGTCCGCCGTCGCCGCGGACGATTTGCTCTCCGAACCGCTCACCGTGATCCGGGCGGCGCCGCGTCACGTGGAAGACAGCATAGAACGCTGGACAATGCCTGACGCGCAGAGCACCGACTCGCTGGCCGAGGCCACCGAGGAGAGTTTCCGCTGCTGGGCGAATGACATCCTCGCCGCCTGCGGGGGTCGCTACCACGTCTCGGCCAACTCACTGATCGCGGTCGACGCCGCGGCCCAGTCGGTCTCTCTGTTGTCTCTGGCTAGTCGGTTCACTGAAGAGTTGGCGACGCGCGCCGTCGCACGCCTCGCGCTGCTGGTCGGGCTTGTGGTTGAGCTGCGCTGCCTGCCGGCCGAGCGATTCTCCTGGCAGCTACGGGTCGATGACGAGTGGATTCCGCTTGATCTCGCGAGCCGGGCTGTCAGCCGGTGGTCGGCGCTCACCGCCCGGGAGACGCTCAAGGAGCTTGCACGGTATGCGGCGCACGCGGTCGCCACCGACGCCCGCACCGACCTGAACGAGGTGCTCGAGGGGAGGGTTGACGGAGCGTTCCTGCCGCTCGGCCCGCCGCTTCCGTTCGCGAGCATGCACTCCTGGATCGCGCTCGACGAACCCGAGGTGCACCTGTTCGCCAGCGAGTCGCGCCTGCTTGGCAACGTCCTGGCCGAGCACGGACGGGCCGGCCGGACGCTCATCGTCACGCATAGCCTGGATCTCGCCGCCCAGTTCGTGGGCAACGCGGACTTCGTGATGTTCGACGGCCCGGGGCGTTTCTCCATCGACCAGCCGAGCGACGGGCTCGCGAGCCTGCTGCAACGGCTGACCAAGTCCGGGCCCGGCATTCTCGCCAGCACCCGGGTGCTGTACGTCGAGGGCACCTGGGACGTCAAGCTGATCGAGCTGCTTTACGGCGATCTCCTCACCGGGCACAACATCCTGCTCAGCCCCATGCATGGGGTCAAGGGGGCGAACCTGGCGGCATCCTCGGTATGGCAGCGCATGATGGTTACGTCGTTCGGCATGATGTTCGATTCACTGAACGCGGCTGACGTCGCCCGCCAGTGGAACGCGCTCCGCGCTCAAGTGGAGGCGGGAAACCGCACGCAGGCGCTGCGCAGCCTGGCCGGCCAGATCCGGACGGCGAGGGGGCTGCGCCGACCGTACGAAGAGATTGAGTTGCTGCACATGTTCAAGGCCGTTATTGACGGCCGACTCGAGGATCGCCTGCACCTGGTCATGCATGGCCTGTCTGACATCTTCCAGGTGATGCACCCGTCCGTCTTCGGCCTGCCGGAGGAAAGCTGGCAGCTCGCGGGGTACACCGGGAAGCAGAGCTTCAAGGAGTTTCTCCGCACTCGAGCCGGCCTCGATCTCGGGGACGGAGGCCGGTGCCAGCAGGAGATGAGGGCCTTCGAAGATGGCGGGCGCCCCGTCGATAAGGAGTCGGAGCGGAAGCTTCGCGACGCGCTTGCGGCCTTTGCCGAGCATCCGTAGCCAGCCGGCCACGGGGGGCGTTCCCTACTCGGCCGCGTGCCGGTCGAGGAACTCGTAGATGTCCACGTCGTCGACGCCGGGGAAGGCGCCGGACGGGAGCACCGACAGGATGTGGCTGTGGGCCCGGGCCGACGGCCACGCCTGGCCCTCCCAGCGCTCGGCCAGCGCGGCCGGGGCGCGCTGGCAGCATTCGCCGTCCGGGCACAGCGACTTGGTCCTGATCGTCGACTCCCGGCCGCGGAACCAGCGGGAGTCGCCGAACGGCACCCCGAAGCTGATCGCGTAGCCCTTCTCGTCCGCCTTCGGGTCGACCTGGGCGACGCAGAAGTACGTTCCCGACGGGGTGTCGGAGTACTGGTAGTACGGCGAGTAGCGGTCGGGAGCTCCGAACACCTGGCGGCCCGACCACTGCCGGCACATCCGCTGTCCCTCGATCGCGCCGGTGGCGTCGGCCGGGAACAGCACCCCGTCGTTCTGGTACGCCTTGTAGATGACGCCGGTGGTGTCGTTCTTCACGAAGTGGCAGTTCACCCCGAGGTGGTGGGTGATCAGGTTGGTGACCCGGTGCGCGGCCATCTCGTAGGAGACCGAGAACACGTCGATCAGGTCCTCGACGGCCAGGTCACGGCGGTCCTTGGCGGCGCGCAGGAACGGGACCGCGGCGGATTCCGGCATCAGCATCGCGGCGGCGAAGTAGTTCGCCTCGACCCGCTGGCGGAGGAAGTCGGCGAAGTCCCTTGGCGTGTCGTGCCCGAGCAGGAAGTGGCCCAGGGCCTGCAGGATCACCGCCCGCGGCGAGTGGTCGCCGACCGGCTCCTGCTTGACGTAGAT
>PMST01000532.1 GCA_003168295.1 Actinomycetota bacterium
GCGTTGGCGGTGGCGCGGGCGGCGAGTTCCTCCAGCGAGCCGGACAGCTCCATCTCGGCGACGGTCGAGCACAGCTGCTCGATCGACACAGGGTGCTCGGGAAGCATCGGGTACCGTTTGCGGACCGCCGCCCACGCTTCGGCGACTGCGGCGGCCTGCCGGTCATTCCAGGTGCCGGGCGGGTCGGCGATAAGCCAAGCGAGTGCGGCGACGCCGCCCTTGTACGCGCGGCTGACCATCGAAGACCAGACGGCGGTGCGGACCGTGGCGGTGACCCCAAACTCCTCCGGTGCAGTCAGCACTTCCCGCAGGGGCCGGCCGACGAGGAACCCGAGCCTGTCCCGCTCTGCCGACAGCAGCGCGGCGAGCTCGTCGTCCTCGAGCGCAGCGGTGTAACCCGTCGAGATGACGCCATAGTGCAGACCATCATGTAGCGCCACCGCAGACTGGTCTTCGTTCGCCTTCGCGAGGTGGGTGCGAAGCGCCTGTGCGATCGCCGGAGTGGGCGCCTTGCTGCGGGTCTTGAGCATGCGGGCCAGGAAGGCTGTGTCCCCCTCGGACATCCGCTTGATCTCGGCGGTGATGTCCGACAGGCGCAGGTGCTGGGTGGCGGTCTTCGCGAGGCGCGACCGGCGCGGCGCGGCGCTCTCAGCGTTGGTAAGCGAGAACAGCGTACCTTCCTGGTGCGGTCGGTGCCCGTTTCCTTGGGCCTCGCTCGGTTCGGCTTCGGTCACCACGGCCTCCCAACGGTTGAAGCGCTCATTCATTGGTAACACGCCGTGGCAGCGAATTCACCCGTTACGCGTTCACCGAACAAGACAGACGTAGATATTCGGTCATACGTGGAGCGCTTGAGAGCTTGCGCAGCTCAGCCGCGGAGTGCAGCTATAGATCCCACGAGTTTACCGAACATTTACAGACGAATACGAGCCGCTCAGCACGAGAGCCACGAAGCCGCGCCACTCGCAAATAACCGCGAGCGCTCGCCTACCGCAGGGCGGCGTCTGCTGGCGCGGTTTAAAGTTGGATGGTGCCTGTCGAGCGGAACCGGATCAGCGCCCTGCTGTCTGCGGGCATTTTGGGTCGAATGTCCGGTGCGCGGCATATGTCATTTACGCTGTCTACGCTGGATGTGGAACTTCTCGACGCTGTCGAAAAGGCCCTAGTTGCACGCGTCCCGGTCGCGGTCGTCCTCCCCATCCCGGGAGCACCACTTCCGCTGGTGCTGGCGGTGGAAGCTGTGCTGGCCGCGATCCGCAATCGCGGCCGAATGGACGCTCGGGTCGGCGTGGCCTCGCAACGGCTTTCGGAGAGGCAGCTGTACGACCAGCTTGCGTTCCGTGGGCAGCGGCTCGCTGACCAACTGCCGCGCGTGCGGATCACCGCCGACGGCAAAGCGTCCGTTGTCGGCTCGCCGACAACGGATATGGGTGGACGTCTGTTCCTGACCGGTTACGCACAGCATCTGGTCGAGCTAGTGTCCACACTCGAGACCGTCGTGGTCGACGAACCGATCGCTGGCCACGCACCGATCGCCGACTCGGAAAGGATCGCGCAGCACCTCGCCGGGGGAACGCTGGACGCCATCGTCGCGCTGGGCGGCGGCAGTGTGAGCGACACCGCGAAGGCGGTGTCGATCCTGCTCGCCGAAGGCGGCCGCCTTGAGGATCACTGCAGCGAGTTCCGACCGCCCGATACCTTCGTGAACCGGGTTCTGAGCCGCCCGAAGACCCCGGTGGTAGCCGTGGCCACGACGCTGTCGGGGGCCGAGGTCACTCCCGGCGGCGGCGCGACGACGGCATCCGGCGTCAAGCGCACGTTCTGGGATCTGCAGGTCGCTTGCCGGATCATCGCGTACGACACCGAACTCATCGGCAAGGTGCCGTCCGACATCCTGGTGTCGACGTCGATGAACGCTCTCGCTCACTGCGCCGAAGGGCTGTACTCCCGGACGAGCAATCCGATCTCCACGGCGCAGGCGCTGCATGCGGCCCGGTTGCTCTCTCGGGGACTTCGTGCGGTAGCCGTCGAGCCCGGCGCGGGAGGAGCGGACGCGGGCGGCTCGCCGGTACCGGACCCCATAAGCGAGCTCGCGGCCGGCGCAGCGCTCAGCGGCCTTGTGATCTCCAACGCGCGGGTGGGTCTGCACCATGCCATCTGCCACGTCCTCGGCGCGCGCCTCGCACTGCCGCACGGGGTGGCCAACTCGGTGATGCTGCCGCACGTACTCCGCTTCAACGAGCCGGAGACCGCGTCCGCCCAACGCGACCTGAGCGAGGCGATGGAGCGCCCCGGGCTGCCCGCCGGCGATGTCGTCGCCGAACTGCAACATACGGTCCGGGCGCCGAGGCGCCTGCGCGACTTCGGGGTCCGCGAGGATCAGCTCGACGGCGTCGCGGCCGGCACGATGCAGGACCGCGGCCTGTTCTTCAACCCTCGCCGGGTCTCCGGGCCGGAGGAGATCAGCGGCATCCTACGGGAGGCATGGTAATGACCTAAGCTCTTAGCTCAACGGGGGCGCGAAGCTTGATATGTTTTGCCGCCTTCAACGCTTTCCAGGGGTGCACATGGCGCAGTCGCCGGATTCCACGGATGGGTCCCGGCCAGGAACCGACGAGTTCCTAATCGGTTCCAAGCTACGAGAGTGGCGGCTCGGGGCCGGGCGGACGCTAAGTGACATCGCGGAAGCGTCGTCGCTCTCGATTGGGTACATCAGCCAGATCGAACGGGGGATGGCCAATCCGTCGCTCGAAACGCTTAAGCGTCTGGCCGACGAACTCGATCATCGGGTGGGCGAACTGTTTATCGAGCCCGACGCCGAGTCCACGCCGTCCCGGTACGCGGTCACTCGGCGCGGGATGCGTAAGCAGATCTACTTTCCTGGATCGGGCATCTTGAACGAGCTACTCAGCCCCGACCTGAAGCACCAGATGGAAGTGATCTGGGTCCAGGCACCGGTCGGGGCCGAGAGCGGCGATCATCCCCACTCCCACGAGGGCGAGGAGTGCGGATTCGTGTTCGCCGGCGAGATGATCCTCCGGATCGGCGGGGATGAGGTCGTCCTGGGGGCCGGCGACTCGGTGTATCTCGACTCGTCGACGCCGCACCGTTGGAGGGCGGCCGGCCAGGAGGAACTCCAGGCGATCTGGCTGATCACTCCACCCACCTTCTAGACGAGCGGTCATGGGCGAGCGCTTACCACCCCCCGGTTCGGTCCGGCTGATCGGGTCGGACGGCTGCATCTGCCTGCCGGCGCGGGTCGGCGGCGAACTCGGTCGTTACATCAAAAGAAATAGGTGGTGCACCGCATGAAAGGTTACGAGGCTCTGGCAAAGGCCTTTGCCGGGGAGAACGTCAGCGCGCTGTTCGGGCTCATGGGTGACGGCAACATGTACTGGATGGCCGCCATGGCGACCCAGCCGGGAATTCGGGTCGTACATGCACGCCACGAGAGCGCGGCGGTCGCGATGGCCGACGGCTGGTCCCGCATGAACGGCGACGTCGGCGTTTGTTCGGTGACCTGCGGTCCCGGGCTCACCCAGATCGGTACATCGCTGACTGCGTCGGCTCGGCACGAGACGCCGATAGTCGTGTTCGCCGGCGATACCCCTCTGACCGCACGTTTCCACCTGCAGGCCTTTGAACAGCGCGCCTTCGTCGAGTCGACCGGGTCGATCTATCTGCACAGTACGAGCGTCGACAACCTGGTCCAGGACGTACAGCTCGCCTTCTTCCGCGCACGCACCGAACGAAAGCCGGTCGTCCTCGGCGTTCCGTACGACCTGCAAGAGCGGGAGTTCACCTGGGACCTGGATTACACGCCGTCGATCGATTTGGTGCCGACCGCGGCAGTGGTGGCTCCCGATCCGAACGGTATATCCGACGTGGTCCGGCGGCTGGAGCGGGCCGAGCGTCCGGTGATCCTCGCCGGCCGGGGCGTGGTAGCCGCCGAAGCGCGGGTCGAGCTGGAGCAACTGGCCGAACGAACGCGCGCAGTGCTCGTGACGTCGTTGCGGGCCAAGGGCCTCTTCGACGGGAATCCACGGAACCTCGGCGTGGCCGGGGCATTCTCGGCGGACGCCGCGCGGGCGCTGCTGACCGAGGCAGACCTCGTCGTGGGGTTCGGCGCGCGCATGGGCTACTTCACCACGGAGGCCGGATACCTCTTCCCGGACGCGGACCTCGTTCAGATCCAAGTCAACCCCGCCGGTTGGATCGACGGTCAACGGGTGGCCGATATCGCACTGACCGCCGACGCGAAGCTTGGTGCGCAGGCGATTCTCGACGCTTTGCCGGCCAGCGACTCGGTGCGCGGCTTCACTCACGAAGAGATCGCCGCCGCACGAGTGCCGTTCCCGACGCCGCCGCCCGGAAGCCTGGGTGAGCTGGACACGAACGCGGTCATGGTGGCGATCAACGACGAGGTTCCGACGGACTGGCAGATCGTCATCGGGGCGGGTCACTTCTGGAACTTCGCCGTGGACTGGCTAAGCGGCCGCCATCCCGAGCGCTACGAATACACCTACGACTTCGGTGTGATCGGCCAAGGCCTTCCCACCGCCATGGGCGTCGCTGTCGCCGATCCGAACCGGCCTGTCGCGCTGATCGAGGGCCACGGCAGCCTTATCATGAACATCCAGGAACTGGAGTCGTTGGCCCGCCACCGGATCCCGCTCCTCGTCCTGTGCATCAACGACGGCGCTTACGGCGCCGAGGTGCACAAGATCCGGTCGAAGGGGCTCTCGGCCGACGAAGCCATCTTTGGCCGCCCCGACCTGGGCGCCGTGGCGCGCGCGTTCGGGGCGGTCGGCGAGACGATCACCGAGATCGAGCACCTGCGCAAGGCGATCACTGCGTTCAAGGCCAATCCTGCTCCCACCGTCCTCGACATCCACGTCTCGCCCGACGTGATCTGCCGCCAGTAT
>PMST01000264.1 GCA_003168295.1 Actinomycetota bacterium
GCTATCCCGGCCACGAACGGCAGGAACCACAGGCCGAGCGCGGCCCCGAAGCCGAGGATGACGGCGGCCAGGGCGCACGCGGCCAGCCACGCCACCGCGGACCCGCGCGATCGCCCGGCCCGGAAGGACGGGCTGCGGGGCACCGCAGCGGACCCGGACCGCGGACCGCTGACCCGCGGTGCGCCGAGGCGGTACGCACCCCGCTTACCGAGCCGGCGCGGGTCAGCCACGGCCGGCCGCCTCGGCCTGCGCACCGGCCTGCGCACCGGTCAGCGAGCCGGTCGCCTCGGTCTGCGCACCGGTCAAGGTCCAGGTCAGCGAGCCCGCCGCTCGCCCCGGTACCGGCACCGGCAGGTACCGGCCGTCCCACCACAGCGGGACCTGGTCGTCGTACCAAGGTGAGGCGGGGTTTTCGCTCTGGCCGCCGGGGTACACGCCNNTCGCGGTCAGGCCGCCGTCGGCGGCATCGGGCGTGAACGGGTCGCCGCCGGCCGCGCGCGGGCCGTAGCCCAGGCCTTCGGCGCCGCTCAGCGCCGGGAACTCCCGGGCGTGCAGCCGCCCCCACGTCCAGGACGACGGCGCGCCGCCCAGCGTGGCGGCCAGGTGCGCCACCGCGGTGGCGAACGCCTTCCGCATGACCTGCGGCGCGGTCCGCGGCTGGCCCGAGGGCAGTGAGAACGCGGGGTTGGCGGGGTCGCCCAGCGTCCACGCCTCCAGGTCCTCGTCCAGGCTGACCGGGTCGACCGAGACCGCGAGCCCGGCGCCGTCTTTGTGCACCGGGACCTTGGCCCGGTTCCACCAGGGCTGGAATACGTCGGTCACGTAGTCGCCCCAGAATGTCCACCAGACCGAGGCCGCCGCGGAGTTTTGCGCCATGGTGGCGTTCCAGGTGGCGAGGAGGGGGACCACCGCTCGTTCGGGAGAAGAAAGAGACGCACCGCCCAGGGCGGTCAGGAGTCTCGGAACGATACGGGCCGCGAGTTGGTCGGTCAGGCTCGTCTGCACGGCGGCGAAGGCGGCGGTGGTCAGCGGGGCGGTGCGCCCGCGCAGCGCGGCGTAGATGGTGGCGGCGCGGTAGCCGGGGTCGAAGAAGTTGGCGCTGGTGCCGATGTACCAGGGGTAGGCGGCGGTGACCGGGCGCTGGTTGGCGGTGGCCAGCACGTGCCCGGGCGGGTCGTAGGCCTGCGGCTCGGCGGCGTAAGGGATGACGCCGGTCAGGTCGCACCCGCCGGTGCCGCTCATCGGCAGCCACGGCTGGCAGCCCGCGCCGACCTGGGGGTAGTAGCCCGCCGAGATCGCGCCGATGTTCCCGTTCGCGTCGGCGTAGACGAAGTTCTGGGTCGGGGCGTACCAGCCGGCCAGGGCGGCCTTGAACTGGCTGAAGCTGCCGGCCTGGTTGACCGTGAGCATCGCCTGCAGGTCGGGGGATGGCACGTTGCCCATCCAGTCGACCGACGTCGTCTGCCCGGCCTGGGTCATGATCGGCCCGTGCACGGTGAGGTCCACGGTCAGGTGCCGGGTCGCGGCGCCGCGCACCGGGATGGTGTAGTGCACCACCTGCATCTTGCGCCAGGCTCCGTCCCAGTAGTACTCGCCGGGACGCGTTTTCTCGGTGTAGAACAGCGTGGCCTGGTTCTGCGTGTCGGTGAGCGACCAGCCGATGCGGGCGTTGTGCCCGATCAGGATCCCGGGCAGGCCGGGCACGCTGACCCCGGCCACGTCGAAGCCGGGCGCGGACAGGGCGACCTCGTACCAGACCGACGGCAGCGTCTGCGGCAGGTGCGGGTCGCCAGCCAGCAGCGCGCCGCCGCTGGCAACGGCGGGGCCGTTGGCGGCCCAGGCGTTGCTGTCCGGGTATTCGTGCAGCTGACCCGGCGGCAGCTGGCTGAGCTGGGCGAGCAACGTCCCCGCCGCCTCGGCTTGCGACCCGGTTATGGCCGAACGGGCGGTGCTGCCTGCCTGGGGCGAACTGCTCGCCGCGGCCGGCGGGTCGGTCATGGTGCTGGCCAGGCTGGGGGCGACCGGGGTCAGCGCGGGCTTGGCGTAGGGGCCCGGGTCGTAGGGGGTCTGCGCGTTCTTCGCGATGACCGGGAACCAGCCCATGGTGCGGGCGGCGCCGAGGGATCGCTCGAGCAGCGCGTAGTCCAGCGGGGTCGCGGTCAAGTCGAGCTCCTGGGTGAGCACGCCCTGAACGACGAGGCTGTCGACCGGGGCCCACGGGGACGGGTACACGCCGGGGAGGGAGAAGACGGCAGGCCACTGACCGCTGGCGCGGACCTGGGCGATGTCGTCGTTGACCCCTTGCGCGTAGGCGGTCAGCGCCTGAGCGGCCAGGCTGGCCTTCGGCATCTGGGCCCACTCCTGCTGCGCGGTGCGGAGCAGGCCCAGGCGCAGCTCGAACTCATCCGAGGCCAGGTCCGTCGGACCGCCGAGCTGAGCGAGCCGGCCCTCCCCCAGGCGGCGTTCCTCGTCCATCTCCGACAGCCGGAACTGGGCGTGCACGTAGCCCAGGGCCAGGAACATGTCGTGGTCGCTGGCGGCGCTGATCGAGGCGACACCCTGCGTGGTGAACGTGACCGTGACCGCGTCCTGCAGGCCTTTGAGGCCGAGCGTCTCCGAGCGCACCGGCTTGCCGCCGGCCGCCGAGGTCCACGCGCCGCGGCCCGGGTCCAGCGCGGGGCCGAGTGCGGGGATCGTGCCGTAGCCGAAGCCGAGCACGCCGAGCAGCACGACCGACACGACGAGCGCGGCGAGCAGGTTGATGGCGCGCGGGTACCGGCGGTGCGGGCGCTTCGGGCCGATTCGCCGCTGCTGTGCCCGCATGGCACCAGTTGTATCACCAGACCGGCGGGTGCCTGTGGGCCCACGGGCGGGCCTGCTCGAGCTGGGCGGACAGGGAGATCAGGGTCCCCTCCTCACCCATCCGGCCGGCCAGCATGACGCCGATCGGCAGGCCCTGGGCGTTCCAGTGCAGCGGAACGTTGACGGCCGGCTGGCCGGACACGTTGTAGACCGCGGTGAACGGGGTGAAGCGCTTCTGCCGCTCGAAGTTCTCGGCCGGTTCCACCTCATCGAAGTAGCCGACGGGCACCGGAGGCATGGCCAGCGTCGGGGACAAGATGGCGTCGTAGCCGTTCAGCGTGGTGAGCGCCAGGCGGGTCACGGCCTGCAGGTAGGCCTGGGCGAAGATGAGCTCGCTGGCGCTGACGGCCTGACCGCGGCCGCGCAGGTAGCGGGTCAGCGGCAACAGCACCTCTTCGCTTTGCGGGGCCACCGGGGCCAGCGTGGCGTGGGTGTACCACAGGACCTCGAAGAACGGCACTATGTCCGGGCCGACCGGTGAGGTGATGTCCTCGACGTCGTGGCCCAGGCTGGCCAGCAGGGTGCTGGNNGCTCACGGCGGGCGTAGCCCAGGAAGGACTCGCCGGGCGGCAGCGGCGGCAGGGTGTACATGTCGCCAGGGAAGTTCCCGGCCATCACGTCGAGCAGCAGCGCGGCGTCGGCGACGGTGCGGGCGATGGGCCCGTTCACGCCCAGGCCGTCCAGGTCGGGCACCAGCGGGCCGCCGGAAATCCGGCCGCGGGTCGGCTTGATCCCGAACAGACCGCACACGCTGGACGGGATGCGGATCGACCCGCCGCCGTCGCTGCCCTGGGCGGCAGGCGCCAGGCCCGCCGCCACCGCGGCGGCCGCGCCGCCGCTGGACCCGCCCGCGGAGCGCGACAGGTCCCACGGCGTCCGGGCCGGCGGCCCGATCTTGGTCTCGGTGTAGCAGGGCAGCCCGAACTCCGGCGTCGCCGTCTTGCCGGTGATGACCGCGCCGGCCTGCCTGATCGCGGCCACCACGTAGTCGTCGGCGTCGGGCACGTTGTCGGCGTAGGCGAGCGAGCCGAGGGTCTGGCGGACTCCCGCGACCATGTTCAGGTCCTTGATCGGGATCGGCACGCCGGTCAGCGGCGGCAGCTGTCCGGGGTCATCGGCCGCTGCGACGGTCTTGGAAGCGGCGAGGGCTTGCTCGGCCGCGAGTTCGGCGGTGACGGTGTAGAAGGCTCCGACCCGGTCGTTGAGCTCGTCCGTCCGGCGCAGGTAGTGATCGGTGACGGCGACGGGCGACAGCTCGCGGGCCCGGATCGCCGCGGCCAGCTCGATCATGGTGAGCTCGTGAATCTGGGTCATGCTACCCCATAGTAGCCAGGAAAAGTCTAGACGTTTGGCGGGTTTTCCCACTGTTCGGGAGCAATGTCTTGCTATAAAACCGAGCGTAGTAGGGCACAATCTTGGTGATGACGGCGCTTGGCGCTGAGCCCTAAGGCAGTTACGCTGAGTTGGTGGGTGAGTACCGAATGGCGTGGTCGAAGCTGAGAAGTCGCAAGTCGCCAGGTCGGATGGTGACGCTGAGCAGTCACAGCGGGGCAGCATCGGACGGTGCGCGGCCGTACGGCGCGGCGCCCAACAGTGCTGGCAGCGCCCGGGGACCGGGCGAAGGGGGCGCCGGCACTCAGGCGACCGGTACCCCGGCCGCTGGCACGCCGGCCGCTGGCACCACGTCCTCCGATACCTCCGCCGCCGGTCGCCCGGCGGTGTGGCCGGGTGCCGGGGTGACGGGACAGAGGCTTACTGCTGTGCCCGAGGCTTCGGCCGAGGCTGATGAGCCGGAGGATCCGGATGAGGGGCCCTCGTTCCTGGACTGGGCGCCGGCTGAGGATCCGGTCGATCTGGACGACCCCGAGGGCCCCGAGAACGCGCGGGACGACGTCGTGGCCTCATCCTGGCAGGCCGCGACGGCCGCCGATCCGCCCAGGCCTACATGGAAGCTCGTGGTCGCGCCGGCGCCGGACGAGCCGCGGCAGCCGGGCATCGGCCAGCGCCGGGGCAACCTGGCCCATCTTTCCGCCAACCCGAGGATCCGGGCCTGGCAGCGGCGCGCCCTCATCGCGATCATCGTCGGGGTGGTGTTCACGGTCGTGGTCTCCTGGCGGCTCGGGCTGACGCTCGCCGTCGTCGCGGCCATCGCCGACACCATCTACCAGTCCAGGAGAGGGCTGCCAGGCCGGCGGGTCAAGATGACCGGGGCGCAGCGCCACACCCGCAGGCAGCTGGCCAAGCTCGCGCGAGCGGGTTACCGTGCCATGCACGGCAACCTGATCCCGGACAGCGAGGAGCAGATCGACCATCTCGTGGTCGGGCCGGCTGGCGTGTTCGCCATCGACTCAGAGTCCTGGGACAAACACCTGGTGGTGCGGACGAAGAATGCCAGGCAGCTGTGGCACGGCCCGTTCAGTATGAAAGAACGTCTGGAACACGCCAGGTGGGAATCCGAGCGCGCGGCCGAACTGCTGTCCGGCGAGGTCGGCAGCCCGGTCAGCGTCCGCCCGGCGATGGCCGTCTACGGGCCGAGGATCCCCTGGGACGTGGCCACCATCAGGGAGGTCGACGTCTTCAGCGGGCCCAGGCTGCGCAAGTACCTGCGGCGCCGGGCCAAGCAGGAAGGCCAGCGCCCGCTGGACGACGCCGAGGTCGAGCGGATATACCTGGCCGCGAACAAGGCCTTCCCGCACCTGAGCGCCGGCGCCCGGCGAGCTGACATTTCCGGCTGACGCGGGCTGATCTTCCGCCGGGCGCGGGCTGATCTTTCCGCCGGGCGCGGGCTGACCTTTTCCGCCGGGCGCGGGCTGCTACCCCGGTAGGGTGATGTTTCTGGCCCACGCTGAGGGGAGTTCGGTATGCCGCCGCTTCGGTCCCGGACGGTTACGCACGGCAGGAACATGGCGGGCGCCCGCGCCCTGCTGCGGGCCACCGGGGTAGCCAGGGAAGACATCGGCAAGCCGATCATCGCGGTGGCTAACAGCTTCACCGAGTTCGTCCCCGGGCACGTGCACCTGCGCGAGGTCGGCCAGGTGGTGGCCGACGCCATCCGCGCGGCCGGCGCGATCCCGCGCGAATTCAACACGATCGCGGTGGACGACGGCATCGCCATGGGGCACGGCGGCATGCTGTACTCGCTGCCGAGCCGGGAACTGATCGCCGACTCCGTCGAGTACATGGTGAACGCGCACTGCGCCGACGCCATGATCTGCATCTCGAACTGCGACAAGATCACGCCGGGCATGCTGATCGCCACCATGCGGCTGAACATCCCGACCGTGTTCGTCTCCGGCGGCCCGATGGAAGCCGGCACTGTTGAAGCAAGCACAGGTGCCGGGCTGGCGGCCGGGTCTGGACGCAAGCTGGACCTGATCGACTCGATGGTCGCCTCCGCCGATCCTTCGGTGTCCGACGATCAGCTGCTCGCCATGGAGGAATCCGCCTGCCCGACGTGCGGCTCCTGCTCGGGCATGTTCACCGCCAACTCGATGAACTGCCTGACCGAGGCGATCGGGCTGGCCCTGCCCGGCAACGGGAGCACGCTGGCCACGCACTCGGCCCGGCGCGGACTGTTCGAGCGGGCGGGCCGGGCGATCGTGGAGATCACCCGCCAGTACTACGCAGGCGGCGACGAGTCCGTGCTGCCCCGGTCGATCGCCAGCCGGGACGCATTCGAGAACGCGATGACGCTCGACGTGGCCATGGGCGGTTCGACCAACACGATCCTGCATCTGCTCGCCGCCGCCCACGAGGGCGGCGTCGACTTCGGGCTCAAGGAGATCGACGAGCTTTCCCGCCGGGTGCCCTGCCTGTGCAAGGTCGCGCCGAGCAGCGCGTATCACCTGGAAGACGTGCACCGGGCCGGCGGCATCCCGTCGATCCTCGGCGAGCTCGACCGGGCCGGACTGCTCAACCGCGGGGTGCGCACGGTACACAGTCGTTCGTTGCGGGAGTTCCTCGACGCCTGGGACCTGGGATCTTCGGCGGTGCTTGAGGACGCCGTTGAGCTGTACCACGGTGCTCCCGGCGGTGTCCGCACCACCCGCCCGTACTCGCAGTCGGCGCGGTGGGACACCCTGGACACCGACCGGGCCGGCGGCTGCATCAGGGATGTGGCGCACGCCTACACGGCCGACGGCGGGCTGGCCGTCCTGTACGGCAACCTCGGACCCGACGGCGCCATCGTCAAGACCGCCGGGGTGCCGGAAGAGCTATGGCGATTCTCTGGGCCCGCGGTGGTGTTCGAGAGCCAGGAGGACGCGGTCGCGGGCATCCTGGGCGGCGCGGTGCGGGCGGGCGACGTGGTCATCATCCGCTACGAGGGCCCGCGCGGCGGGCCCGGTATGCAGGAGATGCTGTACCCGACCAGCTTCCTGGCAGGCAAGGGCCTGGGCCGGGACTGCGCCCTGATCACCGACGGGCGGTTCTCCGGCGGGACGTCCGGCCTGTCGATCTGCCACGTCGCGCCGGAAGCGGCGGCGGGCGGCGTGATCGCCCTGGCCGAGACCGGCGACACGGTCGTGATCGACATCCCGCGCCGCGAGCTGCGGCTCAAGGTGAGCGACGACGAGCTCGCTGCACGCCGGGACCGGGTGCTGGCCTCGCTCGGGTCGTACCGGCCCGCGGGGCGGCTGCGGCCGGTCAGCGCGGCCCTGCAGGTCTACGCCGCGATGGCCACGTCGGCCTCGACCGGCGCGGCCCGCGACATCGGCCTCATCGCTTACTCCGACAAGTGAGCCCGCGCTGAGCCAGGCTGCACCGGCCGCGGGTTTCGTCCGGCCGGCCCGCGCGGGCGACGCCGAGACCCTGGCCCGGGTCCAGGTCGCGAGCTGGCGCCGCGTTTTCGCCGGGATCGTGCCGGACGCCCTGCTCGCGGAGCTGACCAGCGACGAGGCGATGAGCGTGTGGCGGGACCGGTGGGCCGAAGCGATCACGAACCCGCCGACGAGCAGGCACCACGTGCTGGCGGCGGTCCTGGAACCGCCGTCCCGGGCCGTGGTCGGGTTCGTATCCGCCGGGCCGGCCACCGACGCGGACCGCTGGCCCGGCACCGACAGCGAGCTCTACGAACTGCGCGTCGAACCGGAACGGACCGGGCAGGGGCACGGCAGCAGGCTCTTGCACGCGGTGGCGGACACGCTCGTGGGTGACGGTTTCCATACCGTGTCGGTGTGGGCGCTGGAAGCCGACAGCGTGCTGCGCGACTTCCTGGCCTCGTCTGGCTGGGCCGCCGACGGCGCGCGGGGGGAGCTCGACGTGGGCGTGAGCGTGCCGGTGCTGCGCCTGCACACGACGATCAGCGAGTGACCGGCTGCGCTTGGCGCGCTTGAGTGCGCCTAGGATCTGGGGGTGGCTGACGCTCGGGAATGGCTGGCAGGAACGCGGCCGAGGACGCTCCCTGCGGCTATCGTCCCGGTGCTCATCGGCTCGGGAGTCGCCGCCGGATTCAGCGAGTTCATCTGGTGGCGGGCGCTACTCGCCCTCGTCGTCGCGCTCGCGCTGCAGATAGGCGTCAACTTCGCCAACGACTACAGCGACGGCGTGCGCGGCTCCGACGAGCGGCGGGTCGGACCGGTCCGCCTCGTCGCCGCCGGGCTGGCGGCGCCGCGGCGGGTACTGGCCGCCGCACTTGGCTCGTTCGCCGTGGCCGGGGCGGCCGGGCTGGCGCTGGCCGCCGTCACCTCCTGGTGGCTGCTGGCCGTGGGGGCCGGCTGCATCGCCGCGGCCTGGTTCTATACCGGCGGCCCCAAGCCCTACGGGTACAGCGGGCTCGGCGAGGTCTTCGTGTTCGCGTGTTTCGGCGTGGTCGCGGTGGCGGGTACCGCGTACGTGCAGATGTCGGCGTTCAGCTGGCTGGGGCTGGCTGCCTCGGTGCCGGCCGGGCTGCTGGCCTGCGCGCTGCTGATGGTCAACAACCTGCGCGACATCCGCACCGACACGGTGGCGGGCAAGCGCACGCTCGCGGTGCTGCTCGGTGACGCGCGCAGCCGGACCGCGTACGTGCTGACGTTGATCCTGCCGTTTTTCTGCGCGGCGCTGCTGGCCTTTTTCCGGCCGCTGACGCTGGTCGCGTTGCTGGCGCTGCCGCTGGCGCGGATGCCGATCCGCTCGGTGCGCGCGGGCGCTAGCGGCCCGGCGCTGATCAAGACGCTCGGCCAGACCGGACGGCTCCAGCTGGCGTTCGGGATCGCGTTCACCATCGGCCTGGCCATCCGCCTCTGAGGTCGCTTCCCGGGCCTGGCGTGGCCGGTAGGAGGCGGCTCTCGGTAGGAGGCTCGGGTAGGAGGCGGCTCTCGGCAGGAGGCGGCTCATTGCCGACGCCGGTAGCGTGGCAGCGTCGGAAGGACTCGCGATGGAGGTTTTCCTCGAAACGCAGCGATTGCTGCTTCGCCGGTTCAGCATGGCTGATGCGGACAACCTGGTGAGCCTAGACGCCGACCCCGACGTCATGCGCTTCGTCAACGGCGGGGTGCCGACGTCCCGCGATGAGATCGAGAATGAGGTCCTGCCCGCGTTCCTCGGCTATTACGAGCGCTACGAGGGCTACGGGTTCTGGGCGGTTATCGAGAAGGCCACCGGGGATTTCGCGGGATGGTTCCATTTCCGGCCGGGCCAGGCTGCCGCTCCCGGTGAGGTCGAGCTTGGTTACCGGCTACGTAAGCCGGCCTGGGGGCGGGGGTACGCCACCGAAGGATCGCGCGCGCTGATCCGCTTGGGCTTCACCAAGTTCGGTGTGCGGCGCGTCACCGCAGAGGCGATGGCTCTCAACACGGCCTCGCGGCGGGTGATGGAGAAGTCAGGCCTGAGGCTAGTGCGGACCTTCCGCCGGCCCTGGCCCGACTCCGTCCACGACGGCGAGATCGACGCCGTGGAGTATGCGCTGGACAAGACTGACTGGCAGCAGGACCGGCGCCCAGATGGCCCCGTCAACTGACGATCGCCGTCCTGCGTTCGATTACCGCGCCAGATCACGTGTCGGCGACCCACTGGTCTCAAGGGTCGGCATAGATGCGGGCTGGCGTTACCCGCTCGCCGGAGCCGTTATGCCTTACTTGAAGCCGGTCAACCAGCACGAACCTGCGGAGCGCCACAGTGGTCACAGCGACCACGCAAGCAGCAAAACGCAAAGACTGCTCCGGTTGTCGTGAAGCTCCGGGCTCCGTGGCGGATCCGGTGCATCCCCCGATCCCCCCGATCCACCGCCAGGCCACCGCCAGGCCCGGATCCACCACCAAGATTCGCTATTGAAATTCAGCAAACGGGACAAAGGGGATGCGTGGTGGCTGTAATCGGCTATTGGCGGGCCGGCCCGTTACTCCTTGGGATGCTGGTGGGCGACGACGGCGGTGGTGAGCAGGATCAGCGCGGCTCCTACGCGCAGTCCCAGGCTGGTGCCGCTGGTGAACGCGTCGCGGGTGCCGTCGATGAGCTGCGCGCGGACCGCCGGGTCCGGGGCGCTCCGCGCGTATTGCAGGGCGGCGGTGATGGATTGCCTGATGGCCTGCCCGCGGGCGCCGGGGACGTTCCGTAGGGCGGCGGGCAGGTGACTGGCGAAACGGCTGGTGAGGATCGTGCTGAGGACCGCGACGCCGAGCGCGGAGCCGAACTCCCGGGTGGTGCTATTCAGTCCTGAGCCCACGCCGGCATGGCTGGGCGGTAGGGCGTGGACCATCATTCCCGACAGCGGCGGCATCGCCAGGCCCATGCCGCCGCTGACGACGGCGAGCAGCAGCCCGTAGACCGGGTAGGGGGTGGCGGCGGTGGCGAACGACAGCAGCGCGATCCCGGCCGCGAGGCAGAGCAGTCCGAGAATGACCGTAGGCCGCGCGCCGATCCTGGCCGCCAGGCGAGCGCTCTGCGCGCTGGTGTACGGCATCACGATCGCGACCGGGAGGATGCACACCGCCGCGAGCAGCGGTGAGTAGCCCTTGACGTCCTGCAGGTACTGGGCGTTGATGTAGAACAGGCCGAACAGTGCGAAGAACAGCGCGGTGATCCCGAGCGCGCCGGTGCGGACACCCGCCAGCCGGAACAAGCGCGGATCGAGCATCGGGTGCTCCATCCGGGTCTCGTACCACGCGAACGCCGCGAGCAGCGCGATCGCGAGGAGCAGCGATCCGAGCACCGGCACCGAGCCCCAGCCGGACTCCGGTCCTTCGATGATGCCGTACAGCAAAGCCACGCTGCCCGCGGTCAGCAGCACCGCGCCGCCGCCGTCCACCGGGTCGTCGTGCGGGGTCTGGGCCGGCACTAGCCACGCGATCAGCGCCGCGGCCGCGACCGCGATCGGCACCCCGGCCCAGAACAGCACCCGCCAGCCGCCGAACTCGACCGCCAGCCCGCCGCCGAGGTTGCCGGCCACGCCGCCGACCCCCGCCAGCGCCGACCACAGCGCCACCGCCCGCGGGCGGTCCGCGGGCTCGACCCGCGCGAGCGTGACCGCGAGCGTGGCGGGCAGCACGAACGCCGCCCCGATGCCGGTGAGCGCGCGCCCGCACATCAGCACCGCGACATTCGGGGCCAGCGCGGCCATGACGGACCCGGCCGCGAATATGCCCAGGCCGATCAGCATCCCCCGCTTGCGTCCGAAGCGGTCGCCGAGCGCGCCGGCCGGGATCAGCAGGCACGCGAACACCAGCGTGTAGCTGTCCACGATCCACGCCGTCGCCGACACGGACGGGTGCAGGCTGCTCGCCTGAAGCGCCGGGATCGCGAGGTTGACGGCGGCGACCATGCCGATCGCGAGGGCCACCGCCGGCGCGATCACCGCGACGGCCAGCACCGGCCTGGCCGCAGGCCTCGCCCTCACGACGGGCATGACGCCGGGGTCGCCTGCATAGGTCTGACGTGCGCCTCTTCTGCCCATGATCCCTAACTATGCCGAACGGGCCCGGCTGCGTGCCACCGGCATCCCGACGAGCGATACCGGAAAGCCGCCAAATAACACCGGTTCCGCCTGCAGCGCTTCTGCGCCGCGTCCGGCGGGCGCCCGCAACCGACCTGATGCTCCGGCGCCTGGCCGGCCCGATGCGGCGGCCTGGCGCCCGGCGAGGCGGAGGTCGCTTTGGTAGTGCCCGGGGGTCTGGCCGAGGACAGCGGTGAAGGCCTCGATGAAGCTGGTCGGGTTGGCCCACCCGCACAGGGTGGCGGTGCCGGTGACGGTATGGCCGTCGACGAGGTGGATGAGGGCGTGCTGGATGCGCAGCAAGGTGCGCCACTGGTGGAAGCCCATGCCCAGCTCGGTGCGGAACAGGCGGCTGAGGGCCCGTTCGCTCGCGCCCACGGTCCGCCCCAACTCGGCCAGGGTGGACGGGTCGGCCGGGTTGGCGTGCAGGATGCCGGTGACGGCACGGAGCCGGTCATCGACCGGTTCGGGAAGATGAAGCGGCTGTCCCGGTACGTCGGTCAGCTCGTCGATGACGACGCGGCGGAGCCGGTCCCTGGCGCCCGGCCGGAACGGGCGGCCGCCGGTCAGGGCCAAGAGCGCCTCCCGCAGCAGCGGGGTCACGCTGAAGACGCTCGGCTGGGCCGGCAACGCGGTGGACAGGCTCCGCGGCACTTCGAGCAGCCGGATCTCGGTCTCGCCGTACGCCCGGTGGTAGTGGCCGAAGCCGGGCGGCGTCCACGCGATACGGTTCGCCGGGGCGAGCCAGGTGCCCCGTTCGGTGGTGGTGGCGATCACCCCGGCGGACGGGTAGAGCAGTTGACCTTCCCGGTGACGGTGGGCGGGGAAGCCCTCCCCGTGGGCCATCAGCTTCAGCTTTTCTGAGGCCTCAGTCCGGAGAAACGGTACCTGGCGGGTTTCCAGCATCACCTGCCAGGATACCGGTCGCGGCTAAGGGCGTTTGCTCGACCATCTGTCGATCCTCGGCGGTCAAGTCCGAGTCCTTTACCGGCCTGACGAGGGACCAGTGGTCGCCGACCGGACAGTGCTGAAACCTGGCGGAGCCGAGGCGGACGGATGTGAGCGAGCCCAGGGAGGACCAGTTGGTCCGGAAGAGGTGACCTTTGCTGCATCGAACGACGATTTCGCCGCCAAACGCGGGCCGCCCGCGCATCTTCGCGGTCACCACTTTGACGAGAACAACCGCGACGATGACCGGCACCGCTATCTCCACGGGCAGATGGCTGCCGGAGCTAAAGGCCGCCGCTGTTACGGGCCATGAGGTGTGCTGCGCGATAGCCAGGTAAGTCATTTAGGTCCCCTTCCGGGCGAGAGTCGTCGCCCTTTTCGGTTTGGGCCGGCCGTGAGATGCCTCAGGTGAAGCCGGGCGGCAGGAAGTGCAGGCCGGCCACTTTCCCTTCGCGGTCGTAGGCGATCCGCGCGGTCCGCTCGGCGGCTTCAAAGGAGAGCGGGACCTCCACCAGGGTGAGGTCAGCCGCCTGATAGGCCAAGGGCTCGCCCATCTGCTCCAGCAGGCCGATCATCCCGGTGAGCCGCGCCCACATCACGGCCACGCCCTCGGCATCAAGCTTCTGCGCGACCCTGTCATTGAAGTCCCGGCAGACCTCGGCCCAGCGGCCCGCCACCAGATCGGAGAGCAGCGCGGCCCCGCGCTCAGCGGCACCGGGCAGCGCCAAGGAAGCCATCGGCTGGCCGGTGCGCGGATCGGCCAGCTTGCCGAACCGCTGGAACGCTGCCTGCCTGGATATGCCGAGCACCTGTCCGACCTCCGCCCACGTGCGGCCCGCCTTCCGCGCGCGCTGCACCGCAGCCTGCATGCCTTCCCCTATCTCGCTCGCCGCGCCCTGGATGAACGCGATAGCGTCCAGCGGGCTCGCCGATTCCTCCGAGAGCAACTGCCCAAGAAGGCCCCGTGCCGCTGCTCGCCCTCCGGCCACGGCCGAGCCGACCGCGTCGGCGCCCGTTTCGTTAGGCACTACGTCAAGCATTGCTTTACTTGAGTCAGATGTCAAGTAATCGTGTACGTCTAGGATGCGCCCCTGACGGTCGCGGCCGGCCTTGAGGGACCTGCCGCGTCGCGCGGCACTACGACACGTCCCGCTGCAATAATGCCGAGTACGCCCCGTACTTCGCGGGGGCGGAAGAGGCTTGCCGCACTGCCGGCAAGCCGGGGGACGATCAGGGCTCGTCATGGATTCCCTTAGTTTCGCGCCTCGTCGATAGCACGAAACACTATCATGCGGAGTTTCCGGTAGCACGGAACTGCGCGGCACCCGGGCGGGGGGCCCGGTAACGTGGCGGGACACACCGCGCAACCGGCCTCCCGCACCCCGGAGCCGACCAGCGCGTGACGCTAAAGCGGCGGATCGGTAACTACAAACGTGACCGAAAAAACAGCAGTCCGTCCGGCGGCCGCAGCGAAGGAGCGGACCGCCGGCGAGGGTGCCACCGCCGAGTTCGAGAGGCTTTACCGGGCGAACGTGGCGGCGGTGATGGCGTACTTCGCCCGGCGCAGCCGTGACCCGCAGGTGGTCGCCGACCTTACCGCGGACACCTTCGTCGCGGTGATTACCTCCTTCGATGCCTTCGATCCACGGAGGGGCACCGCGCGGGCCTGGATGTTCGGGATCGCCCGGCGGGTCTACGCCTCGTACTGCGAGGCGCACACCCTGCAGCAGCACAAGCTGCAGAAGCTGGCCGGCCGACGTGACCTGGAACCGGACCAGGTCGAGGAACTGCTCGGCCGGATCGATGCCGAACGAGCCGGCCGGGACCTCATGCACGAGCTGGCCATGCTGCCGGAAAGGGACCGCGCGGTGATCGAACTAGTGGATCTCGCGGGACTCCGGCCAAAAGAGGCAGCGACGGCGCTCGGGCTCACGCCCGGCGCGGTCCGGATGCGACTGCTCCGGACGCGTGCCCGGCTGCGCAAGCAGGCCACGACGACAAACCACAACAGGGGTGACAGTGATGACTAAGTTCGCAGACCAGCTTCTCGATGATCTGATGCGTGAACACGGATCGGCGCTAGCCCACGCCAGGCCGCCGGAGGCCCGACCGCGGCACGCCGCGGCAGGCCGGAAGCTGCTGGTGGCCGGCGCGGGCGGCATCGCCGTCGCGGCGACCGCCGGCGTCCTGGTGGCCGGCGGCGGGACTGCGGCGTATGCGGTGACCACGCATCCCAATGGCACGATCACGCTCGCGGTCACCAGGCCCTCCGGGATCTCGGGCGCCAACGGGGCACTGCACAAGCTCGGCGACCGGGTGGTCGTCGTGCCGGTCGAGCCCGGCTGCCCGAGTCTCGGATCGCTGCGGCCGCCGGCCGTGAAGCTCAACGGCCATCCCTCCGTCCAGACCACGGTGGGCATCGGCGGCTCCGTCACCGTGAACGCGAAGGGAATTCCGGCCGGGGACATCCTCGTGGTGGGCGTCGAGACGACCACGACGGGGACCACGCATAGCTCAATGGTGGGCGGAAGGCTGACCTCGCCTCCGGCGCCAAGCTGCATAAGCCTGCCCGCTCCGCCCACTCCGCCGGCTCCCGGCGGGTCGGGGAGGGCACACGGGGGCTCGGGCGGCTCGGGGA
>PMST01000301.1 GCA_003168295.1 Actinomycetota bacterium
GGCTTCGCCCGGTCTTTCGACGGCGAGGCGGTCGGCGAACTGCACCAGCTGCGGGCTGATTTCTTGCGCAAGGCGGTGATGGCGGGCACCGATCAGGTGTGCAGGCCGCTGCTCGCGGCGGGCAGGGAACCGGCGGCATTGCTCGCGATGACACTCGGCGAGGTGCCGCCTTCGCGCGCTCTGGAGCGGCTGTGCCAGCGCCGGGCCGACCTGGGCCTGCCCGCCGGCGACGACGCCCCGCTGGTCATCGATCCGGTGACCGGAGCCCCGGTCCGCGCGGACGCGCTGCCGCTGCACCTGCGCAAGGCGCAGGTCACCCGGGTGAGCATCGAGGCGAATGCCGGGATCTGCCGCGGCATGCTACGGCACAGATACAACGACACCCAAGGACAAGGAGAGACCGCCCTCGCCGAGGGCTCCGGTCTTTCTGCGGACTCGTGAACTGAAAGCAGGTCGAGGAGGACCCATGAAAGCCGTCCGGTTGCACAAATTTCATACTCAGCCGGTGATCGACGACGTACCTGAGCCCAAGATCAGCGGACCGCTCGACGTCATCGTGAAAATCGGCGGCGCCGGCGTCTGCCGCACCGACCTGCACATCATCGAGGGTCAGTGGGACGCGGCGATGGGTACTCCGCTGCCCTACATCCTGGGCCACGAGAACGCGGGCTGGGTGCACGAGATCGGCTCGGCGGTCACCAACGTGGCCGTCGGCGACACCGTCATCCTGCACCCCACGCCCACCTGCGGGCTCTGCCGCGCCTGCCGGGCCGGCGACGACATGCACTGCATCAACAGCACGTTCCCCGGCCTGTCCACCGACGGCGGGATGGCCGAGTACCTGCTCACCTCGGCCCGGGCCTGCATCAAGCTCAACCCGGAGACCCGGCCGCAGGACGTGGCCGCGCTGGCCGACGCGGGCATCACGGCCTACCACGCGGTCCGCAAGGCCATCCCGCTGCTCTACCCCGGCACCACCTGCGTGGTGATCGGCGCCGGCGGCCTGGGCCACATCGGCATCCAGTGCCTGGCCACCCTCACCGCGACCACGATCGTGGTGGTGGACCGCAACCCGGACGCGCTGAAGCTGGCCACGGATCTGGGCGCCCACCACGCCGTGGTGGCCGACGGCTCGCAGGTCGACGCCGTGAAGGACCTGACCGGCGGCACCGGGGCGAACGTGGTGCTCGACTTCGTGGCCGAGCAGGGCGCCGAGATGGACGGCTGGAACATGACCGCCCCGGCCGGGTCGTACTTCGTCATCGGCTACGGCGGCACCCTGCACATCCCGACCCTGGACATCATCTCCACCGAGCGCAACATCATCGGCAACATCGTCGGCACCTACAACGAGCTGGCCGAGCTGATGGCGCTGGCCCAGGCGGGCAAGGTCACGCTGCACACCAAGACCTACCCGCTGGACGCCGCGCCCGAAGCGCTGGCTGACCTCGACGCGGGGCGGGTCCGCGGCCGCGCGATCCTCGTACCATGACCCGCATTTACTCCTAAGGAGCAACGATGGCTAAGGAACTGCGCTACGGCGCGGACGCTCGCGCGCTCCTGCTGGCTGGCGTGGACCAGCTGGCCGAAGCCGTGAAATCGACTCTCGGCCCCAAGGGACGCAACGTCATCCTGGAGAAGATCACCGGCTCGCCCGTGGTCACCAACGACGGCGTCACCATCGCCCGGGAAATTCACCTGAAGAACCAGTTCGAGAACATGGGCGCGCAGCTGGTCAAGGAAGCCGCCATCAAGACCAACGACATCGTCGGCGACGGCACCACCACCGCCACGGTGATCGCCCAGGCGATCATCAAGGAAGGCATGGAGGCCATCGGCAAGGGCGGCAACCCGGTGCTGGTCAAGCGGGGCGTCGACCTGGCCGTCGGGCGCCTGGTCGAGTACCTGCGCGGGGTCGCGCACCCGGTCAACACCGAAGAGGACTACGCCCGGGTCGCGGCGATCTCCGCCAACGACGACGACACGGTGGGTGCCGTGATCGCCAAGGCGCTGTACACCGTGGGCGAGGCCGGCATCGTCACCGTGCAGGATTCGCCGGTATCGGGGATGAGGGTCGACTTCGTCGAGGGCTTCGAGTTCGACAACGGCTACCTTTCGCCGTACATGGTGACCAACCCGGCCGCGCTCGAATCCATCGTCGACGACCCCTACATCCTGCTGTGCAGCGTGAAGATCACCAAGGTCCAGGAGCTGATGCCGCTCCTGGACAAGATCATGCGCGCGCCCCGGCCGCTGATCATCATCGCGGAGAACGTCGAGGGCACCGCGCTGAGCATGCTCGTGCACAACCACGTGAACGGGATCTTCCAGTGCGTGGCGGTGCGGGCGCCCGGGTTCGGCGACCGCCGGCTGCACAAGCTGGAGGACATCGCCGCGCTGACCGGCGGCGCCGTCTACAGCAAGCACTCCGGGTTCAACCTGGAAACGATGACGGTGGACCAGCTCGGCCGGGCGTCCCAGGTGCGGGTCACCGCCGACAACACCACGATCATCGGCGGTGCGGGCGGCAAGGACGCGGTGGAGTTCCGGCTGGCCCAGATGCGATCGGAGCGGGAGCGGGCCACCTTCGGGATCGACGAGGATGTCCTGAACGAACGGATCGGCGCGCTGTCGGGCAAGGTGGCCGTGATCAGCGTCGGCGCTCCGACCAGCGCCGAGCTCAAGGAACTGCAGCACCGGGTCGAGGACGCGCTGTCCGCCACCCGGGCCGCCATGGCCGAGGGCATCGTCGCGGGCGGCGGCGCCGCGCTGCTGCACGCCGAGAGCGTGCTCGACGGCCTGGACGTCAACGACGACTACGCCATCGGTGTTGACATCGTGCGGCAGGCACTCAGCGAGCCCGCCTACCTCATCGCGGCCAACGCCGGCTACCACGCCGCCGAAGTCGTAGCCAAGACCAGGGAGCTTGGCCCGGACGAGGGATTTGACGCCTTGGAGGGGCGTCATGGCAACATGATAGAGATGGGCATCATCGACCCGCTCCGCGTAGTCCGCTCGGCGCTGCAAAACGGCGCGTCGGTGGCGGGCCTGCTGCTGACGACCAACACGCTGGTCGCCGAGGAGCAAACGCCCTGGGGCGGCAGCGCGGCCCTGATGACGGAGTTCGGCTCGCTTGACGAGGGCCTGCACCAGCCCTCTCCCGACTCGAGCACACCCCAGTCGCTGGGGCTTGGCCCGTCCGTTGGCTGAGTCCGTTGGCTGATCCCGGGCCTGCAGTTGGCTGACCTCAGGCTTACCGTTGGCTGACACGGTTCCGCTCGCCCGGCAGGTCGTCGTCCCGGACGGCGCGCTTCCCGGTGAAAGCCGCATCACAGACGCGGCCGAGCGGGTCCTGTCCGGGGAAAGACGCGGGGTCCGGGCGGTGCTGCCGTTCCTGGGCCCCGCGTTCATCGCGGCGGTGGCCTACGTCGATCCCGGCAACTTCGCCACCAACATGGCGGGCGGATCGCAGTTCGGCTACGCGCTGCTCTGGGTGGTCCTGCTGGCCAACCTGATGGCCATGGGTGTCCAGTCGATGAGCGCCAAGCTGGGCATCGCCACCGGCCGCAGCCTGCCTGAGGTGTGCCGGGACAGGTTTCCCTTTCGGGTCGTGGTGCTGTTGTGGCTGCAGGCCGAGGCGATCGCGATGGCGACCGACGTCGCGGAGTTCGTCGGCGCGGCCCTCGGCCTGAACCTGGTCTTCGGGCTTTCGCTGTGGCTCTCCGCGCTGCTGACGGGCCTGGCCGCGTTCGCCATCCTCGGCATGCAGGTGCGGGGTTTCCGCAGGCTCGAGGCGACGATCACCGGCTTCGTCGCGGTGATCGTCCTGGCGTTCGGCCTGGAGGTGCTGAAGAGCAGCCCGTCGGCGGTCGGGGTTGCGCACGGCTTGTTCGTGCCGCAACTCCCCGGCGGCGGCGCGGCCCTGCTCGCGGTCGGCATCGTCGGCGCCACCGTGATGCCGCACGTGATCTACCTGCATTCCTCGCTCACCCAGAACCGGATCGTGGGCGCCAACCCCGAGGCCCGTCGCAAGATCTTCCGCTTCGAGATCATCGACATCGGCATCGCCATGGGC
>PMST01000222.1 GCA_003168295.1 Actinomycetota bacterium
GGTCGCACATCTTGGCGATCACCGCCAGGTTGTGGCTGATGAACAGCACCGAGGTGTCGAACTCCTGGCGCAGGGCCGCGACCAGGTCGAGAACCTCGGCCTCGACGGTCGCGTCGAGCGCGGTGGTCGGCTCGTCCAGGATCAGCAACGAGGGTGAGGAGGCCAGCGCCATCGCGATGACCGCCCGCTGCGCCATCCCGCCGGACAGCTCGTGCGGGTACCGGCGCATCACCCGGCCGGGGTCCGAAATCTGGACCTTGCGGAGCATGTCCTCGGCCGACTGGGTGGCTTCCTGTGCGGAGACGCCGGCGATCTCGAAGACCTCCGCGATCTGCCTGCCCACCCGCATCGACGGATTCAGCGCCCGGCCTGGCTCCTGGTAGACCATGGAGACGGTGCGCGCCCGCAGTTCGCGCAGCGCCGACTTGCCCAGCGACAGCGGGTCCTGGCCGTTGATGCTGATCGTCCCGGCGCTCACCCGGCCGTTGCGGGGCAGGTACCTGACCAGCGCGAGCGCGACCGTGGACTTTCCCGAGCCCGACTCGCCGACCAGCCCGTACGATTCGCCGCGCGCGATGGAAAAGGACACGTCGCGCAGCGCGCGCCGGTCCTGCCCCCGCACCCGGTACACGATGTCCATGTGCGAGACCTCCAGCGCGGGACCCGGAGGCGTGGAAGGGTCACTCATGCGTTGAGCACCTGCTCAATCGAGTCCGTGATCAGGTTGACCGCGGTCACCAGCGAGGCGATAGCGAGCGCCGGGAACAGCGTCTGCCACCAGTAGCCCGACAGCAGGCCGCTGTAGTTGGCCGCGATGTCCGAGCCCCAGTCGGGGGTGGGCGGCTGCACGCCGAAGCCGAGGAAGGACAGCGTGGCCACGGCGAACACCGCGTAGCCCAGCCGGACCGTGAACTCGACCAGGATGGCCGGCATGACGTTGGGCAAGATCTCGCGGAACATTATCCGGCCCGGTTTCTCACCGAGCAGCCGGGCCGCCGACAGGTAGTCCAGGTTCCGCTCGGTGAGCACCGCGGCCCGCACCGTGCGCGCGATCAGCGGCGTGAAGATGAGCCCGATGACGATGACGAGCGTCCAGGTGGACGGGCCGAGCGCGACGATGAACAGGAACGCGATGATCACGGCGGGCAGCGCCAGCACAGCCTCCACGATCCGCCCGGCGATCAGGTCGACGGCGCCGCCGAGGTAGCCCATGGCCAGCCCGAGGGCGGTGCCCAGGATGGTGCCGAGCACGGTGGCGAGCGGGGTGATGACCAGGATGTCCCGGGCCCCGACGATGATCCGGGACAGCACATCCCGGCCGAGCCCGTCGGTGCCGAACCAGTGCGATGCCGACGGGGCGGTGTTGGCCGAGAGCAGCTGCTGCGCGAGCGGGTTGTCCGGCGCGAACGCGTGCCCGAAGAGGGCGCAGACCACCCAGAACAGCAAGATTCCGGCGCCGACGAGGAACGTCGGCCGCCGCAGCAGCAGCCGCCACCGGGTCTGCGCCCGCAAGGTCGGGGCCGCGACCGCGACCGTGCCGACCGGCGCGAGGGAACCGCCCGGCCCGAGCCCAGCCGGGTCGACCCCAGCCGCTTCGAGGCCAGCCGGCTCGAGCCCCTCCGCGCCGCCGGGATCCGCGCTGAGGTCAGTCATCGGAGCCTCCCGCCCGCAGCCGCGGATTGAGCGCCACCAGCAGCAGGTCCGCGGTCAGTGTGGCCAGCACGTAGACCACGCCGATGGTGAGGACCCCGGCTTCGAGCATCGGGAAGTCCTTGGCCTGCGCGGCCTTGTAGATCAGGTTCCCGATGCCCTGGTAGTTGAACAGCGTCTCCACCACGACCAGGCCGCCGATCAGGTACCCGGTCTGGGTCGCGATCACGGTGATGGTCGGGAGCAGTGAGTTCCGCAGGATGTGCCGGCGGATCATGGTCGCTCGCGGCAGGCCCTTGAGTACCGCGGTGCGCGCGTAGTCAGAGTTCAGCGCCTCGATGGTCCCCGCCCTGGCCATACGAGCAATGTAGCCGAATAGCACAAAAACGAGCGGTATAGCCGGCAAGATCAGATGCCTGAACTGGGTGAGGTCGCCCGCACCCTGCCCGGCCGACGCGGTCACCGGCAGTACCTTCAGCGTTACGCCGAACACCACGATAAGCACGATGCCGGACACGAACTCGGGCACGGTGGCCAGAGAAAGTCCTGTCACAGAAATGATCCGGTCCACCGCGCGACCCGCGTTTAGCGCGGCGATCACTCCGCCGATGATGCCGAGCGGCACCACGATCACGAACGCCAGTAGTGCCAGCTTCACCGAATTGATCATCGCCGCCCGGACGAAAGGCTCGACCGCGGTGCGGTAGGAGTAAGAGGTGCCAAAATTGCCGTGCAGCAGTCCGCCGATCCAGCTTACGTAGCGGGTAAGCAACGGCCGGTTAACGCCGAGCTGCGTGTCGAGAACCTGCACGGACTGTTTGGATGCGAGCGGTCCGAGGATCGCGCGACCAGGATCACCTGGGAGAATCTGACCGGCAAAGAATACGATCAGGCTGATAATCCACAACGTGAGGATCATCAACCCTAGGCGCCTAGCAAGGAACGTCACCACCGCTGGCCTCCTTGATATACGGCCGCCTCACGCGGAACGCCCCTGGGCGGCAAAGCCTAGCTCAGTTATAGATGGGTGAGCAAAGAATGACGATCAGCCTCAATGGAAGTGACCTGACTGTTACGCAGGTCGTAGCGGTGGCGCGGCATGGTGAGGCGGTCGCGCTGGCGCCCGGGGCGATAACCGCTATGCGGCAATCGCGCACCGTAGTGGAAGAAGTACTCAGCAAAGGCGAGCCGGTATATGGCCTGACCACCGGGGTCGGGGAACGCAAGGCGTTTTCCCTCGACCCGGCGCAACGGCAGCGGTTCAACCACCGGCTGGTGCTGAACCACCGCATCGCCCAGGGCAGCGCCGCCCCGCCCGACGTGGTGCGCGGCGCCATGCTCTGCCTGGCCAACAGCTACGCCAAGGGCGTGACCGGCGTCCGCCCCGAGCTCGCCCAGATGATCGTCACCCTGCTGAACGAGGGCTTCGCGCCGCCGGTCCGCATGCTCGGCTCGATCGGCCAGGGCGACCTCGGCCCGATGGCCGACCTCGCGCACGGGCTCCTCACCCGCAGCGGGTTTCAAGTGGCCGAGAACGAAGGGCTCGCCCTGGTCAGCAGCAATGCCTTCACCACGGCCTGGGCCTGCATCGCCATCGCCGACGCGGACCGGCTGATGTCGGTGTTCGACGTCGCGGGCGCCCTGGACCTGGAGGCCTTCGGCGCCAACCTGACCTGCCTGCACCCGGTCATCGAGCAGACCAGGCCGTTCCCCGGCCTGGCGGCCACCCTGAGCCAGCTGCGGGCCCTGCTGGCCGGAAGCTACCTGTGGCAGCCGGGCGCGGCCCGCTTCCTGCAGGACCCGCTGACCTTCCG
>PMST01000527.1 GCA_003168295.1 Actinomycetota bacterium
CGCCGGTGACCACGTCGAAGAACGCACTGCCACCCGCCGTCACGATGAACTCCCCGTGGGCCGCCCTTAGTCGGTCCGCCAGGGCCCGCATCCGGCGGCAGAACGACCTGACCTCCTCCAGCGTCTGTGCTTGCGAACCGGCTCCGATGCTGCCTTCGTAGCCGGCCACGCCAGCCAGCCTGAGCGTGCCGGTCGCGGCCGCAGCCCGCGCCACGGCCAGCGCCTGGTCATCGGTCCGGCAGCCGGTGCGCCCGCGGGCGTGGCCGATCTCCACCAGGACGGGCAGCCTGCGCCCGGCGGGACGCCGGGTCAGCACCTGGTCCAGGATGGCCACGCCCTCGGGGCTGTCGACGTAGCAGTAGGCCTCGAAGCCGGGATCGGCGGCGAGTTCGGCGGCCAGCCACGTGATGCCGGCCTCGTCCACGAGCTCGTTGGCCAGCAGCAGCCGGGGGAAGCCAAAGGCCCGGTAGGTTCGCAGCTGCCCGATGGTGGCCACGGTGATGCCCCAGGCGCCGTGGGCGAGCTGGCGGGCGGCGAGTTCAGGGGACATCGCGGTCTTGCCGTGCGGGGCCAGCGCCACGCCCGCCCGGGCGCAGTAGGCGGCCATCGCCTCGAGGTTTCCCGCGAGTGCCGTCTCGCGCAAGATCAGCAGCGGGTAGGTGAATCCCGCCCCGTGCAGCAGCGGCCGCGCGGCGGCCACGCTGGCGGCGGACGGACCCCCAGGGGCGCGCGGGCCGAACCCCTTCTCGACCGGCTCGACGGGCCGCTCGCGCAGCTCGCGAAGTCGCTCCGTCACCAGCGGCGGTAGCGGATTCCTCACCAGTGTCTCCCCGCTCGGCGCCCCGGCGCGGCGGGGCATTCTAAGGCTTTTTATCTAGATATAGCAGGATATGCGCATAGCCGTACCACGGCCAGAACGCGTGCTGGTTCAGCATAAACCGTAGTCGTTAGGAAATGGTAAGAGCTTCTAAATTCCTGCTATTTTCGCCTTTTCTGCTTACATCTCGTGTCATATCTGAGAATGTGTTACCCGGGACGCCAATCGCCAGCTCATCCAGGCCAGAGAGGAATCCCAGGTGATGCATAACCGGAATAGGCGCAGTCGTTACCGCGGGCCAGCGAGGTCACGATCGCGCCGCCACCCGCGGCGAAATCTCGGCGCCCTCATCGCGGTGGGCGCCGCTGTTCCCGTCGTGTCTATCGGCTATTTTCTCGCCTCCCCAGGCGCCCGGCACCTGGCCTCCGTCGCGGACGTCCAGAATGCCGCGCCGGGCCCCATCGCGCCGGGCGCGGCCACCTCCGGCCGCGGCGCGCGGGATGGCGGAGGCTGGGGCCGGGGCGGATATCCCATGATGGCCGGGCCGGGCGGACAGGCCGCCAACACGCCCGCCGGCGCGCCGGCCAGCGGCGTCGCGGCGGTGACCGATGTGACCAGCGAGAACTGGGCCGGTTACGCCGCCACCGGTGCGGCGGGCTCCTTTACCAGCGTGTCGGCTTCGTGGGCGCAGCCGGCCGTCAGCTGCGGCGGGACCGATACCTTCTCCGCCTTCTGGGCGGGGCTCGACGGAGACGGCACGCCAACCGTCGAGCAGACCGGCACCGAGGCCGACTGCAACCAAGGCACCGCGTCCTACCAGGGCTGGTACGAGATCTTCCCGAACGCCCCGGTGTTTTACCCCGACCCGGTGCAACCGGGAGACGGCATGTCGGCTTCTGTGCTGGCCGACGGCAACGGCATCTTCACGCTCACGCTGCGCGACGCGACCCAGGGGTGGACGCAGGCGACCCAGCAGGCCGGGCCAGGTGCACAGCTCGGGTCGGCGGAGGTCATCGCCGAGGCGCCGAGCAACGGGACCGTGCTGCCGCTGGCGGACTTCGGCACGGTGAACTTCACCGGCGTCACCGTCGATGACGCTCCCATCGGCACCGACGCGAACCTGAGCGAACTTACCCTGTCCGCGCCGGACGGGACCGCTCTGGCCACCCCGTCGGCGCTGACCGCAGGCAATGCCTTCTCCGTCACCTCCGACGGCCCTGGCCCCGCAGACGGGGGCGAGTGGCACCAAGGGTGACCGATTCCGTACAACTTGTTGCGATTTATGAGCGGGTGATGGTGAAATGAAGTGACCCTGACCGACGGCGGACTACAGGCCTCGACGGAAAGGTAACAGTGAAAGGTTCTGCGCCGCCACGCGCCACGTTCCGTGACGTGTTCGCGGTACCTGAATTCCGCGCCCTGTGGTTCTCCGAGGTTCTTTCCGTTGCCGGTGACCGTCTCGCCCTGGTCGCCCTCACCCTGCTCGTCTATGACCGAACGGGGTCGCAGCTGCTCGCCTCCATAACGTATGCGGCCGGGTATCTGCCGTGGGTGATCGGCGGCCTTTTCCTCGCGGAAGTCGCGGACCGGCGGCCGCGGCGCTCGGTGATGGTCGCCTGCGATGCGGTCCGCGCCGTCTTGGTCGCGGCCATGGTGGTCCCGCATACGCCCATCGTGGCCCTGGTGGCGCTGTTGTTCGCGACGTCTATGTTCGCGCCCCTGTTCGAGTCGGCGCGGGCCGCGATCACCCCGGACATCCTGCAGGGTGAACGCTATGTTCTCGGCACGGCGGTCCTTCAGAGCACCTTCCTGGGGGGACAGGTCATCGGCGCGGCGGGCGGCGGCGTGGCGGTGGCCTTTATCGGCGTTCGCCCCTCGCTGGGCATCGACGCCGTCACGTTCGTGCTCTCCGGCTTGTTAATCGGGCTGGGTACCCGCTCCAGGCCCGCCGCCGCCCGGCCGGAGGTCGCTGGCCCGGGCCCCTTGGCGCGGATGGCGGAAGGATTCCGGCTGGTGTTCGGTGACCCGGGCCTGCGCACCCTGGTGCTGCTCGGCTGGCTGGTGGCGTTCTACACGGTTCCCGAGGGAATCGCCCCGCGATATGCGACAAAACTCGGCGGAGGGTCCATCGCGATCGGTCTGGTGATCGCGTCCACGGCGCTGTCCACGACGATCGTCACGCCTTTGTTCACCCGGTTCGTCCGCCCGCGTCGGCGGATCGACCTGATGGGCCCGCTGGCCGTGCTGACCTGCGCGGCACTGGTCCTGACGGCCCTCCGGCCGGGTCTTGCCGCCTCACTGGTGATCTTTTCCGCCTCGGCCGCGTTCGGGGTCTACCAGATTGCGGCCAACACCGCCTTCGTTGTCAGGGTGCCGAACGAACGACGGGCTCAAGCCTTTGGCATTGCCAACATGGGTGTGATTGTTGGCCAGGGGGCCGCTTTCATAGCGGCCGGCGCGGCCGCGCAGAGGTATTCCCCCGCCGCGGTCATCGCGGTAGCTGGTGGTGTTGGTGCGGTCCTTGCTGTAGTGCTGACGCTCAGGTGGCGCCACGTGTCGCCACCAGGCGGGCGTCATGCGGCGGGACGGCGTCCCGGTCGCGCCGCGACTAGAAGTTCGGTGCCGCTACGGGGATCTGGGTAGCAGCGGCGGCAGACTCTGCCCCAGAGCTTTGCTCAAGTCCACGTGTCACGCATTGCTATTCCTTTCTCGGTTGTCCTGGCCGCATGTGACGGGTGTTCAGGACCAAGTAGCGCGCATGGTCGAACCTCCTTCCGGCAGTGACATGCACTGCGTGAAATCCTCCCCGGCACCAAGCACGCCGGGTAATCGTGGCTTGTCAATCACCATTTAGCCCCTGTTTATGGCGCGATGCAGTCGAATCGGATGCAATAGTGCCCAAGATGGCCATAGATGGGTTATGGTAGCTATACGGAGCTAGTCCTTTACGGTGAGCTGCCGACTAGACATCAGGCTGTCGAGTCCCATCCAGAACGGTGCTACATGGAAGCCACATCCATCACTCGCCGCCTCCTGGCGGGTGCGGCTGTACGTGACTGGGCCTGGTGGGAGCTTCCCAAGTTGCTCCGCATCTACGTGGCGGCCGTGCCGCTCGCCGCGCTCGCGCTGATCGGCATCGCGTTCTCGCAGACCTCGTGGGGTGCCGCCGACGGGGGAAAGTTCGCCCTGCTGCTCGGCTGCGGCTTGGTCTCGGTCGCGGCCACGCCGCGGATCGCCTACCTGCAAGGCGGCATGACCCGAGACTTCCTCACCGTGTGGGTGATGCCGATAGCGATCTTGCTGCCGCCCATCTACGCCATGGTGACCCCCATCCCGCTCCTCGTGCTCACCCAGTGGCGGATCCACCGGGGCATCGTTTATCGCCGGGTGTTCACCGCGGCTGCTATCGGCCTGGCCTACGGCGGGGCGTCTTACCTCTTCCACGCGTTTCCGGCATCCTTCGCCGGCGGCGCGATCGGTACCGGCCTGCACGCCCTGAAATGGACCGTCGCCGTGGCTGCCTGCGAGATAGTGGGCGGAAGAGGGCATCGGTTCCTGATCCTCGGCGGAATTAAGCTGGCCGATCCGAGGGCACGGCTGATGGAGCAGGAACTCAATCGCGAAGCGCTGCAGGGAGACTTCGCCGAGTTCGACCTCGGCGTCCTGATCACCGTCGTCGTCGCCGTCAACCCGGTGCTGGCCGTCTTCGCCGTGCCGACGGTCTTGCTGGCCCGGCGGTTCATGATGCACGCTCAGCTGGTCGCCCAGTCCCGGATCGACACCAAGACAGGCCTGCTCAACGCGGCTACCTGGGATCGTGAGGCGTCTGCGGAGATTACTCGCGCCCTGCGCACGCGAAGCCCGCTGGCTCTCGCGCTGGTCGACATCGATCACTTCAAGCTGGTGAACGACACCTACGGTCATCTGGTCGGCGATAAGGCCTTGCGGGCGGTCACCGACGGGCTGACCAGCCAGCTGCGCGCCTACGACCTGGCCGGGCGCTTCGGCGGTGAGGAGTTCGCCATCTTGCTGCCGCACGCCTACGAGGGGGACGCGCTGAGCGTCGCCGAGCGGCTCCGTGCGCACATCGCCGGGCTGTCGATCCCCGTCAACGACGCGGATGAGTCCGGGCCGCGCGTCAAGCTCACCATCTCGGTCGGTGTGGCCGCCCTGGACGGCGAAAGCCGCCAGCTCGCCGACCTGCTCGCCGCCGCCGACGCGGCCCTGTACCACGCCAAGGTAACCGGCCGTAACAAGACTCACCTGATCAGCGCGACCGCGCAGGTGTCCGGCCCCTAGCCCATGGGTCTGTCTGCCACGCTAAACACCGAAATAACGCTATGTTCGGCCATAAGCCACTTTATGGGGNNTTCTGCCCGATATCGGGCAGAATCTTTGCCTAAACCACGGGCTACGGGTAAAAAGTATGCGTGCCTGACCCTTTCCCGCAGGACCTCGCGCGCTACCTGGCTGCTTCTACGGGGCTGCCGCAGCCCACCGCGGTCCGGGTCATCGCCGACGTAGCGACCTACTTCAACGAAACCATCGAGGACTTCGTCCGCAGGCGCCACGCCGAGCTGCAGCGAGGCCAGCATAAGAACGACGAGATCTGGCCGATGATCGCGGCCGAACTCGGTCAGCGCAGGTTCGCGGCGCCCGGGCTGTCGGAACGCCAGCTCCGGCGCATCGTCTACGGGTAGCGCCGGTGTACGCCAACCGACAGACATCCCAGGAGCT
>PMST01000032.1 GCA_003168295.1 Actinomycetota bacterium
TGCGCGACCAGGAACCACCATCGATCGTCTGCGTGCACCTCGATGCCCGGCCGGCGGGTCTCGTAGAACCTCCGGTGGGCCGGACGGGCCTGAACGGTTTCGGCCGGCACGGCGAACAGCTGACTGCCCTTGGCGTCTCGCAGCGAGAGGGAGCCGGCCTCGAGATCGAGGATGCCGAGCTGGCTGAACGGCGACCGCCCCTTCATGATGAACACGACCGACGTCAGACGGCCCTCCGCGAAATCCTCGCGCGATCTCTTGGGTCGGCGTTGCGGCGGGTCCGGGGAGGGGATCTCACGCATAAGGGAACTATCGCACGGCCACGGCGGCCGGAGGCCAGCCGAGACGAATCAATCCGGGTGCCCGCCCAAGCCTCAGCCTGAGCTCGGACAACTGCGTGCTCATGGGTGGAGCAGGCTCGTGGCAAACTCCGCAATGTCGCCGACCCGTACCTGACCGGTATGGTCCCCGGCGATCACGAAGTCTTCCGGCAGCTGACTCGCGGATGCCAGTCCGAGGGCTCGGATCTCTGCCTTTAGCGTGGCCGGGATTGGGTCGAGTTCGAGTTCGGCGAATGTGGCCGGATTGCTGTTCTCTATCTTCGGCACCAGAGTAGCGGTCCAGTAAATGGACCAAAACAGCGCCGCGACGGACAGATGGTAGTCGCCGGACTTGTCTGACTGCCGCATGACGGCGACGAGCCAGATCCACGGGCGGCGCTGAACATCCGGCTCGTCTCGGGCCATTTCCACGGCGCGCGCCAGCGGGGGCCGACCGCTCAACCGCACCATGTCAGCGATTGCCGCCCGAACTTCGACATCGTTCAAGGCCATCGCGTGAGCCAAGGAGAAGACCACTGGCCTGGCTGTCCCCAGGTCGATGATCGGTCGATGAGACGATGGAGGCTCTTGCGGCGGATGCGGTCGGCGATCGGGAATGCCCATGGTTTCCGGTGCTCCCTCTTGATCAGCTGCACTTGCCCCACTGGCAATTGTGGCCCGAGGGCTTCCTGCCGAGCGCCTCGGCCTCCTTGCACCACGCGCACTTTGACTTGCCTGCATTGGTACACGCACATGCCATCGTTTTCCTCCAGCGCTGCTGAGCGACCTGGTTGTTCGGCCGTTTCCATGAGTGTGTCCCCGCAGTCGGCCGGGCCAGTGGATTTCACGACTTTCGGCTCGCATTGAAGAATTTGGCGACGTCCTGCGCGCATGATCCTGTTACGCTGCAGGCACGGATCGAGCGGGGGCATCGGAGGCGATCTGTGCCATCGGTAATCAGGGGACTTGACGCTACGCGAACGGCTCAGTGGTACGAGAAGGCGCGTAACTCCGATTCCTGGGCGGAGCGCCAGCGTTGCTTTGATGCGCTTTCTGCGGCCCTTGAGGAACACCGAGTGCCGGCCCGTCCATTTGAGCGGCCGCGCCAGCCCTCCATCCAGATTCCGGGCATTCTGACCGAGGTCGCGCGCCGCATCCACTTCTCGCGCGAGCCGGTGTACAAACGCTGGCGGGCACAGCAGGATGCCCGGCAGATTCCCAGGTGGGCTGGCTCGGACCCCCGGGTCACGCCGGCCGCCGCCTTCATCGCCGAGGCAAAGGTCGTCGCCTACTGGCCCTACCGTGCGGCCGCCCTGGACGTGGCGGGCACCTTCGACACGACCGAGGCCGAGACGCTCACGGCCTACCTGCGGTCGCTGGCCGCCTGGGCCGCGGACCGCCTAGCGCTGGCCGCCTGCCTTCCCAGCGGTCCTCCCGCCTGCGTGGTCGAGGACATGGAGGTCTTCGCGGCGGGCGACAGGGCACGAACGTCACGCCTCATCGCGCTGTGCCGGGCGGTTGTGGAACTTGTTGTGGAAGATCCCAGCATGACCCCGCTCGGCGCCTTCAACGCCGTGCGCGACGAGGTGTCCGCGATGTACTCCGACCCGCGGCGTATTGCCGACCGGGTCAACTACTCCCTGGTCGAACTGTCGGACCAGCTCATGCACACGGCCGGCTGCGATGCGCTCGTCGACGCCGACCAGGCCAGCCGGATCCTCGCCTCCTTGGACGAGCTCAAACAGCTGCTGACCCGCGACGTCGCCGTGAGCAGGGCGAATGGTGATCTGCGATGAGCGCTGACGAGGCGATCGGCCGGATGCGCGGCGCGACGGAGGCGCTCAGCGTGCTGCAGGCCCGCCCGCGCGCACATCGGCCATCCATCAGCGGCCATGCCAGAGCGCTGCTCGCCACGTACGTGGACGTCGCGGCCTGGAACGACGCTGTATTGCCGACGCTCCCGCCGCACGGTGAGCCGGTGCCCGTCAGGGCCGAGACGGTGGTCCGCCTGGCGCGACTGGTGACAAGCATCCACTGCGCCGACCTGCGGCTGGCCGACCGTCCGGTGGTCTGGTCGCGACTGGAATCCTTCTTCGCTCGGCGCCTGCCGGCATCCTCGCCGGAGCTCGTGCGGCTGCGCGGGGTTGTCTGCAATGAGCAGCTGGAGGCCGACTGCCTGCCACCGGACGTCGCCAGACTGAAGGAAATCCTCGAGTTCCAGCGCAAGGAGCACGGCGAGGACTCGTATCTGGCCGGGCTTACCCGGGGAACCCTGTCCGGCGCGTACCGGCAATTGGGCGACTTCGCGCCCGCGATCAGCCTTCTCGACGGCGAGGAGCAGTTGCGGGCGAGCCGCTACGGCCGCGATCATCCAGTCACCCTGGTGGCGCGCTCCTTGCTTGCGCGGCTGCTGCTCCTGCAGGCGGAGGCGGCCGACGAGGCGGCTCGGCTTGTGATCGCCCAGCGGGCCCTGGATCTCATCAACGAGGTCCGAGCGGCCCGCGACCGGATGTACGGCGTTGCCGCTCGCAACGCGACGCTAAGCCGCCGACACGAAGGGCATGCCCTGCTCCTGCTAGGCGACCTGGACCGCGCCCGCGTATGCCTCGACCACGTCCTCACCTTCGAAATGACCCGTGACGGGAGGGCGGACCTGTACTCGAGCGGGCA
>PMST01000487.1 GCA_003168295.1 Actinomycetota bacterium
AGGACGCCGAGGCGCGGCAGGATGTCCAGCGGCCGGATGACCACCGGCAGTTGGGCGATCAGGTTAATACAGGTGACCCCCGACAGCCGAGCGGCCAGCTTCAGCCAGCTGATCAGTATCAGCGGGACGACCAGGCACAGACGGGTGACCAGCCCCATCTGGACGACCAGGCGGCGACCGGTGACCAGCTACGGCCAGATGACCGGCTACCGACGGACGGCCAGCCGCTGGCCGTTGACCAGCTGGAACCGGATGATCAGCTGGTCCCCGATGACCAGCCGCAATCGGGCGACAGCGACCGCGACAAGCCGCGGAGGCCCTTGTGGCGGCCGCTGGCCGCGGCGTGCGTCGTCGGGGGACTGCTCGCGGCATCTGGCGCGGTCGGCTATGCGCTGCTCAACCTCACCAGGCACCCGTCCAACGCGTCATCGGCTTCAGGGAACCCGGCCCAGGGGCTCCAGGCAACCGTGTCGGCACTCCCGGGTGCCTCCTCGTCCGTGCTGGCTCCCGGATCTTCTGGCCCCCTGCGGGTCACCCATGTTTACACCTATCGACAAGGCGTCACCGTGCTCGTCGATATCTACTACGCCGGCCAAGACAACGCCAACGGTTTCGGATTCATGGGGGTGGATGGGTCGCGCATAGCGGAGGTGAACGACCCGTTCTCCAGCCCCGGCGATGGCATTGTGGAGACGGGAAGCATCACCTACCCGTTTAACGAGGGCTGCGGGACGACCCAGTCGCGCTCGGACTCCATCGAAGTCTGGGTCACCGATGCCGCGGGCAAGCGGAGCCCGCCGTCAAAGCCCGTTCACCTCACCTGCGCCCCCTGACGCGCGATTCCGGCGTGCCGGTTCTAGTCCTGGGACCGGCTCGGAACCATGCCTGCCAGCAGCACCATTGCCGTTCGGCGGAGTCGGGGTACGAGGTCTACGCATGCTTGAGCCAGCTCCGGGTCGGAGGTGTAGAGCCTGGCCAGGTCCGGCGGAGGGTTCGCGATCTGCCACAGGGATCCGGCCAGGTTCGCCATGGTCGAGATGAATTCGCGGCACTCGCCCTCGGTCAGGTCCGCCAGTACCCGGTGGACCACGTCGGCCGCGTCGCTGACGGCACCGAGGGAGGTCAGCTTGTACCGGCGCACGGCGCTGGTCGAGACATGACGTTCGTGGTTGAGCGCGGTATGCGGGATAAGGTCACAGAGCAGGGGGCGGTCGGCGAAGCTACGGGCGACGACGTCGGCGACCAGATCGGCCGAGCCTGGGGAACTGCCGTCGAGTCCGGCGTGCAGCGCTCGGGCCCAGCCAAGCCACGACTGGGCCGTCAGCTCCAGGAAGATCTGCTCGCGTGTTTCGAAGTAGCGCAGCAGCGCCGACTTGTGGATGCCGACCTTCTCCGCGATATCGGTCAGGCTCACGTTGCGGACGCCGTCCCGGAGCGCCAGCTGCCGGGCGGCGTCGAGGATGGCGTCCTGGCGTTGCTGTTTCTGCTCAGGACGGCGCGCACGCTGGAAGGTCGCGTCGGTGGCCACGGGCGCCAGTATATGTAACGCAACGGTGTTGCCTTGTTAAGGCAACACCGTTGCGTTATATTTGTGCTGACCGTGGTGCATTACGTCCCGCCTCCCGCACGGAAGGATCAGCAGGTACATGTCGAAGGTTTTCCTCCTGACAGGAAGTTCCAGGGGCCTCGGACGCCAGATCGCCGAGGCCGTTCTCGCGGCCGGTCATCGCCTTGTCGCCACCGCCCGCCGGCCTGAGGCTCTCGCTGATCTGGCGGAGCGCTATGGCCGCCAGGTCCTCCCGGTTGCGCTTGACGTCACTGACCCGGACGCGGCCAAGGCCGCCGTGGCCGTCGGCGTCGAGGCCTTCGGGCGCCTCGACGTGGTCGTCAACAACGCCGGGTACGCCAACCTCGCCTCGGTGGAGGACATCAGCCTCACGGACTTCCGGGAGCAGATAGACGCCAACTTGTTCGGCGTCGTGAACGTCACCAAGGCAGCCCTCCCGGTCCTGCGCGCACAAGGCGACGGCCGCATCATCCAGGTCTCCTCCATCGGTGGTCGTCTCGCCACCGCCGGCCTTGCTGCCTATCAGGCCGCCAAATGGGCGGTCGGCGGCTTCTCCGAGGTCTTGGCCAGGGAGGTCGGTCCGCTCGGGATCAAGGTCACCGTGCTAGAGCCGGGTGGCATGCAGACCGACTGGGCCGGGTCATCGATGCGAGTACCGCCGGTCAGCGAGCCCTACCAGGCGACGGTCGGCGCTATGGCCGCATTGCACCACGATGGCGGCAGCCCGCCCGCCCTCGGCGATCCGGCCAAGGTCGCTCAGGTCGTGCTCGCCGTCGCGGACATGGACGAACCGCCGCTGCGGCTCATCCTCGGCAGCGAGGCTTACGCCTATGCCACGGCGGCTGCCGCGGCCCGGGCCCAGTCCGACGCCGCCTGGCGCGACCTCACCATCTCCACCGACCGGGACGATGCCACATCCGCGGACCGGGACCCGCTCGGGACGATCAGCCGCTGACGGCGTCAGCGATGTGCCTGCCGGTAGTGCGCCGCGAGCATGTCACCCCCGAAGTCGCTGCGGGGGCGGCGCAACACGGTATGCGCGTGGTTACCATCGTCGGTGGTGTCGTATTCGATGAGCAGGTCGTCGCTCTGTACCCGGTAGTAGTGCCGAGCGCCCGGCGTGAGCGGCCCCTCCCAGGCGAAGTGCAGTTCTGCGCCGGCGGCGCGCGAAGCCTCACGTGCCGAGAGCTCGGCGGGCAGCCGGTCGAGGTAGAGGGCGACGACCTGAGCCAGGAGTGCCCGCGCACTCGACCCGAGCCGGGCGGCGGGTACGCCGAGCGGCTCGATGCCTTCCTGGGCGCGGGGATTGGTGCTGGTGCGGATGTCGTCGGGCGCCTGGCTGGCGACGACAGCGGCCGAACGGCCGGCCGCGCCCATCGCGTCAAGCAGAGCGCGCACCAGGTCCTCCTCGGGAGCCAGCGGCCGGGACACCGGGTGCCCGGCATAACTGACGCAGGCCGGGTTGGCACCGAGGAAGACCGGGGCCGGGGAGACTTCCTCTTCCGCCACGGTCATCGTCACGGACAGGTGATGTCCCTCAAAACGCCAGGACCACGGCTGATCGCCAGCCGGATCACCGAATACGTTCACCCAGTAGTCCCCGCTGTGACGGCCTCGCTGCCAGTCTTCCCGCCGGTCCAGCACCTCTTCGAGAGTGATGATGGCCATCGCCTGGGCGTACGCATGCTCGCTCAGGCCGGTGGCCAGCAGCCGGTGCGCAGCCTTCCGGCCGGCCACGCTGAGCTCGGCGATGCAGGCGCCCGGACGGTGCTCCGGCCGGTACTCCAGCCAGCGCCGGGCGGCGTGGTCGGTGAAGGGCCGGGCTGCTAGCCTCCGCTGCTCCTCGTCCAAGGCGCCCAGCAGCGCCATCGCGGCCGAACGCATCTGCCCTGGCACACTATCCGCGGTCATTCTTCCGGTATATCAGGATGCCCGGCCGCCTTCGCGAGTGGTCGCAGCATCGCCAGCAGGGCGTCCCGGTCGGGTGTGGCTTGGAAAAACGCGGCGTCGGTGGCCTCCACGACGGCAAGCGCCCGGATGGCCAGCCGGGTGCCGCGGTCGGTGACCCGCAGCTTCCTGGCCCGGGTGTCAGCGGTGTCCACCGTCCGCGTGATCAGGCCCTTAGCCTCCAGCTTGCGCAGGACCTCTGACGTCATTTTCACGTCGGTGCCCGCTTGCCGGGCCAGCCTGAGCTGGTTCGGGTCCTCGCCCCGTGAGTTCAGCCACCAGGCGGTGGCCAGCAGCACGAACTGCACGTGGGTCAGGTCAAGCGGTGCCAGCGCCGCGGCGATCTCGCGCTGCCAGCGCAAGGTCACGTGCCAGAGCAGGAATCCCGGGCTCTGCTCGGGATCAAGCGGCATGGCCTAGCCTTCGGCCAGCTTCGCCAGCGCCGCGAGCACCTCGGGAAAGTCCGCGGTGATCTGCGGACCGAGCTCGGGGCCGATGTGGCCGGCGGCCTCGCCGGTGATCTCCGTCCGGTAGACGATCCTGGTCAGTCCGGTGGCTGTAGGCTCAAGCCGGTGCTGCGTCCGCACCACGAAATCGCCCGCGTCCATCTCGTCGGTGAACGATTCGCCGGGCTTGATTTCCACCAGGCGCATGCGGATCGGCTCGTCGCCGGGCGGCGTCATCGTGAAGGCGGTACCGACAGCAAACGGGCCTTCGACGTCGATGGTCTCGATCCCGGCGTTCCATTGCGGCCACGTCGCCATGTCGGACCAGTGCTGCCAGAGGGCCTCGGGGGCGGCGGTGGTCTCGACGCTGTGCTCGTACTCCCACATAAATTTTCTCCGGAGGATCAGTTGAACGGCCGGCAGATTAACTATGCGCAGATGATCTGCCAACAGATTATACCGGGATCGAGGCTGGTTCGCCCGGCGCCCGGGCGAAGGCCGATACTAAGGCGATGACCACTCCGGGCTGGGACGCGTCTTACACGGCGAGCAAGGCCGCGCCATGGGACATCGGCCGGCCGCAGCCCGCCTTTGTGCGGCTGGCGGGAAGAGGGCTGCTGAGCGGGCGGCTGCTCGACTCCGGCTGCGGCACCGGGGAGCAGACCCTGCTGGCTGCCTCGCACGGCGCGGACGCCATGGGCATAGATGTGTCAGTCCATGCCATCGAGCGGGCCCGGGCTAAGGCCGCCGAACGGCGCCTGAACGCCCGCTTCGAAGTCGCCGATGCCCTGCGGCTAGCAGACCTCGGCCTGACGTTCGACGTCGTCGTCGACAGCGGAGTGTTCCACGTCTTCGACGACGAGGACCGCGCCAGGTACGTCGCCAGCCTGGCGCCGGTACTGCGCGATGGCGGTTACTGCCACCTGATCTGCTTCAGCGACCAGCAGCCCGGGACCCTCGGCCCGCGCCGGGTGCGCCAGGATGAACTGCGGGCCGCCTTCAGCGATGGATGGCGGATCGTCAGCATCGAGGCGGCCGCGTTCGAGCTCAACGAGTCCGGGCTCGGCATCTCCTCGGCACAGGCCTGGCTGACCGCCATTCAGCGGGTCACTCAGGCCGGATGACGGTGGCCTGCGACCAGACGGCCTGCCAGCGCTCGTCCCGCCACTCGTAGCAGTCGGTGTGCCAGCAGGTGATGAGGGACTCGGCTCCGTCGTCTTCGGCGACGCCGATCCGCGCCTGGTACCGCACCATGGCCACGTCGCCGCTGCCTCGGACGGCAATATCAGAGACCGGCTCGAAGACCCGGTAGCGAAGGCGTCCCGAAGCGATCCGGCCGAGGTACTCCTGCTTCGACAGGACGTAGCCACTCGGAGTGATCAGCTGATAGTCATCGGCATGCAGGGCACCAGCCGCCTCCATGTCCGCGTGGACCAGCGATCGCAGTCGCTGCCGCTCGCTATCACGCAGGGCCGCGGCATCCAGCCTCATCAGTTTCCTCCCGTCACCACCGGCGATCGCAGGTAGTGTGGCGTGGTCCGCGTGGTCAAACGCTGGCGTGCCGGTACTGTACTTCGGGGGAGGCCAGGATACGTGTCAAGCGATGCCGTCACAGCGGAATGACGCGGCGTCTGCGGACCTTGGTTCTCTCGGCGTCTGCTCTCTTGCTTGGACTAGCAAGCTCCGGGTGCGGCGCTAGCTCCACCAGCGCTGTGGTCGCCGCCGGGAAGCCCTCGCCCACCTCAGGCAGGCTTGCCTCGCCTCGGCCCAGCGCAGGCGAGTTGTCGCCGCGGTCAGCGTTGCCCTCCTGCCCGGCCCAGGTTTTCGCTGGCATGACCGAAGCCCAGCGGGTCGGCCAGTTGTTCCTGGTCGGCATCGCGGGAGACCCGGTCTCCGACGTCGCCCAGGCGGTCGCGGCGTACCACTTCGGCTCGTTGCTGTCCGCGGGCAACCTGGCAGCTGGCGTAGCCGCGCTCCAGCAGCTGACTCGCGGGTATCAGTCGCTGGCTTCGAAGCGGGCTACCGGCTGGGTCCGCTTCTTCGTCGCCGCGAACCAGGAAGGCGGAGAGGTCCAGTCGCTGCGGGGCCCGGGCTTTTCCGCGATTCCCTCGGCTCTGGCCCAGGGCAGCCTGTCCTCTTCCGTGCTGCAGCAGCAGGCCGTGAACTGGGGCCGTGAACTCCGGTCGGCAGGCTTCAATCTCGACCTGGCCCCGGTCATGGATGTCGTACCGGCCGGAACCGCCGATCAGAACCAGCCCATCGGCATGCTCGAGCGTGAGTTCGGGTACAGCCCGGCGACGGTGGCGGCCCACGGCGCGGCGTTCATCCGGGGGATGCAGCAGGCAGGAGTCGCGACCACCGCCAAGCACTTCCCGGGGCTGGGCCGGGTTCTCGGCAACACCGATTTCACCGCCGGAGTCGTGGACAGCGCGACCGGGCCGCATGACCCCTACCTCCGTTCCTTCCAGGGGGCCATCGACGCCGGCGTGCCTTTCGTCATGGTCGCCCTGGCCACCTATACGCGCATCGACGCGCGCCACCTCGCGGTTTTCTCGCCGGAGGTGATGCGCGTGATCCTGCGCCAGCAGATGCACTTCAACGGGGTGATCGTCTCCGATGACCTGGGCGCTGCGGCGGCGGTGGCGGGCCTTTCGCCGGGCGCCCGCGGGATCGACTTCCTCGCCGCGGGCGGTGACTTGATCACCTCTCAGAGCCTCCCCGCCGCGGCGGCGATGGACAGGGCCATCCTTGAGCGCGTATCCGCTGACTCCGCGTTCCGTGCCCTGGTGAACTCGGCCGTCATGCGGGTACTCAGGGCCAAGCGGGCCTATCGCCTGCTGCCGTGCCGGTGACGCTGAAGCTTCGGGCGCCATCATGATGGCCAAAGGCCCGGAGCTGATCGCTAGCTCCGGGCCCCTCGCAAACCCCGCAACCGACCGGCCTACGACGTGGGCTCGGTGAGGTTGTAGACGGTCTCGCCGCCGACGGTCTTCTTCGTAAAGTGGGCCGCGACCCATTTCGTGATGGCCGTGGAGCCCTTCCCGCCGCCGAAGCTCTCGGTGCCCTGGCCCACGTAGTAATGGATTTCGTGCTTGGCCACGAGCTCTTTGAACACGGCCAGAGTGGGCCACGGGTCGGTCCCGTTGAACCCGCCGATGGAAATCACCGCGTCACCGGTGGCTAGTTCGAGGGGCGCCGCGGCCTCTGAACCCACGGTGGCGGCCACCCACTTGTAGCTGGACGCATCCTGCTCGAGAAGCTTCTTCAGGGCGCTGCTCACGGTCGTACTGCCGCCAAGCCCGCCGCCCGCGCCGCTGAAGCCGCCCGCACCGCCGAGGCTGCTCGGCCGGGTACGCGCCGAGCCGCTACCGCCGGGAACCATGCCCTTTGGGGCGCTCGTCCCGCTGCCACCGGGCCGTGCACCGGCTGGCCCGGCGGATCCGGCTGACCCAGCGGATCCGCCACGAGCCCCGGTCCGGCCGCCAGCGAACCCGCCCCCGCCGCCGAACCCTACAGTCTGCGGTCCGGCACTCACGATCGCACCCGTGCGGGCCGAGTTCACCGTGTCGAGCGCGTAGGCGGTCGGCCCGGCCAGCCCCGCGACCAAGGCGAGTCCGACCGGGACAAGCACCAGCGCCCGCCGCCCACGACGCCAACCCGACGACCCCGGCGACTCCGATAGCCTCACCAGGTACGGAGCCGCGAACACCGCTGCCGCGGCGGCTACCCCCACGACCACGATGACCCAGCGCAGCCAGGGCAGCCAGTCCGGGGTGCGATCGAGCAGTATGTAGGCCCACACGGCCGTGGCCACGATCGCCACCGCCACGGTGATGCGCCCGGCCAGTCCGAGCCGTGCCTGCCACAATGCCGTCGCGCCGACACCGACAAGCGCCGCGATGCCGGGCGCGAGGGCGACCATGTAGTACGGGTGGATGATGCCGCTCATGTAGCTGAACACCAGGCCGGTGACGAGCACCCAGCCTCCCCACAGCAGCGCCGCGGCCCGGGTCCTGTCGGTCCGCACCGCCCGCCGCGACACCCACAGCATGGCCCCAAGCGAGATGAGCGCCGCGGGCAGCAGCCAGCTGATCTGCCCGCCGAACTCGGATTCGAACAGCCGCAGGATCCCGGTCGCGCCGCCGAACGCCGTGCTCCCCGCACGGCCACCGCCGATGGAACCGGTCTCGTTGCCGGTCAGCCGGCCCAGGCCGTTGTATCCGATGGCGAGCTGCAGGATGTTGTTGTCGGTGGAGCCGCCGAAGTAAGGCCGGTCGGCGGCGGGCGTCAGCTCGGCGGCGAGGATCCACCATCCGGCCCCGACGATGATGCCGACGCCCATGAGCACCGTCTGCCAGATGCGCTTGCCGAGCCGGGGCGGCCCGGCCCACAGGTAGGCCACCGCGAATCCCGGCACGACCAGGAACGCCTGCAGCATCTTGGCCAGGAACGCGAATCCGAGCAGCAGGCCGCCGAACACCAGCCACTTGGTCCGCCCGCTCTCGATCGCGCGCACCAGCGTGTACGCGGCCGCGGTCATCAGCAGCACCAGCAGTGCGTCGGGGTTGTTGTACCTGAACATCAGCGCCGCGACCGGCGTGAGCGCGAGCACAAGCCCCGCGACCAGGCCTGCCGGCGGCCCGAACCAGCGCTTGACCGCGGCGTAGAGCAGCGCGACCGAAGCCACGCCCTCCAGCGCCTGCGGAACTAGCATCGACCATTGGCTGAAACCGAATATCCGGCCGGATATCTCCATCACCCACAACGACGCCGGGGTCTTATCGACGGTGATGAAGTTGGAGGAGTCAAACGAGCCGAAGAAGAAGGCTTTCCAGCTCTTGGTGCCTGCCTGCACCGCGGCCGAGTAGAAGTCATTCGCCCAGCCGTTCCTGGTGACGTCCCATAGGTAAAGGACGGCGGTGAGCGCAAGCAGCCCGAACATCGCGGGGCGAGCCCAGCTGGGATCGGCCTCCGGCCCCCGGAGCAGGCGCCGAAACCGGTTCCCGGCCGGCCGGGGGCGGCTGCCTATCGCGTGTTTCGAGATAGAGGTGGTCGCGCTCAACTTGTTCTCTCCCTCTGAGCTGTCATGGCTGTTTGCTGGACGGTTGATCCGAACGGCTCGACCGGGCTGGGCCGCAGTGGCTTGGCTCTCGCATTGTCGTCCGTCTCGGCAGGCGGGCGGCTCGCGCCGCGCTTCGATCGGCCGAAGACCCAGGTGCGGTACAGCGCGAAGCTAAGGGCGGCGGCCACCAGGCTCGCGTCAAGCAGGACCGCGATCTCGGTGCCGAGACCGGGATGCGGCGAGCCCGCATACAAGACGGCCAGCGAGCCGGCGGTCAGCGCCAGCATGATGCCGAACGTGAGCAGTCCCTTGAACTGGTGCCTGGCGGCATTCTGTGGTCCGCTGATGCCGAACGTCAGCCGGCGGCGGGCGGCCGTGTTGGCCACGGCGGTCAGCAGCAGGCTGACGAGATTGGCGGCCTGGGCCGGCATGCTGCCGCTCAGCAGCAGGTAAAGCCCCAGGTAAGCGACCACGCTGGCGACCCCGATGACGGCGAACCTGGCGATTTGCATCGCCAGGCTGCTGGACTCGGCCGGCTCCGGGTCGTGGCGGCGGGCCGCGAGTGAGGGACCGCGCAGCTGAGGGACCTGGATCGTCCCGCGGGCGAAGCCGGTGCCGAGCCGCGCCAAACCGCGCAGGTCGGCCAGGGCGGTACCTACGATGTCGACTCTCGAGTCGAGGTCGTCGATCCAGTCCACCGGGACCTCGTGGATGCGCAGCCCGGCCCGCTCGGCCAGCACCAGCAGTTCGGTGTCGAAGAACCAGCCGGTGTCCCGGGTCAGCGGCAGCAGCGCCCGGGCCTGATCGCGCCTGATCGCCTTGAAGCCGCACTGGGCGTCCGAGAAGCGCACTCCCATAAGGGTGTGCAGCAGCACGTTATAGCTGCGCGAGATGAGCTCGCGCTTCGGGCCGCGGATGACCCTGGATCCCCGGGCCAGCCGGGTGCCGATGGCGAGGTCGCTATGCCCGGACAGCAGCGGCGCCACCAGCGGCAGCAGGCCGTTGAGGTCCGTCGACAAATCGACATCCATGTACGCGAGGACTTCGGCGTCGCTCTGCGACCAGATGGCCCGCAGGGCCCGGCCGCGCCCCGGCAGGTCCATGTGCACGGCCCGCACCTCGGCCAGTTCGCGGGCCAGCCCGGTGGCGATGGCCCAGGTGGTGTCGGTGCTGCCATTGTCCGCGATCGTGACCCTGGCGGTGAACGGGAAGCTCTCGCGCAGATAGGCCACCAGCCGCCGGATGCTCGGTACCAGGTCACGCTCTTCGTTGCGAACCGGCACAACGACATCTACCTGCAGAACCTTCATGTCTATCAGAATCAGCTACCACGCTCTGCCCCGGCTGAAGCAATGTTATGTGCGAGCTATGAACGAAACCGGCGCTCACTGCGTGTGAGCGCGCCTTAGGGGCCCGTCTGCTCGCGGGAACACCACCAGGTCGAGCGGCCGCCGACCGTGCCGTGTTTCATCTCGGCGCCACAGCGCGGGCAGATGCCGCCGGGGTGGCGAGCCGGGATGACGTCGCCGGTGTGCACGCCGCCTTTGGCGGTGGCAGACCGCAGGGCGGATTCCAGCGCGCGGTAGAGACGGTCGGCGTCCTTGCGCTGGAGGCTGGCCGTCCGGGCGGCAGGCGAGATCTTCGCCTTCCACAGCGCCTCATCGGCCAGCAAGTTCCCGACTCCGGCGATCTTGGCTTGGTCAAGCAGGCGGGCCTTGACCGCGATTGACCCTTTCGTGATCAGGCCGCGGAACTCCGCGGGCGTGACCTCCGCGGCGTCCGGGCCGAGCGCGTCGATGTCGGGGTTCAGCCGGACCCGCCCGAGCCGGCGTTTGTCGAAGAGCACCAGGCTGCCGCCATCAGCGAACTCGAGAGCGAAGCGGTTCCACGCGGCCTTGCGCGGCTGCGCGTCGCGGCGGGCCGGGCCGCCGCCTTCGACCGCCTCGCCGCCTGGGGACGTGACCACGATGCGGCCCCCCATGCCCAGGTGGATACCGAGGTCGGGGCCGGCGCCGGTCGAGCGGTTCACGTCAGAGCTCTCGCACCACATGGTTTTGCCGCGCCGGCGAGCCGCCGTGAGCACGCGCCCGGTCAGCGCGGCGCGCAACTCGCCGGGGGAGTGCGGTCGGCATACGAACGTGTCAGCGTCGTCGACATCGACAATGCGGCGGTGCAGGGCCTGATCCGCGATCAGGCTGCGAGCGGTTTCAACCTCGGGAAGTTCCGGCACCTCTTCGTTTTACCCGCCACCTTGACCACGGCAGTGAAGATCCGGCGCTTTGGTACGGAACCTCTGGGCCGTGACGCTTCCTAGCTGAACGGGCCGTGGTGCACGTATCAGGCGCCCTCGGGCGCCTCGCCTGACGGCAGGACGGCCGCGAACCGGTCCGCGGCCCGGTCAAGCTGAGACAGGATGTGCTGCCGGGCCGGTGCGTTAAGGGGGGTGTCAGGGAGCTCGATAAGCTCCCGCAGGATCGGGACCAACGGGGCGTATTTGCCGGCCAGCGTGCGCACCCGGGGACCGGTGGTATGGATCAGGCCGACGCCGTTGTCGGTGAAGTCGGATGCCTTGATGATCCGCGCCCACGGGTGACTGCGCAGGCTTTCCGCGACGTGCTCCCGGTACTGCTCGTGCACGTCCCGGTCCGGCGTGTACACCGGGTTGGTGACGGCGCCGATCAGTTCGGCTACCCGCGGCCCGAACTCCGCGGCCAGCACCGCGAGCGCGGCCTCCTGGTCGTCGACGCCGCCGGTCAGCTCGGCGGCGTGATCTTCTACCGCGTCGTGCAGCAGGGCGGCGCAGATCACGTCGGCGTCGTGCACGCCGTAGTGGGACATGATCCGGATCGCCACCCGCAGCAGGTGGTTGACGTAGGGTTCGCGCTCCCTGCGGTCGTTCGCGTGCAGCCGGGAGGCAAGATCCAGGGCCCGGTTCAGGCGGCGCTGGTCCTGCCCGGGCAGCGACTCGATCTCCACCGCGAACCGCTCCCGCAAACCCTCCTCGCCGTAGGTCGAGGTGATCGCGTGCAGCGGCATCGTCGCCAGGAGCCGCCGCTGGCCGGTGTCCATGCCTTAGAACTAGCACACAAGCGATCCGATCTGCGCACCGCAGCAGGCTTGACCTCGAAGCTGAGCACAAGACCGGAAATACCGTTGTAATAACCGCTGGCCACACTGGAGTACCACGATCTGGAGGAGGCTGCGGGCGTGCTGGCGATTGATGGCTGCCATATCGCGACGGTGGACGGGGCCGGGACGGAACACCCGGCCGGCTACCTGGTCATGCAGGACGACCGGATCGTCGCGGTCGGGCCGGGGCCGCTGCCGCCGCAGTACGCGGGCGGGGAGCGGGTCGACGGCTCGGGCCTGCTGGCCACTCCCGGCCTGGTGAACACCCATCATCACCTGTACCAGTGGATCACCCGCGGGTACGCGGCCGACGACACCCTGTTCGGCTGGCTGACCACCCTGTACCCGGTCTGGGCCAGGCTGGACGCAGATCTCGTGCACGCCTCGGCGGCCGCGAATCTGGGCTGGCTGGCGCTGTCCGGCTGCAGCACCACCGCCGATCACCACTACGTTTTCCCGGCCGGGCGCGGCGACCTCCTCGAGGCCGGGATCCTCGCCGCCCGCCAGATCGGGCTGCGGTTTCACCCCGGCCGCGGGTCGATGAACCTGGGGCAGTCATCGGGGGGCCTGCCGCCGGACTCGGTCGTCGAGAAGCACGACGACATCCTGGCGGCCACTGCCGACGCGATCGACCGCTGGCATGACTCCTCGCCCGGGGCGATGACCAGGATCGCGGTCGCGCCGTGCTCGCCCTTCTCGGTCACCGCCGAGCTGATGCGCGACAGCGCCGAGCTGGCCAGGCAGGCGGGAGTCCGGATGCACACGCACCTCGCGGAGACCCTGGACGAGGAGGAATTCTGCCTCGAGACCTACGGGCGGACGCCGGCCCAGTACGCCCAGGATCTCGGCTGGCTCGGTCCGGACGTGTGGCTGGCTCATTGCGTCCACCTGTCCGATGAGGCGGTCAGCCGGTTCGCGGCCACCGGCACCGGCGTGGCCCACTGCCCGACCTCCAACGGCCGCCTCGGCTCCGGCATCGCGCGGGTGCGGGATCTGCTGGCGGCCGGCGCGCCCGTCGGCCTCGGCGTTGACGGCTCGGCCTCCAACGAGTCAGGCAAGATGATCGACGAGCTGCACCAGGCACTGCTGGCTGCCCGGTTCGCCCACGGCCCGCTGGCGCTGTCGGTCCGGGAGTCGCTGCGTCTGGCGACCATGGGCGGGGCGCGCTGCCTCGGCCGCGAAGGCGAGCTTGGCTCGCTGGAGGTGGGCAAGCTGGCCGATGTCGCCTTGTGGCAGGTCGGCGGCCTGGCCGGCGCCGGCATCGCCGATCCGCTGTGCACGCTGGTCTTCGGCGCTCCGGCCCTGGACCGGCTCTGGGTCCACGGCCGCCCGGTGGTGAGCGACGGCCAGCTGGTGAACGCGGATGCCGGGGAGCTGGCGGCCGGGGCCGCCGCGGCGAGCGCGCGAATCGGCGGGCTGGCCAGGACGAAAGCCTGATCATGGACCTACCCGGCATTACCGAGGTCGTCGACGCCAGGCTGGGCGCCTGGCGCCCGGGTGATGCCTGGCTGGCCGGCGGTACCTGGCTGTTCTCCGAGCCGCAGCCGGACCTGTCCCGGCTGCTTGACCTGTACGCCTTCGGCTGGCCGTCGCTGCGGGTGAGCCGGGACGGGCTGGAGATCGGCGCCACCTGCACGCTGGCCGAACTGGCCCGGATGCGGGCCCCGCAGTGGCGGGCCGCCCCGCTGATCGGCCAGTGCTGCGCCGCGCTCCTCGGCTCGTTCAAGGTATGGAACGCCGCCACCGTGGGCGGGAACCTCTGCCTGGCCTTGCCGGCCGGACCGATGATCTCGCTCACCTCGGCTCTCGACGGGATATGCACCATCTGGTGCCCGGACGGCGCAGCCCGCAGCGTCGGTGTCACCGACTTCGTGACCGGCGCCGGTCGTAATGTGCTGCAACCTGGTGAGCTGCTGCGCTCGGTGCACCTGCCGGCCCGTGCGCTGGGCGGCCTGACGGCCTTCCGGCAGCTCTCGCTGTCACCGCTGGGCCGCTCGGCGGCGGTCGTCATCGGCCGCCGGTCGGCCGATGGCACGCTGGTGCTCACGGTGACCGCCGCGACCCCGCGGCCGGTCCAGCTCCGGTTCGCCTCGCCTCCCACGCAAGACGAGCTGCAGGCGTCCCTGGCCGTCGCCGCGCCGCCGTATCACGATGACGTGCACGGCTCCCCGGCCTGGCGGGAGGCCATCACCGGGCACCTGGCCCTTGAGGTCCTCGAGGAGTTGGCACCCGCATGATCGTCAACGGCGTCCCCGCCGCGGAGCCGCCCGCCCCCGGCCAGTGCCTGCGCACCTACCTGCGCCAGCAGGGGTGGTTCGGGGTGAAGAAGGGCTGTGACGCAGGCGATTGCGGCGCCTGCACCGTGCACGTGGACGGTGTCCCCGTGCACAGCTGCATCTTCCCGGCGGTGCGGGCGGTCGACCACCAGGTGACCACGATCGAGGGACTCGCCGCGGACGAGGATGAGCTGCACCCAGTCCAGCAGGCGTTCCTGGACGCACAGGGGTTCCAGTGCGGCTTCTGCACCGCCGGGATGATCATGACGGTGGCTGCCCTGGACGACACGCAGCGGGCTGAGCCCGGCCGGGCGCTGAAGGGCAACCTGTGCCGCTGCACCGGCTACCAGTCCATAGCCCGGGCCTTGGCCTGCGTACCATCCGCGACTGCCGAGGCCGTGGCACCAAAGGCCGTGGCACCAGTTGGCGCCAGCTTGCCCGCGCCGGCCGGCCGCCGGGTGGTTACCGGCCGCGAGCCTTACACCCTCGACCTGGCGCTGCCCGGGCTGGCCCACATGTCGCTGGTCCGGTCGCCGCACGCGCACGCCGAGATCGAGTCGGTCGATACCAGCGCCGCGATGGCCGTACCCGGCGTGCTGGCGGTGTTCACCCATGCCGACGCCCCCGACGTGCTCTACTCCACCGCCCGGCACGAGAAGGTCGAGGACGATCCGCACGACACCGTGCTGCTCGACCGGGTGGTCCGCTTCATCGGCCAGCGCGTCGCCGCGGTGGTGGCGGAGACGCTGGCCGCGGCGCAGGCCGGTGCCGCCCTGGTCACGGTCTCCTACCGAGTGCTGTCCGCGGTATTCGACCCCGACGAGGCCATGGCCGCGGGCGCCCCGCTGCTCCACGGGGATAAGACCGCGGGCAGCGGGATCGCCCGGCCGCGGCGCAATGTCGCCGCCGAGGTGCACGGTGACATCGGCAACGTGGCCACCGGCCTGGCCCGGGCGGCGGCGGTGGTCAGCGAGAGCTTCAGTATCCACCGGGTCCAGCACGCCCACCTGGAGACGCACGCCGCCATCGGCTGGCTCGAGGGCGACCGGCTGATCCTGCGCAGCAGCACCCAGACCCCCTTCCTGACCAGGGACGCGGTCAGCAGGCTCTTCGGCCTGCCGCCCGGCCAGGTGCGCGTCCAGGCCACCCGGGTCGGTGGGGGGTTCGGCGGCAAGCAGGAGATGCTGACCGAGGACGTAGTCGCCCTGGCCGTGCTGCGCCTGCGGCGGCCGGTGCAGCTGGAATTCACCCGCGAGGAACAGTTCGCCGCCGCCACCACCCGGCATCCGATGCGGATCGCCGTCCAGGCCGGGGCCACCGCCGACGGCACGCTGACTGCGTTGGCCATCCAGACCGTGGCGAACACCGGCGCCTACGGGAACCACAGCGGCGGCGTGCTGATGCACAGCTGCGGCGAGGCCCTGGCCCTGTACCGATGCCCGAACAAGAAGGTGGATGGCTGGTCGGTGTACACCAACACCGTGCCTGCCGGGGCGTTCCGCGGCTACGGGCTGTCTCAGTCGGCCTTCGCCGTGGAGTCCGCGCTCGATGAGCTGGCCAGGAAGCTAGGCCTGGACCTGGTCGAGTTCCGCCGCCGCAACGTCATCCGGCCCGGTGACCCGCTGATCTCGGTCAGTGAGGAGCCCGAGGACGTCGAGGTCGCCAGTTACGGGCTACCCGAGTGCCTGGACCTGGTGGCGGAGGCGCTGGCCAGCGGCCGCGGGGAAGCACCGCCGCCAGAACCCGGCTGGCTGACCGGCACCGGGATGGCGGTGACGATGCTCGACACCGTGCCGCCCGGCGGCCACTACTCGCACGCCCGCATCGCCGAACGGCCTGGCGGCGGCTACACGCTCTGGGTCGGGACGCCCGAGTTCGGCAACGGCACCTCCACCGTGCACCGGCAGCTGGCCGCCCAGGCGCTGGGCACCGAAGTGGACCAGATCGAGCTGCGACAGTCCGACACCGACCTGGTCCGGCACGACACCGGCGCCTACGGCTCGACCGGCACGGTGGTGGCCGGCCTGGCCACCCTGCGCGCCGCGCAGAAACTGGCGGACCTGCGCACCGCGCAGCCGCTGGCCGACGAGCGCGCCGCGGACCCGGCACACGCGAGAAAGCTGCTGGAAGCCGAGGCGACCAGCGACGGCACGCCCCGGTCGGTCTCGTTCAACGTCCAGGGTTTCCGGGTGGCCGTCCGGCCCGCGACCGGGGAGGTCCGGATCCTGCAGAGCGTGCAGGCGGCCGACGCGGGCACCGTCATCAATCCCGGGCAGTGCCGGGGCCAGGTCGAGGGGGGATTGGCGCAGGCGCTGGGCGCCGCGCTGTACGAGCACGTGGATATCGACGCAGCCGGCCGGGTCAGTACCCGCACCTTCCGCCAGTACCACTTGCCGCAGTTCGCCGACGTCCCGCCGACCGAGGTGCACTTCGCGGCGTCGCAGGACCCGCGCGGGCCGCTCGGCGCCAAGCCGATGAGCGAGGCGCCGTTCAACCCGGTCGCTCCGGCGCTGGCGAACGCGGTCCGGGACGCGACCGGACGCCGGCTGACCGACCTGCCGTTCACCCGCGACCGCGTATTCGCCGCGCTGAATAAGAATTCCGACATAAAGCTATAACTCACCGGACCTCTCGGTGTAACCCCTGGTTGTCACGCTGCCAGTAAGCGCGGCCTGCACAAGCCCCGGCAGCAAGCCCCCGGCAACGGAACGAGGCGGTTATGGTCACCCTCGGCGGTAACCGGTACGGCAAGGCCGAGGTACGCGTGGTGCACGTGAGCCGAGCCGCCGGAGCCGACGGAACTGATCTGGTCCGCGACTGGAACGTCTCGTCCAGCCTGTCCGGAGACCTCACCGCCACCCACCTGACCGGCGATAACTCCAATGTGCTGGCCACCGACACGCAGAAGAACACTGTGTACGCGATGGCCAAGAAGCTCGGCGGGATCGAGCCCGAGGCGTTCGCGCTCGAGCTGGCCGCGCACTACACCGGCAGCGCCGAAGCCATCTCGCGGGCGCGCATCGCGATCCAGGAGTACCCCTGGATCCCGGTCTCCGGCACCGGTCACTCGTTCACCCGGTCCGGGCAGTACACCAGGACCGTGACCGTGATCGACGACGCCGGGCTGGGCCGCAGCGTGGTCGGCGGCGTCGGTGACCTCATCGTCCTGAACACCACCGGCTCGCAGTTCTGGGGTTTTCCGCGCGATGAGTACACCACGCTCGAAGACGCCTACGACCGGATGCTCGCCACCGTGGTCAGCGCGCAGTGGCGGTTCCGCGAGACCAACGTCGACTGGGGCGCCGCCTTCCCGGGCGCCCTGGACGCGCTGATCGGCGCCTTCGCCCAGACCGAGAGCTATTCGCTGCAGCAGACCCTGTTCGCGATGGGCAGCGCGATCCTCGCCGCCGTGCCGCAGGTCTGCGAAGTACGGCTGGCGCTGCCGAACAAGCATCACTTCGTCGTAGACCTGAGCCCGTTCGGCATGGCGAACGAGAACGAGGTCTACTACGCGGCCGACCGACCGTACGGGCTCATCGAGGGAACGGTGCTCGCCGACGACGCACCAGACGCCGGGATCGCCTGGTCCTGAGCGGTTCGCCAGCACACCAACCCAGGGGAGGACGCATGTCAGAAGCTGCCACCATGGAGCTCGCGCCGGGCGAGAAACCGGCGAAACATCCGGTGGACCAGGTACCGCCGCCGGGACGGCTGCTGATCCTCGGCCTGCAGCACCTGTTCATCATGTACGCCGGCGCGGTCGCGGTGCCGCTCATCGTCGGTCCCGCGGTCGGCCTGGACTCCTCCGACATCGCCCTGCTCGTCAGCGCCGACCTGCTGGTCTCCGGTATCGCCTCGGTACTACAGTCCGTCGGCATCTCCAAGATCATCGGCGTCCGGATGCCGGTGGTGGCCGGGGCGACCTTCACCGTGCTGAATCCGATGATCATCATCGCCAACTCCTACGGCGGGCGGAGCGGCCTGGCCGTCGTCTACGGGGCGCTGCTGTGCTCCGGGGTATTCGGGCTGATCATCGCCAAGCCGTTCTCCATGGTGCTGAGATTCTTCCCGCCGCTGGTCACCGGCACGGTCATCGCCATGATCGGGCTCTCGCTGATCGGCGCCGACATCGGCCTGATCGCGGGCAACAAGTTCAGCAACTTCGTCGCCGCCGTCCCCGTCACGACCACGGTGAACGGGAAAACCTACGCCGAGTACAGCACCGCGACCGGCTCGGTGGTCACGACCATGAACACCGACTCGGGCCAGATCTCGCACATCCTGCTGGCCGCCGCCGTCATCTTGCTGATCATCCTCATCACCCGGATGTTCTCCGGGTTCATCGGCCAGACCGCCGTGCTGATCTCGATCATTATCGGCTGCTTCATCGCCTGGCCGATGGGCCTGATGAAGTTCGCCGGCGTCGGATCGGCCAAATGGTTCGGCATCTCCCCGCCGTTCCACTTCGGCCATCCTAAGTTCGAGGCCGCGGCCATCATCTCCATGTGCATCGTGGTGCTGGTGACCTACACCGAGTCGACCGCGGACATGCTGGCCGTGTCCGAGATGGTGGACAAGAAACTGTCGCCCAGCGACCTGGCCCGCGGGCTGGCCACCGACGGCCTGTCCGCCCTGCTGGCCGGCTTCATGAACTCCTTCCCCGACACCGCCTACGCCGAGAACGTCGGCCTGATCGCGATGACGCGGGTCCGCAGCCGGCCCTGATCATCCTCGGGCTGGTGCCGAAGGTCGGCGCGGTGGTCGCCGACCTGCCCGCCCCCGTCATCGGCGGCGCGGCCACGGTCATGTTCGCGCTGGTGACCGCGATCGGTATCAAGACGCTGAACAAGACATCCTTCGACGGCAATCACAACCTCCTGATCGTCGCCGTGGCGCTGTCCTTAGGGCTGATCCCGGTCATCCAGCCCAGCTTCTACATGCACTTCCCGCAGAACTTCCAGGTCATCTTCGGTTCCAGCATCACCTCGACGGTGATCGTGGTCTTCGTGCTCAACCTGGTGTTCAACCACTGGCACCTGTTCCCGCGCGAACGCGAAGGCGTCGTGGAAACGGCCCTGGACCACGGCGCGGTCGCTCTGCCAGACGAGCCGGTCGCCCTCCAAGACGGACACTGACTCAAGGACAAGCCCTCACTCTGGCCGCGACCGCGGTTAGGCTGTCCACCGGGCAGCTGAAACGGAACGAGGGCGGTCATGGTCCGGCTTGGCGCTAACCAGTACGGCAAGGCTGAGGTACGAGTGGTTCACGTCAGCCGGGGGGCCGGGCCAGAAGGCAGCGACCTGGTCCGGGACTGGAACGTCTCCAGCAGCTTGTCCGGCGACCTCGCCGCCGCCCACCTGACCGGGGACAACTCCCGGGTACTGCCCACCGACACACAGAAGAACACCGTGTATGGGTTGGCCAAGAAGCTCGGCGGGATCGAGCCGGAGGCGTTCGCGCTCGAGCTGGCCGCGCACTACACCGGCGGCCAGGAGGCCATCTCGCGGGCGCGCATCACGATCCAGGAGTACCCCTGGATCCGGGTCTCGGGTACCGGTCACTCGTTCACGCGGTCCGGGCAGTACACCAGGACCGTCACCGTGATCGACGACGCCGGGCTGGGCCGCAGCGTGGTCGGCGGCGTCGGTGACCTCATCGTCCTGAACACCGCCGGCTCGCAGTTCTGGGGCTTTGCCCGCGATGAGTACACCACGCTCGAAGACGCCTATGACCGGATGCTGGCCACCGTGGTCAGCGCGCGATGGCGGTTCCGGCAGCCGGACGCCGACTGGGGCGCCGCCTTCCAGGCGGCCAAGGCGGCCCTGATCGAGGCCTTCGCCCAGACCGAGAGCTATTCGCTGCAGCAGACCCTGTACGCGATGGGCAGCGCGATCGTGACCGCGGTCCCGCAGATCTGCGAGGTCCGGCTCGCGCTGCCCAACAAGCATCACTTCCTCGTTGACCTGGCCCCGTTCGGGCTGGCCAACGAGAACGAGGTCTACTACGCGGCCGACCGGCCGTACGGGCTCATCGAAGGGACGGTACTCGCCGACGACGCACCTGATGCCGGGATCGCCTGGTCCTGAGCGCAGATCATCAAGAGGAGACCCGGAAGGACCGCGGCAGATGAGCGCTGGCACAGGACCGGTCAGCACGTCCGGCACAGGTTCAGACCGCGGTGACCTGAGGCTGATCGGCCGGTTCGCGCAGCAGCGGCAAGAGGATGGCGAACCTGGTCATCCCCGGCCGGCTGGTCACCGAGATGCAGCCTGCGTGCGCGGCCACGACGGCGTCCACGATGGCCAGGCCGAGGCCGGTGCTCTTGCCGGAGGCGCTTGAGTCTCGCGCGCGTGAGGTGTCGGCCCGGGTGAAGCGCTCGAACAGCTCAGGAAGCAATTCGGGCGGGATGCCGGGACCGTCGTCGGTAATGCTCAGCTCGACCCGCGGGCCCGGCGGCAGCACGCCGCGCTGGACCGAACCCGTTTCCCGGGAGTCCCCGGGCAGCGGCGGATCGGCGGTGAGGGCGACGCTCACGGTGGAGCCCGGCGGAGTGTGCTTGCCCGCGTTGCTGAGCAGGTTGGCCAGGACCTGATGCAGCCGGTGCTCGTCGCCGTTCACCACGATCGGCTCGTCGGGAAGATCCAGCCGCCAGCGATGGTCGCTGCGCGCCACCCGCGCGTCGCTTGTCGTCTCGATGGCCAGCCTGGACAGGTCGACGGGCTCGCGCTCGAGCGGGCGCCCGGCGTCCAGGCGCGCCAGCAGCAGCAGGTCATCCACGAGCACGCCCATCCGCACCGACTCGGACTGCACCCTCCTGAGTGCGTGCGTCACCTCTTCCGGCACGGGTCCCGGATGCCGCAGCGCCAGCTCGGCGTAGCCGCGGATCGCGGACAGGGGCGTGCGCAGCTCGTGGCTCGCGTCGGCCGCGAACCGGCGCAGCCGGGCCTCGCTCGCGGCGCGGCGGCCTAGCGCCTTCTCGACGTGGAAGAGCATCCGGTTGAAGGCGGCGCCGACCCGGCCCACCTCGGTGCGCGGGTCGCTGTCGGGCACCCCGGCCGGCAGCGTGACCTCACCGGAATCCAGCGGCAGCTCGGTCACCCTGGTCGCGGTGGCGGCGACCCGGTGCAGCGGCCGCAGTGAGAGCTGTACCAGCCCGGCGCCCAGGACGACGGCGAGCAGCAGGACGCCCGCGAACACCCCGTGCTCGGTGTTCTCGACGCGAGCAAGGGTGCCGTCGACCGTGCTCAGCGGCAGCCCGGTGACCAGATCGGTGCCGTGCGCCGGGCCAGGGATCTTGGTGAGCAGGTACTCACCGCCAAGCGACGACAGCGTGACTTCGTGGGTCGTGGCGGGCGGCCTGGACGGCACGACGCCACCCGGTCCAGGCGGGCTATCGGCGCCAGATGAACCAGGCGGGTTCTGGTCGGTCGCCGCACTCAGGGCCACCAGCGTGGCCGTGTCCGTGGCGGAGAGCGGACACGCCTCCTTCACGGTTTTCTTGTATGCCGCCCAGTTCCCGGTCAGCAGCACCTCGAACGTCCCGGGTGCCTGCCCCTGTCCGCTGCACGCAGAGTAACCATCTGGATCATCCTGGTAGGCGTCGGTGTGGTCCCCGTCCTGGGACTGGACGCAGGTGAACCAGGTCTGGGTCGCGGACTGCAGTTGCTGGTCAAGCGAAGACATCAGCGAATTACTGAGCGAGTTCGCGGTGACGACGCTGACGGCGGCGCCGGCCAGCGCGAACAGCACGACGAGACCGATGATGAGCTTGCCGCTGATCGTGCGCCAGGACAGCAGGGCGGCTAGCCGCGCCCGCCGGCCCGGCCGCTGCGCCCGCGGGGCCGCCATTAGCCAGCTGGTTTCAGCACGTAGCCGACACCACGGACGGTATGGATGAGCGGCACCCGGCCCGCGTCGATCTTCTTGCGCAGGTAGCTGATGTACAGCTCGACGACATGCGCCTGGCCGCCGAAGTCGTAGTTCCACACCCGGTCCAGGATCTGCGCCTTGGACAGCACCCGCCGGGGATTGCGCATGAGGAACCTGAGCAGCTCGAATTCGGTCGCGGTCAGGTCGATCAGCTCACCGTCCCTGCGGACCTCGCGCGCGTCCTCGTCCATCGTCAGGTCGCCGACGGCCAGCGATCCCTCGGTGTGCGCGCGGGTCAGGTTGGCCCGGCGCAGCAGCCCGCGCAGCCGGGCCAGGACCTCCTCCAGGCTGAACGGCTTGGTCACGTAGTCGTCGCCGCCGGCGGTGATGCCCGCTATCCGGTCCTCCACCGCGTCCCGCGCGGTCAGGAACAGCACGCACACCTGCGGTATCTCGACCCGGAGCCGGCGCATGACCTCTATACCGCTGAAGTCGGGGAGCATGACGTCCAGCACCACGGCGTCGGGGCGGAACTCGCGCGCGGTCCGGACCGCGTCGGCCCCGTTACCCGCGGTCTTTACCGTCCAGCCCTCGTACCGCAGCACGCTGGCCAGCAACTCGGCCAGGCTCGGCTCGTCGTCGACCACGAGCACCCGCGCCGGGGCCCCGTCCTCCCGCTCAATGCCAGGTGCCGACAATCCCGGCCCGGGGGATCCCGGGTCCGGGCTGTAGTTATCCATGTTCCTCAGGCTCACTCGTCATGATCAGATCTGTGCCTAGTATGCCCGCGAGGCACGGGTCCTTTGTCCAAATTCTCACCTAGTGCGAACTCCCTAGGCCTCCCATCTCATGCGAATCATGCGACCGGCAGGTCAGAACCCGCTATGAGTACCCTCTGAGATCGCCACGAACCTGGCTGGCCCGCACCAACCCTGGGGAGCACCTGAAGGAAGCCCCGGGCCAGGAAACCCGGGGCTCAGCCGGTGCCGAGGAGCCGTCCGAGCTTGGACGCGGACGGGGACGGTGTCGCCCCGGCCTCGCGCAGGGCCTGGCCGACCGCCTCCAGCAGGCCCCCCACCTTGGCGCCCTCGACCGCCTCGACCTCGATCTCGCGCCACCTCATGGGCTCCGCCCCGGGCTGGTCGAGCCGGTCAGCGGTCACAAGGTCGTCGGCCACTTCGGCCAGCGGCTCGCCCGCCTGACCGGCCAGTGTCACCACGGTCCGTTCGGTATCCAGGATGGCAATCGGGTGCAGAGGCCGGCCTGCGGTGATGTCCTGGACCTCAGCGGCCAGCTGCGCCGGGACGGTTCCGGTGTCGCCCTCGCTGAGCGGCGTGCGGATCTCCTGCCTGGTGTCCTTGCGCACCGGCAGCTTGAGGTGCCAGCCTTCGTCCGGGCCGCCGACGCGGCGGCGCAGCGTGACCCGGTGCTTGATGAGGTCGAGTTCCTCGGTGTCGAAGTAAGTGGCGCTCAGGTAGTACCGCTGCCGTCCCGTCGCCTTCGTGCGTCCTTCCAGGCCGCTGAGGTCGGGCAGGGCGAAGTCGGCGGCGGCGTCGTACTTCTGCTCGGTTTCGAGGTGCTTGCCCATGCTGTCGGTCACGCTTTCCAAGGCTAGTCGTGGTACACCGCGAACCGTGTGCCGGGTCGCTCCATAATCAGCGCGTCGTCGGCGGGCTGCGGCTGGTCAGCCGAGGTCCGCGGGTACGCGTCGACGTGCAGGCCCGTGATGCCCGGCCGGCCCGCCTCGCCCCAGGCCTGGACGTGCGCAGCGAGGTCAGCGGCGAGCCGCGCCGCGTCCGGGCCGAACCCGGCCGTGTCCAGAGCGAGCAGGCCGGATCGGTCAGCCGTGGCGCAGGTGAGGATGGCCAGGCCGTCGCCATCTAGCAGCCCGAGGGTGGAGTGCCAGCCCGGTCCGCGCCACGGCGCCCCGGTGAGCCGGCCCCCGGACCCGCCGCGCCGCCCGGACGGCCGTTCCTCGGTGAGCCGGAACGACCGGGGCTCGTGGGCCGCCAGCCACAGGCCCAGCCCCCAGAACACCTGCGCCGAGGTGGCCCGAACCCCGGTCGGGTGCCGCGCGGCTGGCCCGGCCGCCAAGGCGGCCACGGCTTCCCCGGCCACCTGCGGCGTGCCGTCGGCCAGCATCCCGTCAGCCAGCATCCCGCCGGCCGGTATCCCGTCGGGCAGCAGCAGGGACAAGCCCGGCGCGAGCGGCACGACGCGTTCGGGTCCGGCCAGCACGCCGCGCATCCGCATGAACCCGCACGGCGCGAGCGATCGGCTCGTCCACGGCCCGTCGAGGGTGGCCGGGTCGGCGCGCTCGAACGCGACCGACAGCTGGGTGCCGCGCACGTCGAGCGGTACCACGATCCGGGCCGACGCGGCGGCCTGCGCCAGCCAGGCCGGGGCCAGGTCGCTGACGCCGACCGAAGCGATGATCCGGTCGTAGGGCGCGTGCTCCGGGTCGCCCCCGGCGCCGTCCGCAACAACCACGGTGACGTCGCCGAACCCGGCCGAGGCCAGGTGCTCCCGGGCCGCCGCGACCAGCTCGGGGTCGATGTCGACGCTGGTCACCTGGCCTGTCGGGCCGACGATGTGGCTGATCAACGCGGCGTTATAGCCGGTCCCGGCGCCGATCTCGAGCACCCGGTGGCCGGGGGCCAGGTCCAGCTGGTCCAGCATGATGGCCATGATGGCGGGCTGGGAGGAGGAGCTGATCGGCTGCCCGGCCTCGTCCCGCTTGGTCACGATGGCGTCGTCGCGGTAGGCGGCCTCCGGCCGCTGCTCGGGCAGGAACAGGTGCCGCGGCACGGCGTGCAGCGCGGCGGCGACGCGCTCGCTGCCGATCCGGTGGGCGGCGACGACGCGGGTGGCCAGCCGCTCGCGCATCCGCGCGAGCTCATCGCTCACGGCGAGGCCCGGCGGTGCCCCACCCGGAACGCGGCCACGCACAGGGCGGCCAGCCCGATCAGGCCGGCCAGCACGAAACTGTTACCGGCCAGTAGCTGCAGGCCGTGCCAGTGGAACTCGGGATACCACGGCTGGTCGCCGGTCGCGAAGTAGTGCGTGGGCCCGTACCAGAACAGCCCGGCCGGGGTCAGCCCGGACTGGGAGAGATCCCAGAACTGCGGCCACGCGCCGAACACCAGCACCAGCCCGCCCGCGGCCACCCACCACGCGGCCCGGACCACGCCGCGGGCCCGGGCCCCCAAGTGCGCCAGCAGCGCGATGGCCGGCGCCACCCAGACCCAGTGGTGGTCCCAGCTCAGCGGTGAGACCAGCAGGCCGGTCAGCGCGCAGGCCAGCATCGCGGCCACCGGCTGCCCGGCACGGTACAGGACGGCCGCGGCGACCAAGCCGACGATCACGACCAGGATCCCCGCCACGATCCACGGCACGGTGCCGGAGGTCACGCTGCCCGCCAGCCGGGTCGCCGCGCCGCGCAGCGACTGGTTGCCTCGGGTGCCGAGGAACACGATCCGGTTGGCCTTCAGGAACAGCCCGTGCACCCAGTAGGTGCCGGAGTCCTTGGGCAGCACCGCGTAGCCGAGCGCCACCGTGGCTACGAACACCCCGGCGGCCACGGCGGCCTGCCGGTACCTGCGGACCAGCAGCAGGTACGGGATGAAGATCAGCGGGGTCAGCTTCACCCCGGCCGCCAGGCCAATCCCGATCCCGTGCCACCAGCGGGTCTGACCGCGCAACGCCGAGGGGGTCAGCAGGTCGGCCACGACGAGCAGCATGAGCAGCAGGTTGACCTGACCGAGGCCCAGCGTCTGCTGCACCGGCTCGGTGAGCAGGGCCAGCGCGGACACCCCGAACGTCGCGCCCAGCCGGACCCGGGGCCGGTCCGCGTAACCCAGNNGCGAAGACCGCCGCGGCGAACGGGGGATAGGTGAACTGGACGCCGTTCTGCCCGGTCCAGTCGTACAGCGGTGAGGCCCGGTGGCCGTCGTAGGCGGGCGCGACGTGCCGGACGATGAGCCCGCCGTTCCGGTACACCACCAGGTCCCGCATGGCGGCCATCGTGGACAGGTGAGTGGCCAGGTCGGCCAGGTACACGGCCAGCACCGCGAGCAACAGGACCGCCCCGGCCGGGAGCAGCCACCGCGNNCCCTTGGCCCCCTTGGACCCCTGGTCCGCCGCTGCTGGCTCTGCCCGCACCGCCACGTCCCTCCATTAGGCCCAACGCATCATCGGCTGGCACGAATGGTGTCGTGCCAGCCGATGATAGTGGGTCGAGCTACCCGACGGTCTGCGTCTCGTCGTCGCGGGTCTCGACGGTCTCGGTCCGCGCCCGCCGGAACGGCAGGGTCAGGGTCGGGCCGGTGCGGGCCGGAACCCTCTCCTCGGCCGGGATCGTCTCGGCCGCCGGAGCGGTCTCGACGACCCGGATCCCGGAGGCTACGGACATGATCCGGCCGAACGCCGCGGCTGCGACGAACATGATGACCAGGCCGAGCGCGGAGAAGAAGCCGAGTTGCTCCATGATCCGCATGAACTGGGTGGAACTGGCCGGCGAACCGCCCAGGGTCACGTGGTTGTTCCACAGCGGGCTGAGGATGGTGCCGAGGGTGAACCAGGCGCCGGCCGCCGCGGCCAAGACGGCGCCGAACAGCGCGACGTGCCTGCCGGTGGCGATCATGAGCAGGATGCCGCCGAGGAACACCGCCGCGCCCGGCAGGATCTCCAGCCACAGCCGGGCTGTGCTGTAGGTCCAGGCCGTGTCCGGCGTGTAGGCGTAGTGGAAATACGGTCCGATGAAGGGGATGAGTGCGCCCCAAAGTCCGAGCAGGACCAGCAGGAATCCACTGGCCGCCCCTCGGCTGCGCCGCATTTGCAGCATCCCAGCCATACCTATCACTTCCTGAGTGAGTACCGATTGTGTAGTTAGCGGACCTGACCGCCAGGCCCCCTACCCGGAGGCACGCGTGGTATTCGGGCCGAGGGGTAATGTTTCGCGACGTGGACATCAGGCGCCTGGTGCCGCGCACCGATCTGGTGCTGGCTGACCCCCGGCTGGCCGAGGCCGAACGCCGGCTGGGCCGGACGCTGGTCAAGGCAGCGGTGGGCCGCGCCCAGCAGCGGGCCCGGGACGGCCAGATCGCTCCGGAGCAGGTCGCCGACGCGGCGGTCGCCGAACTGCCCGCCCGGGCCGCCGGGCTGACTCCGGTGATCAATGCGACCGGGGTGCTGGTGCACACCAACCTGGGCCGCGCGCCGCTGTCCGCCGCGGCGGTAGACGCGATCGCGGCCGCCGCGGGTTCCTGCGACGTGGAGTTCGACCTGGCCGCCGGGGTCCGCACGCGCCGGGGCGCGGGCGCGCTCAACGCCCTGGCCCGGGCCGTCCCGGCGGCCGAGGCGGTGGCCGTGGTCAACAACAACGCGGCCGCCCTGGTCCTCGCGGCGACCGCCCTGGCCGATCCCGAGGCCCCTGAGATCGTGATCAGCCGGGGTGAGCTGATCGAGATCGGCGACCGGTTCCGGCTACCCGACCTGCTGGCCTGCACCGGCGCCACGCTGCGCGAGGTCGGCACGACCAACCGGACCACGGTCGCCGACTACGCCGAGGCCACCGGCCCGCGGACCGCGTTCATCCTCAAGGTGCACCCGTCGAACTTCCGCATCGAGGGCTTCACCGCCACCGTCGGCGTCCCGGCCCTGGCCAAGCTGGGCGACAGCCACGGCGTTCCCGTCGTGTTCGACATCGGCTCCGGGCTGCTCGTCCCGCACCCGCTGCTGCCCGACGAGCCCAGCGCCGCGAGCGCGCTGCGCGACGGCGCCGCCCTGGTCACCGCGAGCGGGGACAAGCTGCTCGGCGGCCCGCAGGCCGGCCTGCTGCTCGGCCGGGCCGACCTGGTGCGCCGGATGACCCGGCACCCGCTGGCCCGCGCCCTCCGGGTGGACAAGCTGACCCTCGCCGCCCTGGAGGCGACCCTCACCGGACCGGTACCGCCGGTCGCCGCCGCCCTGGCCGCCGACCCGGCTTCCCTCTTCGATCGAGCCGAACGGGCCGTGGCTCACCTAGCCCAGACCGGCCTCGACGCGCGGGTGGTTCCTGCGTCGGCGGCGGTGGGCGGGGGCGGCGCGCCGGGCGTCGAGCTGCCCAGCGCGGCGATAAGCCTGCCCGAGGCGCTGGCCGTCCCCCTGCGCCGCGGAGCCCCCGCCGTAGTAGGCCGCCTCGAGGGCGGGCGGCTGCTGCTGGACTTGCGCTCGCTGCTACCCGAGCAGGACGAGCCCCTAGTTGCAGCCATCCTCGCGGCCGCTCGAGCGTGATTTCCATGATCGCGGGCAGTTTGGGCCGAATAGCGACCAAAAGTGCCCGTGATCATGATCGCGGAGCCCGGCCGTGCAGGTGATCGCGACCGCGGGGCACGTGGACCACGGGAAATCCGCCTTGGTGCGAGCGCTGACCGGGATGGAGCCGGACCGGTGGGCCGAGGAGCGGCGGCGGGGGCTGACCATCGACCTCGGGTTCGCCTGGATGACGCTGCCCGACGGGGAGCGGCTGGCGTTCGTGGACGTGCCAGGCCACGAGCGGTTCGTCCCGAACATGCTGGCCGGCGTGGGCCCGGTCCCCGCCGTGCTTTTCGTGGTGGCCGCCGACGGCGGCTGGATGCCGCAGTCGGCCGAGCATCTGGCCGCCCTCGACGCGGTCGGTATCCGGCACGGGCTGCTCGTCGTGACCCGCTGCGACCTGGCCGATCCCGGCCCCGCGACCCGGCAGGCGCTTGAGCACGTGTCGCGCACCAGCCTGGGCCGGGTGGATGCCGTCGCGGTGAGCGCGGTGACCGGCGCCGGGCTGGCTGAACTGCGTGCCGCACTGGTCCGCCTGGTCGCCTCGCTGCCCGTCCCGGACGCCGCGGCGCCGGTTCGGCTCTGGGTGGACCGGTCGTTCAGCATCCGGGGCAGCGGCACGGTGGTGACCGGCACGCTGCCCGCCGGGACCGTCCGGTCCGGCCAGGAACTGCTGCTCACCCCGTCTATGCGCCCGGCCAGGATCCGCGGCCTCGAGTCGCTGGGCGAGCTGGCCGCCTCGGTCAGCGGGGTGGCCCGGGTGGCGCTCAACCTGCGCGGTATCCCGGCCGACCTCCCGGCCCGGGGCATGGCCCTGGTCGACGCGGGCCGCTGGACGATGACCAAGGTGGCCGACGTCAGGCTGGCCATCCCCGCTGGCCTCCGGCTGCCCCCCGAGATCACCGTGCACATCGGCTCCGCGCGGATCCTGGCCCGGCTGCGCCCCCTCGGACCGGTCCCGGACGCCGGCGGCACGATAATAACCCGGCTGACACTGCGCGAACCGCTGCCGCTGCACGTGGGCGACCGCCTGCTGCTGCGCGATCCGGGCAGCGCGGGCGTGACCATCTTCGGCGCCACCGTGCTCGACGTGGTGCCGCCCGCGCTCGTGCGCCGCGGCGCGGCCGCGGCGGCCGGGCGTGAGCTAGCCACCTGGCCAGACGTCCCGGCGGCCGCCGACCTGCTGCGCCGGCATGGCCTGTTGCGGGCCAGCGCGGTAACGGCCATGGGCGTGACCGGAAGCCTCCCGGCCCCCGTCACGGCTAGCGGCTGGCTCGCCGATTCCGCACGCTGGGGCGAACTGCGCGGGCAGCTTACCGAGGTGGTCGCCGCGCACGCCCGGCGCGACCCGCTGGCCATCGGCCTGCCGCCCGAGGCGGCCCGGGCCGCGCTCCGGCTGCCGGATCGGGCTCTGGTCGAGGCCCTGGCCCGGCAGCCAGCGGCCGGACCCGCGCCGGCGCGGGTCCGACTCGACGGCGGGTACCTGCACCTCGGAGAACCACAGAAACCACTTCAGTCCCAGGCAACCCAGCCTTCGCTTCCTCCGCAGGTCCTGGCGGGCGTGCGGGCCGTGCTGGCCGACCTGACCGCCGCGCCGTTCATGGCGCCGGAGGCCGGGCGGCTGGGTGAGCTCGGCCTGGACGGGCGGGCCATCGGGGCGGCGGTTCGGGCGGGTCTGCTGCTGCGAATCGCCGAGCACGTCGTGCTGGCGCCGGGCGCCGAGGCCGAGGCGGCCCGGACCCTGGCCGGACTGCCTCAGCCGTTCACCACCGCCCAGGCCCGGCAGGCGCTGGGGACGACCCGGCGGGTCGCCATCCCGCTGCTGGAGTACCTGGACCGAGCCGGGATCACCCAGCGCCTGCCCGACGACCGCCGCCGCCTGAAATAGACCGCTCCGTCCAAGAAAAGTCGCTCTGGGGTGTATCTGTCGCCGCTGTCCTGTCTCCGCACAGACAAGAGATTTGGGTAGCCGTCCAGGCTGTCCAGTGGAGCGCAAGGAGTCCATCATGACTGCAGTCGCTGAAGCGCCTGCGCCCCCCGAAACAGTGGCCGCGGGGGCGTCCACATCTGCCGAGCAGGCCCGCGAGCTCGCCACGCAATGGGCCAACGAACAAGCGGCCCGCCTGACCCAGCGGGGCCAGAGCAACCTGGCCAAGAGCAACGGCCACTCGAACGCAGGCGTGGCCCCGCGCATCGGCGGGCCGACCACTGACCTGGGCGGACCTCCGTATGTCGCCTTCGACGTGGTCGCGACGTCGCCCATCACGATCGCCGGCCCGCAGCTGATCTATCCGCCCAGCAAAATCATCCCGGCCGGGAGTCTGTCGTTCCTGGTGGCGTTCATCTACACCAACCCGTTCCCAGGCAACGGGTGGCTTGTCCCGGCCAGCGTCCAGCTAGGGGCGCGGCCCTGGCGGATGACGCTCGACCAGGCCAACCTGACCACCGGTGGCATGCAGCCCATTGAGGTCGTGAACGACGTCTTCCCCAGCACGGCCCCGATGATCACGCCAGTGCTCTTCCTGCTGCCCACGCCGAACCCCGGTCCCGACCCCTGGCTGATCGAGGCCAACGTCACGGTGTACGTCGACATCCCCGGTCAGCCGTTCGCGGCGTTCGCGACCAACTTCTACGACATCGACAACGATCCGGGCTTCCCGTTCTTCCCGCCGATCCCGGCAGAGAATGCCAACTGGCGGTACGACCTGCCCAACCGTTACCTCATCTTCAGCTGAGGGGGACCGTCTGCCGCCGGCCGCGCACCCGGCCGGCGGCAGCTCGATGTTTCAGGCGGACAGCCACACCGCGGTATCGACCCGCAGGTTCCCGTCGGAGCCGACCGCGCCCGGCTCGCTGGCCAGCAGGATCTCCCGGTGTGGCGGTGGGGGCGCCGCGGCCGGGCCGAGGTTCGCGGCGAAGACGAAGCCCGGTTCCCGGGCGAGGCAGAGGAAGCCCTCTGCCTCGTGCGGCCCGTCGAGCCAGCGCATCGTGCCGCGGCCGAGGGCCGGGTGGTCGCGGCGCAGCCGGAGGGCGGCCCGGTACAAGCTGAGGAACGAGTCCGGGTCGCCGAGCTGCGCTTCGACGCTGTAGCCGCCCCAGTCGGGCGGCTGGGGGAGCCAAGACGGCGCGGGCGAGGCGGTCTCGGAGAAGCCGAAATCCGCGCCGGTCCGGGTCCAGGGCAGCGGCACGCGGCAGCCGTCACGGCCCAGCGACTGGCCATGGGTGCGGCGGAACCGCGGGTCCTGCCGGGCCGCCGCGGGCAGGTCGGTGACCTCGGGCAGGCCCAGCTCCTCGCCCTGGTAGACGTAGGCCGATCCGGGCAGGGCGAGCAGCAGCAGCGCCGCGGCGCGCGCCCGGCGGGCGCCGAGCTCGGCACGGGCGGAGCCGAGGCTCGCCAGCTGTTCGATCATCTCCGGCCCGAAGCCTTCGTCCAGCCGGTAGCGACTGGGCGGGCGGGGCACGTCGTGGTTGCCGATGACCCACGGTGCGCGCGAGCCGTCGGCCAGCGCGAGCACTCCGTCGATCGCGTCGCGGAACGAGGCCGCGTTCCAGCTGGCCAGGATCAGCTCGAAGTTGAAGACCTGGGGCAGGCCGCCGGACTGGAGGTAGGGCCGCAGGGTGCTCGGCGTGTCGGCCCAGACCTCGCCGACCGCGGTCCGGGCTCCGGGAAACCCGTCAGCCGGGTAGGAGTCCAGGATGGCCCGCCAGGACCGGTAGAGCTGCTGCAGCTCGGGCCGGTGGTAGTAGGCCGAGGGCGCGTTGAGCGGGTGGTGCAGGTGGTCGGGGTCGGGCTCGTCGGGCAGGTTGGGGTCCTTATAGATGCCGTGCGCTACGTCGACCCTCAGGCCGGCCGCGCCGCGGTCGAGCCAGAACCTGATCACCTGCTCGAAGAAGACGTGAACCTCCTCGTTCCGCCAGTTCCAGTCCGGCTGGCCGGTGTCGAACAGGTGCAGGTACCACTGTCCCGGCCGTCCGTCCGCCTCGGTTACGCGGGTCCAGGCCAGCCCGCCGAAATTCGACTTCCAGTTGTTCGGCGGCAGCTCGCCGTCGGCGCCGCGCCCGTCGCGGAAGAGGAACAGGGCCCGCTCCGGGCTGCCAGGCGCCGCCGCCAGGGCGGCCTGGAACAGCGGGTGCGCGCTCGAGCAGTGGTTGGGCACCAGGTCGATGATCACCCGGATCCGGTGCGTTTCGGCGTCCTTGACCAGCCCATCGAAGTCCGTCATGGTGCCCAGCCGCGGATCCACGGCGCGGTAGTCGCTGACGTCGTATCCGCCGTCGGCCAGCGGGGACGGGTAGAAGGGCGTCAGCCAGACGGCGTCCACGCCGAGGTCGGCCAGGTAGGGCAGGCGCGACCGCAGTCCGGGCAGGTCACCCAGGCCGTTGCCGTCCGCGTCGGCGAAGCTCCGCGGGTACACCTCGTAGACGACCGCGTCTTCCCACCACACAGGCCCGTTCTCGCTCACGCGTCTCCCTTCCTCCCCTGACTTCCCCGCATCCTACGAGTGAGCCCGCCGGGCTAGACCCGCGGGCTACCGGCGCGAGCCGGCCATGCGCCGGGTGAGGGTCCCGTAGAGTCGACGCGGAGGCGTTTGGGTGCCTGGTGGTCCCCCCAGTCTTCAAAACTGGTGAGCGCTGCGCTGTAGCGCTGGCGGGTTCGATTCCCGTCCGCCTCCGCTAC
>PMST01000100.1 GCA_003168295.1 Actinomycetota bacterium
GAATAGCGCCGGACGAGCCCGCCGTCGCTGAGTTCGCGGCGGACCGCGGCGATCGTGCCCAGCACACGCGGGTCGGTGGCGGGCAGGAAGCCGACGCGGGGGATCAGCAGCAGGCTGGCGTCGAGCGCGGCCGACCCGTAGGCCTGGGTAAAGGTGTTGCGTCCGGCGTCGAACGCGCGGGTCACAACGTCGTGGTGGATCTGCTCGCGGAGCGCTTCCCACCGCGGCGCGGGGCCGGGCAGGCCATGATCGCGGACCGATCGGGCCATCCGGTCGGCGGCGGCCCACGCCATGACCTTGGAGTGGGTGAAGTGCTGCCGGTCGCCGCGCACCTCCCACAATCCGTTGTCCGGTTCGTCCCAGGCGGATTCGAGGTAATCCATCAGCGCGACCTGCAGCGTCCATGCGTCGTGGTCGGCCGGAAGACCTGCCTGCCGGGCCAGGAACAAGGCGTCCAGCGTCTCGCCCCAGACGTCGAGCTGGCGCTGACCGGACGCGGCGTTGCCGGTACGGACCGGGCGGCTGCCCTCGTAACCGGACAGCCACGGCAACTCAGCCTCGGGAAGCCGCCTCGCCCCGTCTAGGCTGTACAGGATCTGCAGCGTCTCGGGCTGGCCCGCGATGGCGCGCAGCAGCCAGTCACGCCACGCCCCGGCCTCGCGCCGGTAGCCGGCCGCGAGCAGGGCCTGCAGCGTGTAGGCGGCGTCGCGGAGCCAGCAGTACCGGTAGTCCCAGTTGCGGACGCCGCCGAACTCCTCTGGCAACGACGTGGTCGCCGCCGCGACGATCCCGCCCGTCGGCTCATACGTCAGGGCCTTCAGGGTGATGAGCGACCGGTCCACGGCGCCGCGGTACGGCCCGCTGTGGTAAGCCGCCTCGCCGGACCACTCGGTCCAGAACTCCTCCGTCTCGGACAGCGCCTGCTCCGGGTCCACATGCGGCATCTCAGGCTCGTGGCTGGGCGCCCACGACATCACGAACCAAACTCGATCGCCCTTACGCACCGTGAAGTCCGCGAGCGTGTCCCGATCACAACCGTGCACGGGCACTGCGGACATTAGCCGGACGCGGTCGGGCCCGGCGATCGCGTCGGCCTGGGTGCCATGATGGCGGACCCACGGAACGACGCGGCCGTAGTCGAATCGCATCCGCAGGGTCGATTGCATCGCCACCGCCCCGCTCAGGCCAACCGCGATACGGATCAGGTGCGGTGTGCCTGCCCGGGGCGGCATGAAGTCGATGACGCGTACGGCGCCGTCCGCGGTGACCCAGTCCGTCTCGAGCACGAGGGTGTTGCCGGCGTACCGGCGGGTAGTACAGGTGCCTGCGGCGGGAGGGGCAAGAGTCCAGTGTCCCGCCTCCTGGTTGTGCAGGAGGGCGGCGAACGCGGCGGGCGAGTCGAAACGGGGCAGGCAGAGCCAGTCGACCGACCCCGTGGTGCTCACCAGAGCGGCCGTGTGCAGGTCGCCCAGCAGGGCGTAGTCTTCGATTTTCGGCATGGCGGGATCTTTCATGGGGTCGTGCTGGTGGTTCCGAGGCGCTCGGCGATGTGATCGCCCACTCGCAGCGCGTTCGCGATGATGGTCAAGGTGGGATTCACCGCGCCGATCGACGGCATGAAGCTGCCGTCCACCACGTAGAGGTTGTCCAGGCCGTGGGCCCGGCAGTGCACGTCGAGGACCGAGGCGGACGGGTCGGCCCCGAACCGTGCCGTGCCGGTCTGGTGTGCGGTGGCGGCGGCGTCGAAGGCCTTGTGGAGGTAGAGGCTGCGGACGAACGCGGTGTCCACCATGCCGAGCTTGCCTAGCATTTCCTGGAAGGTCCTGCGGAGACGGGCGAGGCCTTCGGTGTTGTTGCCGGGCTGGAGCGTCAGCCGGATCGCGCCGTCATGCCGGAGCGTGACCCTGCTGTCCGCGAGGGGAAGGTCCTCACTGGTCAGCCAGAAGTCGATCGAGTGCTTTGCGACCTCGCGGTAGGGGGCTGACGGAGCCCACCCCAGGCCGAATGGTGCCGCCCCTTTGATCTGCCAGTCATCGGACTTGCCGAGCATCTGGATGTTCCCCATCGGGTACTCCCAGTGCGCGCTCGGGCCGTAGAAGTCGTTGAGGGCCAGCGTCTTCTGGAAAACCGTCGGGTTCGGCTCGCGGGAGAAGGCGATCAGGGCCAGGTTGTTGTGCCGCATGTAGTTCCGGCCGACCTGGTCGGAGGAGTTCGCCAGGCCATGCGGATGCTTGTCGTTCGCTGACTTCAGCAGCAGGGCCGCCGACAGGATGGCCCCGGCGGACAGCACGACGATGTCGGCCGTAAAGACGTGCCGGGAGCCGTCCGGGAGCGAGGCGGCGACGCCGGTGACGGAGCGACCGCTGGCGTCGGTGAGCAGATGCTCGACTGTCGTTCTGGTCATCAGGGTCAGATTGGGATGTACGGCCAGGGCCGGGCGGATCACGGCCCATTCGGCGTCGGCCTTCGCGCCGACCAGGCAAGGGAAACCGTCGACGCGGTCGCACCGTATGCATCGCGAGTCCGGGGTGGCCCGGCCGTGGGCGTCCTGGATCAGCTGCACGCCCATCGGCAGGTGAAACGGGTGCAGGCCAAGCTCCTCAAGGCCGTCGGACAGCTCCTGGATACGCGGCTCGTGCCGTACCGGCGGGTATTTGTATTCCTGGCTCGACGGGCCGGCGAACGGGTCCTCGCCGTGCTGGCCGTGCACCCAGAACAGATGCTCGGCGCGGACATAGGACGGCTCCATGTCCTGGTAGCTCAGCGGCCAGGCCGGCGCGACCCCGCCAGCGTGCTGGACCTCGCCGAAGTCGCTGGGCAGCAGCCGGAACAGCGCGGCGCCGTACACCTTGGAGTTGCCGCCCACGTAGTAGTGCAGCTCGGGCCGGAACGGCCGGTCGCGGGCGTCGTAGAAGGTCTCGTCGGCGGTGTATTTCGCCTCGCCGAAGACCTCGCGGGAGTCCCAGTTGTCGCGTTCCCGGGGCAGGAAGTCACCGCGTTCGAGCAGCAGCACGCGCTTGCCGGTCTCGGCTACCCGCGCCGCGGTGGTCGCGCCCCCGGGCCCGCTGCCGATGACCAGGACGTCGTAGTGATCCCCCGCCGGGGCGGGCATGGCGGTCACAGTCCCACGCCCGATTGGGACAGGCCGCCGTCGACGGTGACCGTGGTGGCGTTGACGTACCCGGCCTTGTCCGAGGCGAGAAACGCGACCAGGTCGGCGATCTCGGCGGCCTGGGCGATCCGGCCGAGCGGGATCGCCTCATTCAGCTGCTTGAGCAGTTCCGGGTCCATCTCGGTGACGGTGTTGATCGGGGTGCTCACCGCTCCCGGCGCGACGTTGACGAACCGGATGCCGAGCGACCCCAATTCCACGCCCGCGGTGCGGGTGAGCATCTTGGCGCCGCCCTTGGAGACGCAGTAGGCGATGTTGCCGGGCATCGGCCAGTCTTCGTGGGTGGACGAGATCGTCACGACCAGCCCGCCGCTGCCCTGCGACATGAACTGCCGCGCCGCGAACTGGGCGCCGAAGAACGCGCTCTTGAGGTTGACCGCCAGCACCTTGTCAAAGTCGGCCTCGCTGGTCTCCAGCAGCGACGTGCGGGTCTCGATACCCGCGTTGCTGACCAGAACGTCGAGCCGACCGAAGTTCTCGACGGCAGTGCGGATGATCCGGTGCAGGTCTTCGGTGCGCGAGACGTCGGCTTCCACCCCGACCGCGCGGCCGCCAGCCTGTCCGGCCGCGGCTATGACCTCGGCCGTGAATTCCGGGTGCATGCGGTAGTCGACGACGACGTTCGCGCCTTCCGCGGCGGCGGCCAGCACGATCGCCTTGCCGATGCCGCTGTTGCCGCCCGTGACGACGATGGACTTGCCTTCGAGCAACATGTCTTCCTCCAACCCGATCGGTGTCGGCCGGCCCGGTCAGGCCAGTCCGCCGTTGGCGTAGATGACCTGGCCGTTGACCCACCGTCCGGCGGGCCCGACCAGGAACGACACGACACCGGCGATGTCGTCGGGACGGCCCAGACGGCCGAGCGGCGGCAGAGCCGCCAGCTGTGCTTGTTCCTCATCCGAGGTGCTGTTCAGGAAGGCCTCGGTCGCGGTGGGCCCCGGAGCCACCGCGTTGACGGTGATGTCGCGGCCGCGCAACTCCTTGGCCAGGATGCGGGTGAGCGCGTCGACGGCGGCCTTGGACGCCGCGTACGCGCTCAGGCCTGGCGGCGCCACCCGGACCATGCTCGTCGACACGTTCACGATCGAACCGCCATCCCGTATCCGCCGCGCGGCCTGCTGGTCGACGACGAACGTGCCTCGCACATTGACCCGGTGAATCTCGTCCAAGTCCGCCAGGTCAAGGTCCGCGAGGCTGGCAGGACGGTTGATCCCCGCGGTGTGCACGAGCACGTCGAGATGCCCGAAGCGATCCTCGACCGAGTCGAAGAGAGCAGAGACCGCCTCCTCGTCGGCGATGTCCGCCGCGAACGCCGCGCCGCGCCGCCCTTGCCCCGCGATCTCCTTGACGGTCGCATCGGCCAGGTCGACGCTGCCGGTGTACGCCACCGCGACGTCGAACCCGTCGGCGGCCAGCATGGCGGCGATGACCCGGCCCATGCCGCCGGTTCCGCCGGTCACCAGAGCCGTCCGAATGCGGTCTCCCGCGTCACCATCTGGAGTCATGAGTCCTCATCTCTCCGCGGCCGCTCACCGGCCCGCTGATCGCCAGAACCCAGTGTTTCCGCGTGATCCGCGCCGCACATCGTCAAGTCAGGTAGTTGCATAGGGGCCGCCCAGGGTCCGGATGGCAGGCTGAGGAGGCGGCACGGAAACCACCGCCCGTTCGGGAAATCAAGATTTTTTCTCCGAACGGATCGTGGTGCTCGTTCCCCGCGGGCCGGTCAGCTGGTTCAGCGGTTGGCCCAGGCCGCGGAAACCGTCTGGCTTGACGATGCGCGTTTGCCTGTAAGTGCCGAAAACTTGTGCCACCTGGGCAGATGTACGATAGCTAGCCGTCGGCTTGGTCCCGCGTCTGGCGCCGGGCGGCCGGTCTTGGCCTGGCCGGGGGTGCGATGATCTTCGGCTTGTGGGCTTGAAGCTGATCTTCCTGATTGTCTCCCGTGCGGTGTCGCTGTTCGGGTTGTCGCGCCGGGAGCCGTAGTGGAAGGACGCCGAGATCCTGATGCTGCGCCATCAGCTCGCTGTGGCCGAGCGTGAGCGGCCGCGGGCCCATTCGCATGTGACGTGGCCGGACCGGGCGTG
>PMST01000106.1 GCA_003168295.1 Actinomycetota bacterium
CCCGCCCCGGCCCCGGCCCCGGCCCCGATCACGCCTGCCCCGCCCGCCTCACCGGGGGAACCCCGCCCCCGGCACCGGTTCCAGCCCTCGCGGGCAGGATCGTGACTTTACGGTGCCGTCCGTTCCGGGCCATCGCCTTCTGGCGGGCTGCTCTCCCCGGTGTCGCGCTCCCTGATCTCCGCGGCGGTGCGGGCGCCCTTCCAGCGCAGCCATTTAGCGAGGCGGTTAGCGTGGCCGCGGATGGCTTCGTCGAGGGGCGTGAGCTGATCCCAGCCGACCCAGTTCAGATCCGCGCCATGCTCAAGCAACTGTTCGGCGATGTACTGCTGGTCGCCGTGGCAGGCGCCCCAGAAGGCGGCAGTTATCGCATCCGTGTCCGGCGGCGGTACCGCGGTCAGATATGCCTGGACCCGGTCGTGCAGGCCAAGGGCGGCGGCTTCGGAGAAGGTGGTGCGGGCGCCCCGTTCGATGAGCCGCCGGGCGGCGTTCCACTGCCGGAACGCAACCGCGTTGGAGACGGCGGTGCGCCCGCCGACGACAGCTCCGTCGGCTTCGATGTAAGCGCCCGCGTCGAGTAGCGCGTCCAGGGCAGCCACGTCATCGCTGCTGGCCGCCCTGTGCAGGGCCGTCTCGGCGCGAGGGCCGGTGAACCGGGCATCGACCTGGGCGCCCGCGGCCACCAGAGCGGTGATGACGGCGGCGCGGTTCGGGAAGTGGCCGGGCCATTCCGTGGCTACGTGCAGCAGGGTGCGGGTAACGCCGGAATCACCAGCGAGCCGGACGCTGGCCAGGCCGGGATTCTCGCTGAGCAGCCGGGCGAGCGTCTTGAGGTCACCCCTGCGGACCGCACGCACCACCTCGATCGCGACAGGATCCCCCTCCGGCAGGACCATCCCACCAGCTTAACCGGCGTAAATTCCGCGTTCCGGGCTGAATCTCCGCGTTGGTAGGGAGTCCGGTCAGACCGCCGTGACCTTTTCCGGCGCCGGCTCCCGCCGGGCCTCGATGTAGATGGTGCCTCCCGACCGTGCCGTCACCTCGACCACCGTGGCTACCAGGGCGAACGGAAGGGCAGCCACGGCCGCGGCGAGAGCGTACAAGCGAAGGGCCGGGCTCTGGGCGGCCTGACGCGCCTCGCCGCGCCGGATCGCGTCGTACAGGTCAGGGTGCCCAGGAAGCTTGCCGACGAAGCCGTGGACCCAGCCGAAGACGACCTGCCCACCCCGCATGTAGCTGACTCGCTCGACCCGCAGTCCCAGCGCCTCGACCTTGGCCAGCAACGCCGGAGGGCTCAGGTGGACGAGATGGCGAGGCAGGTCCAGGGCCAGCCAGCGATCGCCGAAGGCACGGGCCTGCATGCTGGTGGCGTTGGGCACGGCAATGATCAGCGTCCCGCCCGGGGCCAGCAGCGTGGCCGCGTGGCTCAGCGCCCGGGACGGCTGGCGCAGGTGCTCGAGCGAATGCCAGAAGATGACCGCCGACCAGGTCCCGTCTACCTCTTCGACCTCGGCGTTGCGGATGTGCGGCTGCGGCTCGGATGCGTACGGCTCGAGGCCGACGGCTTCGCGCCCGTGGCGCACGAAGGCCTCCACCAGGGTCCCGTCGCCTGCGCCCACATCGAGCACCGGGCCCGGCGGCAGAATCCGGTGCAGCCGGTCGGCCAGGGCCGAGCGGGTGCGGCGAATCACCTTGTCGCCCAGGCCGGAGAACCGGCCCGACGTGGGGCGATACCAGACTGCGTACGCCTCGCTCAGCTGCTCATCGCTCGGCCAGGGCGACGTCGTCGCCACGCCGCAGCGGGCGCAGCGTACCCGGCCGGTAAGATGCTGGTCGGTGTGGTCGAACAGACGATCGCACCAGGCGCAGCGGACGGCGGGAGGTGCCTGGGTACGGGCGTAGGCCTCGGTGTTATTGCTGGCTCCGAGGGGGCCGCGTTTGTCTCGCGTGCCCTCGGAGCGGATTGCCGATGACTTTACGTTCGACAACAGATCCTCCTGCTAGCGTTCCCTCGCGGTCGAAGTGAAGCATAGCGGCGGCTGGGTCTTGCGGCTGCCTTAAGGACAAGGGAGTGCGGAAATGGAGCCGACCAGTATCGGCGGTGCCTGGACGTTCGCGCCCGTCGTTCACCGGGACGACCGGGGTCACTTCCTGGAATGGTTCCGGGCCGATGAGCTGTCGGAGACGCTCGGGTACTGGCCGGAGACCGCGCAGGCCAACTGGTCGGTGTCCCGCCGGGGAGTCATCCGGGGCGTGCACTTCGCGAGCGTTCCTCCCGGCCAGGCGAAGTACGTCACGTGCGTCAGCGGCGCGATCCTTGACGTGATCGTCGATATCAGGGTCGGCTCACCCGGTTACGGTCGATGGGAGGCGGTGCGCCTGGACGACGCCAGCGGTCGCGCCGTGTTCCTCGAAGCGGGGCTTGGGCATGCCTTCACGGCCCTTAGCGATGAGGCGACCGTCATCTACCTGTGCTCGACCCCGTACGCGCCGGGACGTGAGCACGGCGTGCATCCCCTTGACCCGGACCTTGGCATCGAGTGGCCGGCTGGTACCGAGCCCGTGCTCTCGCCGAAGGACGCCGCGGCCCCGACGCTAGAGCAGGCCCGCCTGGCCGGGCTGCTGCCGCTCTACCCCGACTGCGAGGCCTACCTGGGCAGCCTCCGCAAGGCGCCCGGCACGCCGAACCCGTTATCCGGCCGTCGAGGCCGTCGAGGCCNNCCGCTGCGCCCGCCACGTCGCCCCGCTGCGCGGCGAGGAGTTCCGGGAAGGCGCGATGCAGCGCCGTCCGCCACTCGCCGATCGGCGGCACGCCCAGCCGGGCCCAGGCGCCGTGGCCGAGCACGCTGTAGGCCGGGCGCGGGGCTGGCCGGCTCAGCGTACTGCTCGGTACCGGCCGCACCCGGTCCGGATCGGCGCCGAGCAGGCCGAAGATCTCCCGGGCCAGCCCGAACCAGGTGGTCTGCCCGCTGCTGGTGGCATGGTAGATGCCCGGCGGGGCGTCGGCGTGGATCAGCGCGATGATCTGGCTGGCCACGTCGGCGGTCCAGGTGGGCTGGCCGTGCTGGTCGTCCACGACGTCGAGGGCCGGCCGCTGGTCCTCCAGCTTGATCATCGTGCGGACGAAGTTGCCCCCGTGCGCGCCGTACAGCCACGCCGTTCGCACGATATAGCCCGACCCGGGCAGCCGGTCCAGCACGGCCCGCTCACCCGCCAGCTTGGTGCGTCCGTAGGCGGTACGCGGCGCCGGAACGTCATCCTCGGCATAAGGCCGCCCGGCGCCGCCGGCGAACTGGCCGAGGTCGCCGGCGAAGACGTAGTCGGTCGAGACCTGCACCATACGGGCTCCGGCCACCGCGCAGCCCGCGGCCAGCCGGGCCGCGCCGCCGGCGTTGACGGCGAGCGCCCGCTCCTCGGCCGCCTCGGCGTCGTCGACGGCGGTCCACGCCGCGCAGTTGACAACCACGTCCGGCCGATGACGGGAGATCGCGTCGGCGACCGAGACGGCGTCGGTCACATCAAGTGCGGCCCGGTCCATCCCGGTCACCGCCTCACCGCGGGCGGCCAGAGCGGCCACCAGATCGGTGCCGAGCATGCCGCCGGCCCCGGCGACCAGCCACCGGGTCACGGCATCCCCCCGGTAACAGCAGNNGGCAGAGGCAGAGGCCGCGTCGGCCCGCTTCAGCGGTTCCCACCAGGCCCGGTTGTCCGCATACCAGCGCACGGTCGCCTCCAGGCCCTCCCGGAACGGAACACCCGGGCTGTACCCCATGGCCCGCAGCACGCTGTCATCGAGGGAGTACCGCCGGTCGTGCCCCTTGCGGTCAGGCACGCGCGTGACCATGTCCCAGCCGGCCCCGCAGCACTCGAGCAGCGCGGCCGTCAGCTCGGTATTGGTCAGCTCGGCGTTGCCGTTGACGTGGTACGTCTGCCCGGCCCGGCCGCGCTCCAGCACCAGCTGGATCCCCCGGCAGTGGTCATCGACGTGGATCCAGTCGCGGACATTGCCGCCGTCTCCGTACAGCGGGACCTGCTGCCCGTCGAGCAGGTTGGTCACGAACAGCGGGATGACCTTCTCCGGATACTGGTACGGGCCGTAGTTGTTGCAGCAGCGCGTGATCCGCACGTCCATCTGGTGAGTGCGGGCGTAGGCCAGGGCGATCAGGTCGCCGCCGGCCTTGGCGGCCGAGTACGGCGAGTTCGGCGCCAGCGGCGCCTGCTCGGTCCACGAACCCGACGCGATGCTCCCGTACACCTCATCGGTGGACACCTGCACCACCGGCCCGGCCCCGGCGTCCAGGCACGCCTGCAGGAGCACCTGCACTCCGGCCACGTTGGTGGTCACGAACGGCGCCGCGCCGGTGATCGAACGGTCCACGTGCGTCTCGGCCGCGAAGTTGACCACCGCGTCGTGCCCCGGGACCAGCGAGCGCACCAGCACGGGATCGGCGATGTCGCCCTGCACGAACGCCAGCCGCGGGCTGGACCAGACCGGCGCGAGGTTGTCGAGGTTGCCCGCGTAGGTCAGCTTGTCCAGCACCGTGACCGCCGCGTCCTGGAAGCCCGGGTACCCCCCGGACAGCATGGTGCGCACATAGTGCGAGCCGATAAACCCGGCCCCGCCTGTCACCAGGATCCTCACGCCGCCTCCGCGCCTCACGAACACCTCTGAGCTGAGCAAGCTTACGAGCTGATCTGGACCTTGCTGTGATCGCCGAGCACCAGCCGGTGCGCCTGGCACACCCGGGGCGCCGGGGTCACCTCGACATGGTGCCCGATCAGGGACGCCTCGATCCGGCGGACCCCGCGGATGGACGACCCGGCCAGCACGATGGAGTACTCGATCTCGCTATCGGCGATCACGCAGTCCGCGGCGACCGAGGTAAACGGGCCGATATAAGAGCCGGTCACCTCGGTACCGCCGCCGATGATGGCCGGCCCCACGATCCGTGACCCGGTGACCTTGGCCCCGGCCTCGATGATCACCCGGCCGATCAGCTCGCTCGCCGCGTCCACCAGGCCGGCCACCGCAGGCTCGGCGGTCTCCAGCACCACCCGGTTGACCTCCAGCATGTCCGCGACGTTGCCGGTGTCCTTCCAGTACCCCGAGATGACCGTCGAGGTGACCTTGCCGCCGTGCCGCATCAGCCACGCAATCGCCTCGGTGATCTCCAGCTCCCCGCGCCCCGACGGCACCAGCGCCGCGACCGCCTCGTGCACCGCCGGAGTGAACAGGTACACCCCGACCAGCGCCAGGTCGCTCTTCGGCTGCTCCGGCTTCTCCTCCAGCCCGACCAGCACACCCGCACCGTCCAGCTCGGCCACCCCGAACTGCCGTGGATCCGCCACCGAGGTCAGCATGATATGCGCATCCGGCCGGGCCGCCCGGAACTCCTCCACCAGCGCGGTGATGCCGCCCACGATGAAGTTGTCGCCCAGGTACATGACGAAGTCATCCTCGCCCAGGAACTCCCTGGCCACCAGGACCGCGTGCGCCAGCCCCAGCGGGGCCGCCTGCCGGATGTAGGTCACCTCCAGCCCGAACGCCTGGCCCGAACCCACCGCCGCACGGATCGCCGGCTCGGTATCACCGACCACGATCCCCACCTCGGTAATCCCGGCGTCGCGGATCGCCTCCAGACCGTAAAACAGCACGGGCTTGTTCGCGACCGGGACCAGCTGCTTGGCCGAGGTGTGAGTAATCGGCCGTAGCCGCGTCCCCGAGCCCCCGGCCAGAACGAGGGCTTTCACGGACCGGAAGCTTATCGCGGCGGGCCGGCCACTGTGGCCGTCATTGACCCGCTAGGGCTTGGTCAGCACGACGATGAGTAGCCCCGACACCACCAGCAGCGAGCCCACCCAGGTCATGACGTTGGCCCGCTCATGCAAGACAAGGATGCTCGCGACCAGGATGACGAGGTAGCCCAGGGCGTTGAACGGGTAGGCCACGCTCAGCGGTACCCGCGACAGTGCGGCCAGCCAGACGACCGCGGAGATGCCGAAGACGACCAGCCCGAGCAGCACCCACGGGGAGGTGGCCGCGCGAAGCGCCAGCGACCCGCCCGAACGGGCGGCGCGGGCCGTCGCGACCTGCATGCCGTGCTTGAGCATCACCTGACCGGTCGCCGCCGAGACGACGGCGAAAAGCAGCAGCCCAACGCTTGCGATCGTCAAGTGACGCCTCCCTGATAGCCGGCCGACCGAACCGTCAGGACGGGTATCGCGGCGCAGCGGGGTACCCGTGTCAGATGATCTCGGCATGTGCCGTTCCCCGTCCGCCTTGACAGTTGCCCGCTCCGTGAGCCCCCCGGTCACGTCGGCCTCCCATGCTAGCCGTCCGGGTTAGCCGTCACTACGAGCCGATTCCCCGACCTGAGCCGCCGGTGCCGCGTCGGCCGTGGCGTCGGCCGTGACGTCGGCGGTGGTACCGCCGGTGGGGGCGGCCGTCTGGAGCCGGGCGCGCACCGAGGCGGGATCGAAGTCGAGGTAGGGGTACTGGCGAAGCCCGGATTTGCGCAGCCGGTACTGGCCGGACGTGCGCAGCACGCCGAGCCCGTACTTGATGCTCCGGCGCAGGTTGATCGACGACGACTCGGCCTGATAGCGGGTCGGGCAGGACACCTCGCCGATCCTGGCGCCGACCGAAATGGCCTGCGCGATGATCTGGTTGTCGAAGACGAAATCATCGGAGTTGCGCTCGAAGGGCAAGCCGGCCAGCAGCGTGCTGCTGAACGCGCGCAGGCCGGTGTGGTATTCGGACAGTTTCTGCTGCAGGAAGATGTTCTCGACGCCGGTGAGGAAACGGTTGGCGACGTACTTGTAGCGGGGCATGCCGCGCTTGACCGAGTTCTGGGCGAGGATGCGCGAGCCGAGGACCATGTCGTACTCCCCGTAGGCGATCATCGAGGCCATGGCCGGGACGAGCAACGGTGAGTACTGGTAGTCCGGATGCACCATGACGATGATGTCCGCGCCAAGGTCAAGCGCCCGCCGGTAGCAGGTCTTCTGGTTTCCCCCGTAGCCCAGGTTGACGTCGTGCAGGATCGGCTCCAAGCCGAGCTCCCGAGCCAGGGTTACGGTCTGGTCGGTGCTGGCGTCGTCCACGAGCACGATCTCGTCGATAACGTCCTGGTCCAGTTCGGCAACTGTCCGTGACAACGTGACCTCTGCGTTGTAGGCGGGCAGCACAACACTTATGCGGCGACCATTAATCATGCCGCCAGTGTATGGAACGCCGGAGAGCCAGAACCGGTAAAAGGGGCCGACTGAAATAGTTTCGAGCCCATCGGGCCCGGCTCAGCGCCGTCCGGCGGGTCAGGGGACATCGCCGGGCTGCGCCGACGGGGGGCTGCCCAGGCTGGCCAGGAGGTTGTGGTTCCAGACCATGATGGTGAAGGTCTTGTAGTGGTAGGTGCGTGTCGGGGGCCCGGCGAGCGCGACGATGTCGCGGTGGGGGATGAGAGATACCCCGCTGCCGTCAGCGCTGTTGGTCACGACGAAGTTGGCGTAGCCCTGCCGGGGGTTGTACCAGGACGACTCCGACTCATACGCGCGGGGGACCGCCCCGGAGGACAGCCACGTTACCGTTCTGATCGCGACGCGGCCGCCGCTGTCGAGCGTGATGATGTTCGACTCGGTGTAGGTGCCGAGCCCGGTGACCAGGTGGTGGGCCTCGAGCCAGCCGACGACCGGCTGCTCGCTGTCGGCAACCGGCGGCTGCACCGCTCCGTATCCGAGGGCGGCCGCATAACAGGCCAGCACCACCGCAAGCACCGGCTCCAGCCGCGCCCGGGCCAGCGGCCCAGCGAGCTGGCGGCCCGCGAGGACCGCGCCGAACGGCAGCACGACGGAAATCTCCCGCGTGTCGAACCACGTCGCGGGGACCGTGCTCAAGATGTAAATAGCCAGGTTGAACACGATTCCCGTGACCATCACCGGGATGATCAGGTCGCCGGAGAAAAAGCGCCGGAACGCGAGGAAGAAACCCGCGAGAGCGAGGGCCACGCCCACCAGGTGCACCAGAGCGGCGGCCAGCGCCCACCCCGACAGGCCGAGGAAATCGGCCCCGTACAGGTTGAGGATCCCCTCTACGGTCAGCTTGAGGTGGAGCGGAAGGCTGGCCAGGGAGGTCAGCTTCGATGGCAGCGGCAGGGAGGTGTACCCGCCCAGGTGCTTGATCACGGCCACCACAAGCTCGGCCGCACCGAACGAGACGATGCCCGCCGCCGCGAGCAAAAGCTCGAACCACTGGGCGGCCAGTCGCGTGCCGTCATGGATGCGGCCCCGGAGCGCCCACAGGACCCGCAGCCCGCACACGGCAACCAGCGGGGCCGCGGCGTCGAAGACGGCGACCCGGTCGGAAACGATGACCCAGGTGAGCATCACCCCGATCGTGACCGGGATGTACCAGCGCCGCGGCCCGCGGTCCAGCACGATGAAGGTGACCAGCAGGGGCACCTGAGTGCCGATGTGGTCTGGCTGCTGGATCAGCAGGTGAATGCCGTCACCTAGCTGCGGCGCGAGCAGGATCCCGGAGGCTACCAGCGCGCGGACCACGCCTTCCCGCCCGGTCGCCCGCCCCCTGGCCAGCCAGCCGGCCGCCAGCACCAGCAGCAGGTAGGTGAGGCCCGCCGCCACGTGAATGACGTTCTCGCTGAGGCCGATGATCCTTTCCACGATCATGTACTCGGGGATCTCGGTGGTGTAATACGACACGTCCCCGACGGTCCAGCCGCGCAGCAGCCAGTTGCCGTGCAGCATGTCCCAGGCCTGCAGCGCCTGGTCCGAGCCGTCCGAATTGTCGGGAATGGTGCGCGACAGCCGCACGTAGCACACGAACAAGACGACGGCCACCACGGCCAGCCCGGCGGCCCACGCCCACGCCGGGAAGCGGGCACGGCTGGCTTCTCCCGCCGTCGGCTGCTCGGCGGGAGTGTCGACGCGCACGCCCCGAGCAGGCATTTCATCGGCCGTATGGGCGGATCCGTCAACCACGAAGCGACCCTAGCAGAAGCCAAGTATTAGCCGGGACATTGCTGGCAACAGGCACAAGCCACGAGCGCCCGGCCGGCAAACCGCTCCGACCAGGTTCCAAAACCATTTTTCCGAACGAAGCGTGGCTCATCCCCGAAGCACCGCAACTGCGCCTCAGAGCCGCCCGTATCCTGCGTCCAAGGCCCGATGGCAGCGTCCCGCCCTCCGGGGGAAATCGCCGGCCTGGCGGTGACATAATGATGGGATGTTGCGGCGAGTCATCAGAACTGTCCTGATCATCGCCGGTGTTATCGCGGGGGCGACTCTAATTGGACGGCGTCTCGGCTATAACTTCGGCCCCAATACCATCGTGCGGTGCCGTAAGGGTCACCTGTTCACGACCATCTGGATTCCCGGCGTCAAACTCAAGGAACTGGACCTGATCGTGGCCCGGATCCAGCGCTGCCCGGTCGGCAAGCACTGGAGCCTCGTCGTCCCGGTCAAGGAAGCCAACCTGACCGACGAGGAACGGCAAATCGCCAGGGAGCACCACGACATCCGGATTCCCTGAGCACCGGCAAGCGCCGCGGGCAGCAGACGTTGATCCGGTGATCCGCGCTCTGGTCCCGCCTTCCGGCCCCGGCATAAGCTAGCCGAACGGTCGCGACGGTCGCGGTGCTGCTCGCGGTCACGGTCACGGTCATCGGCCTCCGGTCTCGCGGTGCCCTCTCGACTGTGCCGAACCTCGCGGCCGCGGTCGCCGCCCACCTGGTCGCCCCGTTCCGCCGCGAAAAGGACACGCGAGGAGGTCGTGACGATGAGCATTTATTCCGAACGGCCCTGGCTCGACCGTTACGATCCCGGTCAGCCTGCCGATATCGACGTGGAGTTCGCTAGCGCGCTGGCGATGTTCGACGCCTGCGTGGCCCGGGACCCGGACGCGCCGATCATCCGTTACCTCGGCGGCGTGCTGACCCGGCGTGAACTGGACGAGCTATCCGGCGCGTTCGCCGTGGCGCTCGCCAATGCGGAATTTGCCGCCGGTGAGCGGGTCGCGCTGTACCTGCAGAACGTCCCGCAGTTCGTCATCGCGATGCTCGGCGCCTGGAAGGCCGGCGGGATCGCGGTCGCGGTCAACCCGATGAACAAGGAACGCGAGCTTGACCTCATCTTGCGTGACTCCGGCGCCGCGGTGCTGGTCTGCCACGAAGACCTCTACACCGGCGTGGCCAGCCAGATCATCGGCGGCACGGACGTCCGGCTGGTGATCACGACGTCGGCGCTTGACTACCAGACCCGCGGCGACGACCGGGTCCTCGGCGGGGTCCGCCGGCTTAGCTGCGACGGCACGCAGGACATGGCCGCGCTCATCGGGCGGTTCGGCGGCCGGCCGCCCGTTGCCGGGACACTGCCCGCCGTGCCGCCGCTCGGGCCGGACGACGTCGCCTTCCTGACCTACACCTCGGGGACCACGGGGCCGCCCAAGGGCGCGATGACCACGCACCGCAACATCGTGTTCAACGCCCAGACCTACCGCGACTGGATCGGCATCGGGCCCCGGGATGTGATCCTGGGCGTCGCGCCGCTGTTCCACATCACCGGCTCGATCGGGCACGCCGCGCTGTCGCTGCTCACCGGGGCCACCTTGGTCCTGACGCACCGGTTCGACCCCGTGGTCGCGATCGAGACGATCCGGGACGAGAAGGTGACGTTCACCGTCGGGTCCATCACCGTGTTCATCGCGCTGATGAACGCGCCGAACGCGGACTCCGCCGCGCTCGCCACGCTGACGAAGATCTACTCGGGCGGGGCGCCGATCCCGCCGAGCACCGTCACCGCGTTCGCCGACACGTTCGGGCAGTACATTCACAACATCTACGGCCTCACCGAGACCACGTCGCCGTCGCACGCCGTTCCGCTGCACGGCCAGGCGCCGGTGGACAAGGCGTCGGGCGCCTTGTCCGTCGGGGTACCGGTCTACAACACGGTCGTGCGCATCGTGGGCGAGGACGGCCTCGACCTCCCGGCGGGCGAGATCGGCGAGCTGGTCACCCGCGGCCCGCAGGTGGTCCCCGGCTACTGGAACAAGCCCGAGGAGACCGCCAGGGCCCTGCCCGGCGGCGCGCTGCACACCGGCGACGTCGGCTACATGGATCGCGACGGCTGGTTCTACATCGTCGACAGGAAGAAGGACCAGATCAACGTCAGCGGCTACAAGGTCTGGCCGCGCGAGGTCGAAGACGTGCTCTACGAGCACGCTGCGGTCCGCGAGGCCGCCGTGGTCGGTGTCCCTGACCCCTACCGCGGCGAGACCGTCAAGGCGTACGTCAGCCTGAAGGCGGGCCGTACGGTCACGCCCGGCGAACTCGCCGCCTACTGCCGGGACAGGCTGGCGGCCTATAAGTACCCCCGGGAGGTGGAGATCCTGGAGGAGCTGCCTAAGACCGTGACCGGCAAGCTTCTCCGCCGCGAGCTTCGGGTCCGGGCCCAGGGCCCGTTGACAGAGTTAACCGCTGCGAGACAGGCTCGGGCTAGAAGCCGATTCGATGGGGAGTCGAGATGAGCAGTGAGACAAGCAGCACCGGTACGACCGTCACCGTAATTCCGTGCGGAGCCATGACCGCCGACCTGACCTGGCTGCTGTGGGACACCAGCTGCCCGCGGGACTGGGAGCAGCGGTGGGCCCCGACCGGGCTGCAGGACTTCTTTCCTTACGAGAAGGTCTCAGANNGAACGCGCGGCTGGTCTGCAGCGCGGCGGAGAAGGAGTGGGCCTTCGGCTTCGAGGGCGCCTTCAATGGCGCGCACCTGAAAGCCGATTACGCCGGGCTCGACTTCGAGACGGTCTCAGGCGACGCGGAGTTCCTGCCCGGCGTCAGCTTCATCCAGACGCCGGGGCACACGCCCGGCAGCATGTCGATGCGGGTCGACCTGCCGGAGACCGGCACGATGATCTTCACCGCCGACGCGGTGTACATGGGTGCTAGCTTCGGGCCGCCCGCCGTGCCCGCGGCGATCGTCAACAACCTGGAGCAGTTCTACGCCTCGGTCGAGAAGCTGCGCGGGATCGCGGCCTCCTCCGACGCCACCCTGGTGTTCGGGCACGATCCCGACCAGATCCAGCAGCTGCGCGTCGCCCCGACCGGCAGCTACCGATGAGCGCCGGCCCCACCCCCGATCCCACCCCCGATCTTGGCGTCGACCTGACCGAGGAGACCATCTTCACCTGGGGCGCGCCGCCGCTGAAGTTCGGCGCGGGCGCGGTGGACGAGATCGGTTTCGAGATGACCCAGTTCGGGGCTAGGCGGGTGCTGATCCTCACCGATCCCCGGATCAACTCACTCGGCATCCCCGGGCGTATCGCCGACTCGCTGACCAGGCACGGGATCACCTCGGAGATCTTCGACGGCTGTCACGTCGAGCCCACCGACGACAGCATGGACAAGGCCGCCGGTTACGCCCGCGAGCAGGGCCCGTGGGACGGGTTCGTCGCGGTGGGCGGCGGCTCGTCCATCGACACCGCCAAGGCGGTGAACCTGCTGACCACCGACGAGGGCGCGCTGATGGACTACATCAACGCGCCGATCGGCGCGGGCCGGGCGCCCAAGGGCCAGCTCAAGCCGCTGATCGCGGTCCCGACCACGGCCGGGACCGGCTCGGAGAGCACGGCCATGTGCGTGCTCGACGTGCTGTCCATGCGGGTCAAGACCGGCATCAGCCACTGGCGGCTGCGCCCCACCCTGGCCGTGATCGACCCGCTGGTGTCGCTTACGCTGCCGCCTGAGGTCACCGCCTCGGCCGGGATGGACATCGTGTGCCACGCGCTTGAGTCCTACACCGCCCGCTGGTACACCACGTTCGACCGCAAGCAGCCCGAGCAGCGTGTCACCTACTGCGGGTCCAACCCGGTCTCCGACCTGTGGTGCGAGAAGGCCCTGACGCTGCTCGCCGCCTCGTTCCGCGCCGCGTTCCGCGACGGGTCCGACCTGGAGGCGCGGAGCAACATGATGCTGGCGGCGACCTTCGCCGGGATGGGGTTCGGCAACTCAGGCGTGCACATCCCGCACGCCAACGCCTACCCGATCGCGGGCATGGTGAAGGACTACCGGCCTCCGGGCTACCCGCAGGCCGAGCCGATGGTGCCCCACGGGATGTCGGTGTCGCTGACCGCGCCTGAGGCGTTCCGGTTCAGCTTCTCCAGCGCGCCGGAACGGCATCTGCACGCCGCGGCCCTGCTGGCGCCGGACGCCGAGAAGCTGAACGACCCTGGTGAGCAGCTCCCGGCCGCCGTCATCGACCTGATGCGCGACATTGACATCCCGAACGGGATCGGAGCCGTCGGCTACACCGAAGCCGATATCGGTGATCTGGTGCCCGGCACGATGAAGCAGCAGCGCCTGCTGGCCACCTGCCCGCGCCCGGTCGGCGAGGACGACATCGCCGCCATCTTCGCCAAGTCGATCCAGAACTGGTAA
>PMST01000569.1 GCA_003168295.1 Actinomycetota bacterium
ACTATTCCCCGGTCGCCGACGTCCGTGCGGCCTGAGGAACTGGCCTGGACGTAGTCGCCGACGTCCAGGCCGCCTGAAGAGCATGGCCGGGACCTAGCCGCCAGTTCAGTCGAATGAGGGCTTGCGGTCCCGGCTTCGCTTGAGCTCGAAGAAACCGTCTGCCTCGGCCACCAGCGCCAGGCCGTCCCACAGCCGCCCGGCAGCCTCGCCGCGGGGCGCAGGTGTGATGACCGGGCCGAACAGGGCCCTGTCGCGGATGCGGAGGACCGGCGTACCTACGTCTGTGCCTACTTCGTCGAACGCCTCGTGATGAGAGCTCTTGATCAGCTCGTCGAACTCGGTGCTCTCGGCGGCACTGGCCAAAGAGGCCGGCAATCCCGTCTCAGCCAGGGCCTCGGGGATCACGGAAGGGTCCTCTCGGCGGCCTTGGACGTGGAGCCGGGTCCCGATCGCGGTATAGAGCGGCCCGAGGATGGCGGGGCCGCTGTGCTGGGCGGCCGCGGCGCAGACCCGTATCGGTCCCCAGGCCCGGCTCATCCGCTCCAGGTATTCCTCGCTCAGCCCGTTGCCCTCGTGCTGGACCAGGTTCAGGTAGGCCAGCGACATGATCCGCCAGTCGACCCGGACCGGCCGGACCTTCTCCACCTCCAGCATCCAGCGGGAAGTGATCCAGGCCCACGGACACAGCGGGTCGAACCAGAACGGCACATCTTCCAGCGACTGCGACTGCGACTGCGACTGCGAATTCGACTGTTCTGTCACGTCCACGGCAACGGTGCCTCTCATTTCGGTATTCCCGCTATTCGCGGCGGGCACGCCTGATCTGTCATCCAGCGGGTTCGGCCAGCAGTTCACCGGCATCAGCGTCGACTCGCTGCCGTTCGCCTGGCAGCGTGAGCAACTTGAGTGGTTCGCCGCGGATATTGCTCCGGAGCTCCGCCGCAGCTACCCGGACTCACTCTGGACGTGACCGTGGTTTGGTATGTGCACCCTTTCTTCTGGTATCTTCGCCTAGCCACCGATATTCTACTAAATCGATCGGATTTGACGAGTTAGGGAGGAGCCGCGCCATGCCCGACGCTGAAACGCTCTATAGTGCGGCAGGCGGGCCCGCCGCGGCCGCGGCTGTGATCGCATGAAGTTCATCGCCGTCAGCCGGGTCACCCGGCTGCCCGACCCGATCACCGGAAAGGTCAAGTCGACCACCGATCGGCTGCGAGAAGTAGTGGACGGCGCCGTTCAGGCCGAGGAGCTCGGCTTCGACGGGTACAGCGTGGAAGAGCGGCATGAACGGCCATTTATCTCATCCTCTCCGTCGGTCGTGCTCAGCCACATCGCGGCACGGACCTCGGTGATCCGGCTGTTCACGGCCATTACCGCGCTGAGCCTGCTGGACTCAGTTCAGGTCTTCGAGGCCTACTCCACACTGGACCACCTGTCCGGCGGCAGGCTTGAGCTGATCGTCGGCGAAGGCGGCGGTCCGGTGTCATCAAGGCCGTTCCACGGGAGCGCCGAGGACCGGCGGGACCGCAACCGGGAGGCCTACGAGCTGTTCCGGACGCTCTGGCGCGAGGATGCGGTGACCTGGACCGGGAAGTTCCACCCGCCCCTCCAGGATGCGCAGACCTGGCCGCGCCCGCTGCAGCAGCCGATCCGGATCTGGCACGGCAGCACCGACTCGGCTGACTCGGCTGACTTGGCGGCGCGCTGGGGTGACCCGCTGTTCTGCGCGAACGTCACCAACCCGGTTGATTCGTACGCGGAGCTGGTTCGCTACTACCGTGAACGCTGGGAGTTCTACGGCCGAGACCCAGCCGCCATCCTGATCGGTGCGGGGACCGCCGGATACTACAGTGCGCCGACGTCACAGCAGGCGATCCAGGCGTACCGGCCGATCTACAACGCGAGGCAGGTGCGGCTCAGGGGACTGGGCCTGAGACCGGTCTTCTGCTCGCTCGAGGATGCGATCGAGCGGGGGTCGCTTCTGGTTGGCAGCCCTCAGCAGATCATCGAGAAGGTGCGCCGCTGCCACGAGCGTCTCGGCCACGAGGTGATGCAGTTGCGCGCGGACGCCGACGGCCTGACCGAGACTGAACACCGGGGGAGCCTGCAGCTCTTCTTCGACGAGATCGCCCCTGTGCTGCGGCGGGAAATCCCGAGCCGGCCGTTCCCGAAGGGACCGGCCGGGCTGGTCCCGGCCCCGGCAGCCCCGGCTTCCGGCTTGGTGCCATCCCTGGGCTGACCGTTCTCGATCAGGCGATCATGCCCGCCGCGCGGGACACGGCGAGCTGGCCGCCGCCGCCGAGCGGTGGCTCAGCGGCGGCCCTCCGCCGCGGACCTGAGCGCGTCGGGCGTGGGCTGGTGCGGCTGGTCGATGACGGCCTTGGACTCGTCGACGAGGCCGGTAAGGCGGGCTACCTCGGCGTGGGTCAGGTTCTCGGCGATCTCGGCCGCGGCGATGTTGGCGCGCAGGTGCTCGGGGTTCGTCGTGCCGGGGATGACGACCATGGCGGGGGAACGGCGCAGCAGCCAGGCCAGCGCTACCTGGGCCGGCGTCGCACCGAGGCGCTCCGCGGGGCTCGTCAGCTCGTCGTGGCTGCTGAGCCGCCCGGAGGCCAGCGGGAAGTAGGGAACGAACATGATGCCCTGCGCCTCGCAGTCGGCGAGGACCTGGACGCCGCTGCGGTCGAGCAGGTTAAAACGGTTCTGCACGGCCGCGATCGGCGTCATCTTCTGCGCGCGGGCCAGCATCTCCGGCGACGCGCCGGACAGGCCGATGCGGCGGATGAGCCCCTGGTCGCGCAGCTCGACGAGCACGCCAAGCAAGTCCTCCAGCGGCACGTCGCTCGGCGGTGCCGGACCGTCGCCGCCGAGCCGCAGGTACGTCAGCTCGCTCGCCTGTGTACCCAGGTCGGCCAGCGCCTCGTGGACCTGGCGGCGGACCGTGTCCGGGTGGTCGGTGATGATCCACGACTTGTCCGGGCCGCGGCCGGCGCCGACCTTGTTGCCGACGATCACTCCTTCCGTGAATGGCCGCAGCGCCTCCCCGATCAGGCGGTTCACCGTACGCGGCCCGTACGCGTTCGCGGTGTCGAAAAACGTGACTCCCAGCTCGACCGCCAGGCGCAGCACCCGCCGCGCCGACTCGGGGTCGTCCGGCGGTCCCCATACGTTCGGCCCGGCGAGCTGCATGGCGCCGTATCCGACACGATTCACTGGCTTCTCCCTCGGTGTATCACTGCCACGCTGATCTACGTAGCACCGCTGTATCAGTGATACGCCGAGGGAGAAGCATTGCTGGGTTGTCGACTCCGAGGGCCGTGTACATGGGACCGAGGGCCTGTACGTTGCGGACGCCTCGATAATGCCAGCCGTCACCTCCGGCAATACCAACATGCCGACCGCGGTCATCGGCGAGAGGATCGCCCGGTCACTGCTCGGTCTGACGCGGCCCCTCGCCGACGGCGGCGGGCATTCCGTGCCTGCTTGATCTAATGCTGTCCCCAGAAGCTCAGGCAGTTCACAGACGTGCTGGATGAGCAGCGCCCCGTCGGGGCGCGGGGATGGCTATGAGAGGGACGGGGATCCGGCCGCGACCCTAGACCTGGCTGGTCACCGCGGTGCAGGCAGGCACGGCCACCATGCCCGGCTTGCGGCATGAGGCGACACCGCTTATCGTGCCGATATATCAACTCGATATATCGGGCCGAAGGCTTGCCGTAGCCCGGCTGACGCGGGAGCTGCGATGAGGCGGACCGGCTACGACACGGACCAGTACCAGGGAGGCAGCGACATGTCCAGCGGGCAGTTGTATGACACCATCGGCGCCACTTACACCGTAACGCGGCGCACCGAGCCGCGGATCGCTGAGCAGGTCTGGGCTGCGCTCGGCAATGCGCGGACGGTCCTGAATGTCGGGGCCGGCACCGGCTCCTACGAGCCCCCCGACCGCGACGTCACCGCGGTGGAACCGTCAGCGGTCATGCGGGCGCGGCGCCCCGCGGGCGCGGCGCCGTGCGTGGCCGCCGCCGCGGAGAACCTCCCGTTCGAGGACCAGTCCTTCGACGCCGCGATGGCTTTCGCCACCATCGATCACTGGCAGGACCCGATCGCCGGGCTGCGCGAGATGCAGCGCGTCGCCCGTCGCGTGGTGGTGTTCACGAACGACGCCAGTGACCCTGATCGGTTCTGGCTGAATCGCGACTACCTGCCCGAGCACGCCGACCTCTGGGCGGGCCGGCCTTCCCTGACCGAGCTGGCCAGCGCGATCGGAGCCCGGATGGAACCAGTGCTCATCCCGTGGGACTGCGCTGACGGCTTCTACGAGGCCTACTGGCGCCGGCCCGAGGCATACCTGGATGATCATGTCCGCCGCGGAATGTCGGTCTGGGCCAGGGTCGGGCCGGACGCCGAGCAGCGGGCGGTGCGCAGCCTGCGTGATGACCTCGCATCCGGCCGGTGGGCCGAACGCAACCGCGACCTCGCCGATCTCGAGGCGGCAGAGCTTGACTCTCGCCTGCTTATCGCCTGAATCCCGCCGCAGACCGGGTCCAGGTCGCTGCGCGCACCGGCTTGGCAGGCCCTCCTCGCATCAGCTGGTTCCCATATCATCGCAGCTCAGGCGCATCCGTTGGATCTTTCGTCAGGACTACTGGGACCCCTTGATGCTCAGCTTGCTGGCGATCTCCGGGTCCCGG
>PMST01000360.1 GCA_003168295.1 Actinomycetota bacterium
TGGCGGGGATCGGCGTGATCCTGTGGTCGATCATCGAGGCACCCACCCGCGGCTGGTCGTCGCCTCTGGTGATCGGCCCGGGTGCGGGCGGCCTGGCCGTCCTGGCCCTGTTCGCCCTCTGGGAAAGGACCACCGTCCATCCGATGCTCAACCTGAGCTTCTTCCGGCAGCGCCCGTTCTCGGCCGCGATCCCGGCGGTCGTCACGCTGACCTTCGGCCTATTCGGGGCGCTGTTCGTGCTGACCCAGTTCCTGCAGCTCTCCGTCGGGTTCACCGCGCTGCAGGCTGGCATCCGCCTGCTCCCGGTCGCGGCCGCCGTCATCGTCGTCGCGCCGGCCTCCGCCGTCGGCGTGCGGGCCATCGGGCCGAAGTTCACCATCGCGGCCGGGCTGGCCCTGGTCGCCGCCGGGCTCTGGCTGATTGCCGGTGCCGCCGTCAGCACCGCCTTCACCGGCCTGGCGGCGGGTATGGTCCTGCTCGGCACCGGGGCCGGGCTGGCGCTGCCGACGGCGACCGGCTCCGTTGTCGGCTCGGTGCCTCCGACCGAAAGCGGCGTCGCCTCCGCCGCCGACACCACGGCCATCCAGCTCGGCGGCGCGCTCGGCGTGGCGGTCGTCGGCAGCCTGCTGGCCACCCGCTACCAGGACCGGATGACCGGCGCTTTGTCCGGTCGGCCGTTCCCCGCCACCGTCAAGAACTCCCTCGGCGGCGCGCTCGCCGCCGCCCGGGCCGGCGGCACCACCGGGCCGCCGCTCATCCACCTGGCCAAGGCCGCGTTCATCAGCGGCATGGACCTGGGCTTGCTCACCGGCGCCGTGGTCGCCGTCGCCGGCTGCCTGGTCGCCCTGATCTGCCTGCCGGCCCGCTCCGGCCGCAAAGATCAATTAATCGGAACGGGCCGTGGTTTCCCTCTCCGGTCTCGTCCCAGCGCCCCCGGCCGCCGCCACGCCGGGTCCCCGCCCGGCCAGCACCAGCGCGCCGCCCTGGAAGCCGAGCACCGCGCCCATCGCGGGCCAGATGATCAGTCCGGCCCGCTTGGACACGAAGAAGCAGTGCTCTACCGACCCGCAGTGGACACCGATACGCATCCGGCGCAAGCTGCCGGGGAACCCGACGCTCCTGACCAGCGACTTTGCCCCCCTGGTAGGTGGAGGTAACTAGGCCGCGAGGACAATCCGGTGGACAACCGCCGCAGCTTTCATCCTGATGGTCAGCGCTGAGCACGACGCGATGTGATTCTCAATGGGGGACGCGCCAGGTGTCGTCGCAGTCGGGCGGCCGACCGGTCCAAGAGATGGGCCGCCCCTCAAAATCCACAAATTAGTTCTTGTCGAATCTCATGGTCCCTGGTTCCAACAGCGAGAACCGGCGAGGCGGAGTGTCGTAGTCAGGCATCCCTACTCAATCAGGTGCGGTGCCAAGCTGATCCACAGTCATGGCCAGACGCTGATCGTAGTGATCCGCGCGCAGCCGGCCGGCCCGGGCGAGGGAGTTCGCCGAACCCCTCGAGGGCCACGGCGCTCACGATGGCGTCTTTCCCCTCGAAGTGGCTGTACAGGACCGGCCCATCCGCCGGGTCCTCAAGGCCCTGAAAATCCCCCGGCACCGCAACGACGCACCGGCACCACGTGGCGGCAGTTCCTGCACACCCAGGCATCGACGATGCTCGCCACCGACTTCTTCCACGTCGACTGCGCGGTTACCCTGCAGCGCCTGTACTGCCTGTTCGTCATGGAGATAGACGGTACGAAGCCCACTACAACGGACGCCGCCCCCACCGCAGCCGCCATCTCCACCCGCCCCGTCCCGACCACCCTGTCGCGGACCTCACCGAGAAGCAGATCAAGGGCCGTCCCGTCCTCGGCGGCCTCATCAACGAATACGAGCGGGCCGCATAGAAGCCGAGGTCAGGAACGGTGGCCGAGTTCTGGAACCCCACAGCTCGGCGCATCGGCGATGCCCAGGGGAGAGGTACTTGCGTCCATAAGCGGCGGGCGGATCGGCGGGCAGGCGCGATACTGGCAGGACCCGTCACCTGGCAATTACCCGGCAAAGGGGGAGAACGATGGCACGAACGCACGAGCTGGTTGCGGTGCTCGGCATTGGAGCGATGGGCCACGGGATAGCAGCCAGTGCTTTGCGCGCCGGCATCCCGACGATCGTCTGGAACCGCACGATGGAGGCGACCCGGGACCTGGCTGAGCTCGGCGCCGAGGTCGCCGAGACCGCCGCCGACGCGGCGCGGCGAGCCGCGATCGTGATCACGATGGTGACCGACGCCGATGCCGTCCTTTCGATCGCCCGGGACCAGGGGATGCTCGCTGCTTTGGCGCCGGGCGCGATCTGGGCCCAGATGAGCACCATCGGCGTGGCGGGGACCGACCGCGTCGTGGCCATGGCCGGTGCCCAGCGTCCGGACGTGATGCTCCTGGACGCGCCGGTGTCGGGAAGCAAAGATCCGGCCGAACACGGCCAGCTGACGATCTTCGCGTCAGGACCCGACGAGGCGCGCGCGCGTGTCGCTCCGCTGTTCGGCGCGCTCGGCCAGCGCACGATCTGGGTCGGCGAGGCCGGGGCCGGAACGCGCCTGAAGCTGGTGAACAACACGTGGCTGGCGTTCGCGGCCGAAGCGGTTGCCACGTCCGTGGCTCTTGCTCGCCGGCTGGGTCTTGAGACCGAGACGGTGGTGGACGCGCTTGGCGGCGGCCCGCTCGTGTCCACCTGGCAGGCAGCCAANNGACGAATGGCAGCAGGCCGTTGATCAAGGTCTCGGCGAACAGGACCTGACCATCGTGACCCGCGTGCTCGAACAGCAGGGAGGAACGCCATGACCCTGATCGGCGACATGATGATGTGGGAGCAACTGCTGTCGCGTGGATGTCGGAGAACGCCTTTGTCAGCTGGGTAATCCGGGAGCGCCCATGGGAACTTGAGCAGGACCTCCTTGGCGCCGTTGACCTTCCGCTGAACCTGGAAGGCAACATCGGGCACAGGTTCCACCCGGAACTGACCCAGGCGCGGGCCCGGTGCGTTGCCCAGGCAAATGCGCTGCCGATCTTGCCTAACACCGGCCGGAGCGGCCGTTAGCGCGACGGCGGTGAGGACAATCACTGCGCGATGTGAGCAGTGACAGCCGAGGTACCTGAACCTAGGGCACGGACCCGTTCGATCGTGACCTCAGACGCGGCGGCATACAGCAGAGACTGAGCAGATGTCACGCGCCCATCGTCCGGAATGCGNNGAATGCGATGGCCGTAGCAGCAGCGGCCGGCGGGCTGACGGGATGGGCGGAGCGATCGGCTGTGCGCCGTGCAGGCCGCCTGACGGCCGGCGGCCTGGTGCCGGGGCGGTTGCGGTTCGTGTTTTACGGGCGGGTCTCGACCGAGGACTGGCAGGATCCGGTGACGTCGCGGGCGCGGCAGCGGGAGCAGGCCGAGGCTCTGGTCTGCGGCCGGGCTGGGCCTGTCGTCCAAGCGGGAGATCACCAGGACCAGGATCCGGGTCCGTACCGCGATGTCCGTCCAGACCCGGGAGCAGGGCCGCTACCTGGGCGGCCGTCCGCCGTACGGGTACCGGCT
>PMST01000302.1 GCA_003168295.1 Actinomycetota bacterium
CATAGTACTTAGATGTACTATGCCATCGGTCGCGCGTAGCGGCAATGCGCAGCTGCTTTTCTGCTGGCTTGCTGGCCGACGGTCCTGCACTTCGGCCAGCGGTTAGAACTGCATCGTCGCTTCGATGACAAGCCGGCGGCCAGGGCGGATTTGTTCACACTCGGCATGTGGCACTGGGATGCGTCAAGTTCGCACAGCAGCCGCACGGGTGCTGGACGTGCAGGATGCGGGGTCTCACAGTCTTACCCGCACCTGCTAGTACATGAATTCGGGATACCGGATTGGACAGTCCAGATGCCGGCCTCCTCGGTGGGGGCGATCAGGGCGCTGAGCGGCATGTGCCCGATGCCCCTGTGGTTGGCGTCGCGGTCTACGTAGACCGAATGCTCGACGACTGAGTTCGTCGGGGTCAGGGTTCGGTGGCAACTGTATGCCGGCACAGCCGCAGCGTTCACCTGTGTTCCGGGCCGGACCTGGGCCTGGCCGGTGGCCGTCGCCATCGCAATGGGCCGCGAGGAACACAGTCCGGCCGCCGTCGCCGGTCACCTGCACGCCCCCCGGCGGTCGGTCCCGTCAGGGCATCTACGAGCTTCATGTCCTGGCGTCAGCTCGCTGCCGGGCCAGGGTGGCCGGGGTCAGGCCCGAAAGGGCACGGCATTCCCGGGTCAGGTGCGCCTGGTCGGCGTAGCCGGCCTGGGCCGCGAGAGCGGCCAGGTCGTGTGCGGCCTGGCCGGCCGGCAGGCCGGCGTCGATCCGGGAGACGAACCGGCGGAAACGCAGCACCCGCTGCAGGGTCTTTGGCCCATAGCCGACGGCCGCGTGGCAGCGGCGGCGCAGTTGCCGCATGCTCAGCCCGATTTCTGCCGCGACGTCTTCGGCACGCGCCCGCGGGTCGGCCAGCAGGACCGCGGCCTGGGTGGCGGCCGGGTCAGGGTCGCCGTCGGCGACGAGGGCGGCGGCCAGTTCCAGCGCGCGGATCGCGGCGGTAGCCGGGTCCAGCGTTCCTGGCAGCCGCCGTGAGTCGCGGCGGTGCAGGTCCTCCAGGTCGACGCGCTGGTCGCGGAGCGCGCTCAGCGGGACGCCGAGCGCCGGGCCGCCCGCCTCGGGCCGGAAACGGACGCCGAGGACGACCGTTCCCGTCTTCATCACGGCGCTGGCCGGTCCGGTGTCCGGGCCGGCCACGAACGCTCCCCGGCCCTGCTCCCAGATCAGGTCGCTGCACGCGTCGGGCAGCACCAGGGCGACCCGGTCTCGGCCGGTGTCCGGGGTGACCTGGGCCCACACGCACGCGATGGCGTGCCGCAGGCCGGACGGGGCCGGCCATTCCGTATAGCCGGGCGGCAGGTCACGTACGCGGACAGGCTGGTAGGCCATCCAGTCAGGATGCCACGGCGGTGGCCGTTTCGTTCAATACGGGACGGCCCGCCCGTGCTGTGATGGCCTGATGAACGCTCCTGACTTTGATGCCGCGGCCACCTTCATCGCCGCGAACGCGAGGGTCCTCGACCGGCGCCGGTTCCAGCGGCTGTTCGACGACGGCGTCGCCCAGCCGGTGCGGGACGCGGTGGCCGCCTACCGCAACGACGACGGCGGGTTCGGGCACGCCCTCGAGCCCGACTGCCGCGCCGCCGGCAGCCAGCCGCTGGCCGTCGAGATGGCGTTTCGGATCATGGACGAGGCTGACGCGTGGGACGACGCCCTGGTCCGGGGTGCGTGTGACTGGCTGGAGGCGGTCGCCCCGGCCGGGGGCGGGGCGGCCTTCGTGGAAACGGCGCTGTCCGGCTGGCCGCACGCGCCATGGTGGCAGCCCGAGGATGGCCATCCGGCTTCGGTAACCGCCACCGGCCTGATCGCGGGCAGGCTGCACGCCCGGGACGTCCGCCATCCCTGGCTCGACCGGGCCACCGAGGTGATGTGGACCAGGATCGACCGCCTCGCCAGATCCGGCGGCGGCGAGCTACCCGACGGCCCGGGCGGCGGCTACGAGATGTTCGGTGTGCTCGGCTTCCTGCAGCACGTGCCCGACCGGGACCGGGCGAGGGAGGCGTTCGGCCGGGTCGGCCCGCTGATCCTCGACCGGCATATGGTGGCCCTCGATCCGGGGACACCCGGCGAGGTGCATTTCCCGCTGGACTTCGCGCCCGAGCCGGATTCGCTGGCCCGCGAGCTGTTCGACGAGGCGACCATTAAGGGGCACCTGGACCACCTGGCCCAGGCCCAGCGCGAGGACGGCGGCTGGATGTTCAACTGGCTGGCCTGGTCGCCGGCCGCGGAACGGGACTGGCGCGGCTTCCTCACCGTTGATGCGCTGCGCGTCCTGCGCGCCAACGGCCGCTGGGGATAGCGGGTATTGACCCGTCGGGCCAGGGCTTGGTGGGTTGGGGTATGGCTGAGCCGACGGTGTTAGCCGGGCGTGCCCAGATCGGCGCCGAGCTGTACATCAGCCCGAAGACCGCCAGCGTGCACGTCACCAGCATCCTGCACGCTTTCGGCCGGGTTTGGCATGGTCCGAGCCTGAACCACCTCGGGGTGGAAGTCGCGGACACCGGCGCGGTCGACGCCGACCAGGTCCGGCTGGCCGAGGCGGGTCTGGCCTTTTTCGAGGAGCGGGACACGACCTGCTGCTACGCCCGGCAGGATAAGTTCTGGGTGAAGGGCGCCCCCAGCGAGGAGCGGTGGGAGATCTACAGGGTGCTGGAAGACAGCGCGACGTTCTGGGGCCAGTACGGCGGCCAGAGCCGGGATGGGGCCGAAGCCGCTCTGGGCACCGCGCCCGGCGGTCAGGCTGCGGCGTCGGCCGGGCAGGGATCGCCGTGCTGCGGCGGCCGGCAGGCCGGCAGGCCGGCGGGGCAGATGATGCGTCCGCCGGTGTCTGCTGCGCGTGACCGGACCCATCGCTGTGGGGACGGCTGATGGCCGAGTTGGGATGACTGATATCCCCGAGGTGCTACCCATAACGCGGGCCGCTCCCAGCTGGCCGCCGCGATACTGGATCAGCAGGCGGCCGGGCAGGTCCGGGTGACCTCGGCCGGCTCCCAGGCCGCTAGCGAGCTCAACCCCGCCCTCGTCCCGGCCGTGGCCGAGATCGGCCTGGACATCTCCGCGCAGTTCCCCACGCCGCAGACGGCCGGGAAGGTGCAGGCGGCGGACATCGTGATCACCATGGGTTGCGGTGACGCGTGCCCGGTCTGGCCGGGTAAGCGCTACCCGGACTGGGATCTCCCCGACCCGGCCGGGCTCACCGTGGAGCAGGTCAGGCCGATACGGGATGAGATCGGCGCGCGCCGAACCCGGATCCACTACGATAACCGGAACGGTCTTCGCGTCTTCGCGTCTTCGCGTCTTTGCTGCTTGAGTGGCCCCTGTGACCGCTGTGGTGCTGCGTGGGTTCGTACTGCTTGACCGCCGCCTAGTCGAGAGGCGAATGGAAGTACCAGAGCTGGCCTTCGGGGTCGCGCGCGCCGTATTCGCGTACCCCGTAGGACTGGTCGACGGGTTCCTTCAGGATCACGGCGCCGGCCTGCACGCTGCGGGCATAGTGCGCGTCGGCGTCGTCGACGGTTATGACTGTCATGCTGGTGACCGCTCCCATGGAGCGGGGTGACTGGTAGTCCGTCGCCGCCGGGTGCAGCCAGATCGTCTGGTCACCCGCCTGGAGCTCGGCCAGGACCACGCGGCCATCGGCGTCGCGGGTGATCGGTCCCGGGGCCAGCCCGTAGACGCGGACGATGTACTCGTGCGCCGCGGCCAGGTCGTCGTAGACCAGCAGGCCGGTCACGCTGTGAACGGTGGTGTCAAGCATGTTCATCTCCTCGAGAGCCGAGAACAGATTGTCGCTGGCCGGACGGTCCTGCCGGTCAAGTTCATCCGCCATGACGGTCAGGCGGCGGCAGAGCCGAGCGGCGATAGCGGCCTTATCCCTGGTGTGTTCCAGATGCCGCCGGATCGAGGCGGCCAGCTGCCAGCCGGGTTCCTCGAGCACCGACGCAATTTGCTCAAGCGGAAAGCCGAGGCCGCGCAGCAGCCGGATCCGGTACAGCCGGGCCACGTCGTCCGCCGTGTAGAGCCGGTGTCCTGCCGTGGTCCGCATCGACGGGCTCAGCAGGCCGACGTGGTCGTAGTGATGCAGCGCCCTGACCGTCAGGCCGGTGGCCTTGGCCAGGGAGCCGACCTTCCAGGCCTGCTCGTTTCCGCTAGCGTCCATGATCCGCACGCTAGACCCTGACGTCGCGTCAGGAGCAAGCTACAGCTGGCCGACGTCGGTGATCTGCAGGACGGCCGAGCCGGCCTCGTCGGAGGCGGCCAGGTCAACGACCGCGCTGATGCCCCAGTCGTGGTCGCCCGCCGGATCGGCGAAGATCTGCCTGACCACCCAGCGGCCCGGCTGCTCGTCCATGATCAGGAAGGCCGGCCCGCGCGCGTCCGGCCCGGTGCCGATCTCGTCGTGCATCTCGAAGTACGGCTCCAGCGCCTCGGCCCACGCGTCGGAATCCCAGCCGCAGGACGCGTCCAGGTCGCCGAGCTCGGCGTAGTGGCCGAGCGCGGCCAGCCTGACCCGCTGGAACAACGCGTTACGCACCAGCACCCGGAACGCCCGGATGTTCGTGGTCACCGTGGCAGGCCGCGTCTCCGCCTGCCCGCCCGAATCCGAGGCCAGCGGGTTGCGCAGCCGCTCCCACTCATCGATCAGGCTGGAGTCGACCTGGCGGACCAGTTCGCCCAGCCACTCGATCAGGTCGGTCAGCTCCTCGGTCTTGGCCTCGTCGGGAACCGTCTGGCGCAGGGCCTTGTAGGCATCGGCGAGGTAGCGCAGCACCAGGCCCTCGGAGCGGGACAGCCCGTAGAAACCGACATACTCGGTGAAGGTCTGCGCCCGCTCGTACATGTCGCGGACCACGGATTTCGGCGACACCTCGTAGTCGGCCACCCAGGGGTGGCCGCGGCGGTAGATGTTGTACGCGCCCTCGAGCAGGTCCGTCAGCGGCTTGGGGTAGGTGACCGAGTCCAGCATGTCCATCCGCGTCTCGTATTCCACGCCGTCCGCCTTCATCTGGGCCACCGCCTCCCCGCGCGCCTTGAACTGCTGGGCGGACAGCACCTGACGCGGGTTATCCAGCGTCGACTCGATGACCGACAGCACGTCCAGCGGGTACGCAGGGTCCGAACGGTCCAGCAGCTCGATGGCGGCCAGCGCGAACGGCGACAGCGGCTGGTTCAGCGCGAAGTCGAACTGCAGGTCCACGGTGAGCCTGACCCGGCGGCCCTCTTCGTCCGGTTCGTCCAGGCGCTCGACCACGCCGCCTGCCAGCAGCGCGCGGTAGATCGCGATGGCCTGGTGGATGTGCCTGCGCTGGGCGGCGCGGTCCTCGTGGTTGTCGGTCAGCAGGTGCCGCATGGCGGTGAACGCGTCGCCCGGACGGTCGATGACGTTGAGCACCATCGCGTGCGTGACCTTGAAGCTCGACGTCAGCGCTTCTGGATCGGCGGCGACGAGGCGCTCGAAGGTCGGCTTGCCCCAGGAGACCATGCCCTCGGGCGGCTTCTTCCGCACCACCCTGCGCCGCGCCTTCGGGTCGTCGCCCGCCTTGGCCAGGAGGCGTTCGTTCTCCACCACGTGCTCAGGGGCCTGGACGACGACCCGGCCGGACGTGTCGTAGCCGGCCCGGCCCGCCCGCCCGGCGATCTGGTGGAATTCGCGCGCCTGCAGCAGCCGGGTCTTGTTCCCGTCGTACTTAGACAGGGCGGTGAACAGGACGGTGCGGATCGGCACGTTGATACCGACGCCGAGGGTGTCGGTACCGCAGATGACCTTCAGCAGCCCGGC
>PMST01000010.1 GCA_003168295.1 Actinomycetota bacterium
CCGCATCGCGCGCGAGATCCACGACTTGCTGGCTCACTCGCTGGGCGCGCTCGGCGTGCAGATCCAGGCCGCCCAGGCCGTGCTCACCGACCAGCGCGACATCGATCGAGCCGTGGAACTCCTCGGCCACGCCCGGCGCGCCACGACCGACGGGCTCAAAGAGACCCGCCGAGCCCTTCACGCGCTACGCACCGACACGCCTCCACTGGCTGACGTGATCGCCGAGCTCGGCGCCAGGCACCGGCGTCAATTCGGCACCCAGGTGAGCTTCGAGGTAACCGGCGAGCAGCGATCACTGGCGGCCGACGTGGACCTGGCTCTCACCCGCGCGGCGCAGGAGGCCCTGGTGAACGCGGCCAAACACGCCCCTCATCAACCGGTCCAGGTCCGGCTCAACTACGACCAGGAGCGAACCACCCTCACCGTGGTCAACGAGCTGTCTCATGACGCCGCCCGTCGCCCGTCGCTGGAGACGGTCAACGGGGGCTACGGGTTGGTCGGGATGCGAGAGCGACTTCTGCTCCTCGACGGATCGCTGGGGGCCAACCTCGACCACGACACGTGGGTAGTCACCGCCCAGGTGCCCCAATGACTGACTCGCCGGCGCCGCTGCGGATCGTCATCGCCGATGACCAGGCGAGCGTCCGCGAGGGACTGGTGCTGCTGCTGGGCACCCTGTCCGGGGTCACCGTGGCCGGGCAGGCGGCCGACGGTGACGCCGCCGTCGCCCTCGTCGCCGCCACCAGCCCCCAGGTCGTGTTGATGGACCTGAACATGCCCGGTTGCGACGGCGTCGCCGCGACCCGCCGGATCACCGCCGAGCACCCGTCGACCCGGGTGGTGGTGCTGACCACCTACGCCGACGACGAGTCGATCATCGGGGCGCTGCAGGCGGGGGCGCTCGGCTACCTGACCAAGGACGCCACCCGGGCCGAGATCGGGCGGGCGATCCTGGCCGCCGCCGACGGCCAGGCGGTGCTCGACCCCGGTGTCCAGCGGCGGCTGCTGTCGGCCGCCACCCGGACGCCCGGGGCGCAGCCGACCTCGCCCGCACCGTCGGGTGATCCCGGCGGCGTCGACGACCTGACGCCGCGCGAGGCCGAGGTGCTGAAGCTCATCGCGGCCGGGCAGTCCAACCGGGAGATCGCCCGGACCCTGTACGTCAGCGAGGCGACGGTCAAGACGCACGTCAACCGCATCTTCGCCAAGACCGGCTCCCGTGACCGGGTCCAGGCAATGCGCTACGCCTACACCCATGGGTACGCCACGCCCAGCTAGGCAAACCGATTCCAGGTTGCTAACGCCCGCACCCAGCGGTTCTTAAACGGGAAAACCGATGCCACACTATTCGTCATCTGCAAACAGGGGCGAAAGGCTAAAGGCGTGCGCGTCGGTAGATTTCTAGGGGTTTTGGCGTGTGCCGGCGGCACCGTGCTCGCCGTCGGCTGCGGCACGCAGCACTTTACGGCGGGCAGCAGCCAGCCGGTCGACCTTGCCGCCGTGGTCAGTCAGACCCAGGCTCAGACTGCTCGGATCGCCGCGACGATCTCCACACAATCACACGGCATGACGGTGTCGTTCACCGAGACCGGGCTGTTCGACTTCGCCCGGTCACGCGGCATGGTCACCATGCAGAGCCCGGTTGGCATGACCGAGATCTTCGTGCCGCCGACGACGTACATCAAGCTTCCGGCGGCCGACGCCGGCGATGCCGGCGGCAGCGGGCTGCCCAAGGGGAAGACCTGGATCGCGCTGCCCGACGGGACGGCAGGCGATTCGCCCGACGGCGCGTTGCTCGGACCGCTGGATGGCGGCGGCGACCCCGCCGACCTGCTCGCGTCACTGACGGCGGCGGCAAGCAGCGTGACCAAACTCGGCCCCAGCGTCATCCGAGGTGTGCCGGTGACCGGTTTCGCCCTGAAGATCGACCCGGCGAAGGCCGGGGCCACGGTGCCCGGCGCTGATCGAGCCGCGGTCGTGGCCTTCCTCAAGAGCCTCGACGCGGCCGAGATCCCGGTGGACGTCTGGGTCGACGGCCAGAACCTGGTCCGGCGGGAGAGCCTGTCGCTGGCCATGCCCGGCGGTCCAGGGGCGCCGGCCGGCACGAAGCTCACCTGGACCACCGACTTCTACGATTTCGGGGTGCCGGTCCGGTCGCGGCCCCGCCCGCGTCGCAGGTCGCCACCGAGGGGTCGCAGTTCGCCGCAGCCGCCGGATCGGGATCGGGATCGGTCGGCTCATCCGGCACCGGCGGCCCGACGCCCCCGCCGGTGTCGGGGACGCTGACCCCGGGCCAGGCGGCCTCGGCCGAGCAGGCGGTCACGGCGTTCTGGGCCGCGCTCGGCAGCAATAACACGGCGGCGGCGGCGGCAACGGTAGTCCCGGCGCAGCGATCCTGCGTTCAGTCGTCGCTGGGCAGCGGCGCTCCGACCATCAGCGTGTCCTCGCTCCACATCACGTCAGCGCAGCCCGCTGGGAACTCCAGCGCGAGCGTGCGCTTCACCGTCAAGGCGGAGGCGAAACTCGACGGGCAGGACATCCCGGTCCTCCCGCAGGGACCGGGCAGCGCGCAGTGGCTCGCGACGACCGAGGTGGCCGGCCGCTGGTACGTCAACATCGATGACAGCACCGCCCTCGCGTTCGGCGGCGGCTGCGACTAAAACTCGCCCCGAAATGTCAGAGACCGGTGACACACTGCGATTCTATGGAACCGCGAAAAGGGACGGTTTCCGATTACCCGGGGGAATTGACCATGGTGACGGCGGCGCGA
>PMST01000568.1:0-2311 GCA_003168295.1 Actinomycetota bacterium
CCTGACGGCCGCGCGCCGGGGATCCTGCGGCCGGACCGGGTCCGGCCGCGCAAGCTCGGTCACGCCGTGGTCGGCAGCACCGACTACCGCACCACCACGTCGTTCTTCACTGACGGGCTTGGCTTCAAGGTCAGCGACCGGATCAAGGGCGTGGCCGCGTTCATGCGCTGCTCCACCGATCATCACAACGTGCTGGTGCTGGCCGCCCCGGTGAACTTCCTGCACCATACGTCCTGGCAGGTCGACGACGTCGACGACGTCGGGCGCGGCGCCTTCGCCATGCTCGAGGGCAATCCCGAACGGCACGTCTGGGGACTGGGCCGGCACCACGCGGGCTCTAACTTCTTCTGGTACCTGAAGGACCCGGCGGGCAACTTCTCCGAGTACTACTCGGACATGGACTGCATCGTCGACGACCAGCTGTGGACGCCGGAAGACCTCGAGGGAGCCCGCGGCCTGTTCGCCTGGGGGCCGCCGCCACCGCCGTCCTTCCTGCATCCCGAGGATCTCGCGGCCATGATGACCGGGGCCCACTCGGCACGATGAGGTCGGATGGGGTCGAGCCAGGGCCGTTCAGACTGGCTTTCGTTCCGTTCGGACTGACTTGGACAGGGCCGACCTTGATCGCCAGGCCAGCACGGACCACTGGGAAAGCGCCGACAGGATCGAGCCGACGCTCGCGGCCGAGCCGACGGAGAGCAGGCTCGCCACCGATCCGGCGGATCCGATCGACAGGATCGAGCCCGCGGACCCGATCGACAAGATGGAACCCGAGGAGCCGATACTCAGGATCGACCCGCTCGAGCCGATACTCAAGATCGAGCCCGAAGAACCCACTGATCGCGCCGAACCATGTTCCATGAGAGCATTCTGGCAGTTACGGTGCCGAATGGAGGACCAGCATGTCAGCCAAGCCGATCGTGGCCGCTACAGACGGCTCAGAGGAATCACTGCGGGCGGTCGACTGGGCGGCCCGGGAGGCGGTCCTGCGTGGCGCCCCGCTCCGGATTGTGTCCGCCGCGGCGACGCTGCCCCGGATGATGGACCATCATGAAGGGTCCGGCCTCGAGGACGTCACCGATGTGCTGCTGGATGACCGCGACCGGGCGCTGGCCACGGCCGCCGCCCGGGCCGCGAAAGTATCCCCTGACCTGCTGGTCGACACCGATAATCTGCCCGGTGCACCCGCCCTGGCGGTCACCGAGAGCGGGTCAGGCGCGCTGATGCTGGTCGTCGGCTCCCGCGGGGTCGGCGCGTTCACGGCGCTGATCCTCGGGTCGGTCAGCCGGTACGCGGCCACCCACGCGCCGTGCCCGGTCGTGGTCGTCCGCGATGAGATCACGGCCGCGCACCGGCAGGTCGCCGTCGGCATCGGGGACGCCGACAGCAGCGCCGCTGCACTGTCCTTCGCGTTCGAGGAGGCGACCTTGCGCAAGGCCAGCCTGTTCGCCGTGCACGCCTGGAGCACCAAGCCGTCCGAGAGCGCGCGGGCTTGGGAGGCCTTCATGACCCCCGGCGCGCAGCGGGTCCAAGCGGAGGTTACCCGCAAGCTCGCGGCGCTGCTCGACGGCTGGCGGGCCAAGTACCCCGACGTCGCGGTCAGCCAGGACGTCGTCTACGGCCCTCCGGGCCGGGCGCTGGCCGGGGTGTCCGCGCGCGCCGACCTGGTCGTCATCGGCCGGCGCGCCGGCCGGCACGGCCCCGCCGCCGTCACCCACGCGGTCCTGCACCACGCGCACGGCCCCGTCGTCACGGTGCCCTCCGCCTAGCGCGGAACGCACGGATGTTCGGGGCGCAGGCGCTGATCGGCAGCCTGGTGTCCGCGGGCGTCGACACGTGCTTCATGAATCCGGGCACCTCGGAGATGCACTTCGTGGCCGCCCTGGACTCGGTGCCGGAAATGCGCGGGATCCTGGTGCTGTTCGAGGGCGTCGCGACCGGGGCCGCCGACGGCTACGCGCGGATCGCGGGGCGGCCGGCCGCGGTGCTGCTGCACCTAGGCCCGGGCCTGGCCAACGGGCTCGCCAACCTGCACAATGCCCGCCGGGCCCGCAGCCCGGTCGTGACCATCGTCGGCGGGCACGCCACCGGCCACAACCGGTACGACTCACCCCTGCAGTCCGACATCGAGGCCCTGGCGCGGACCGTCTCGGGCTGGGTCCACACCTGCGGCACGACCCGCGACCTGGCCCAGGACGCGATGCGGGCCGTCGCCGCGGCCCGCCGCGGCCAGATCGCGACCCTGGTGCTGCCCGCCGACGTGTCGTGGAGCGACGGCGCGGCGCTCGCCGCGCCCCGGCCCGGACCCTCG
>PMST01000568.1:2323-10355 GCA_003168295.1 Actinomycetota bacterium
CCGAGCGCGGGCTCGCGGCGGCCAGCCGGATCAGCGCCGCGACCGGAGCGCGGCTGCTGGCCGAGACGTTTCCGGCGCGGATGGAAGCCGGTGCCGGGATCCCCGCCGTCAACCGCCTCGCATACCTAGCCGAACGCGCCGAAGCTCAGCTGACCGGACTCGATCACCTCATCCTGGCCGGGGCCCGGGCGCCGGTCTCGTTCTTCGGTTATCCGGGCCACCCCAGTGACCTGGTGCCCGCGGGCTGCCCGGTGACCGTCCTGGCCGAGGCCGACCAGGACGCTCAGACCGCCCTGGAGCAACTGGCCGACCAGATCGCCGCGGAAACCCCGCCGGTCCTGGCCCGCGCCGCGCGGTCGGCGGTTATCCCTGGGCCGCTCACGGCGAGCACCCTGGCCAGCGCGATCGCGGCGTCGCTGCCTGAGCACGCGATCGTGTCCGACGAGGCCAACACGTCGGGGGCCGCGTTGGCCCAGGCGCTGGCCGGCGCGCCACGGCACACCCTGCTGACCCTCACCGGCGGCGCTATCGGACAGGGCCTGCCGGTCGCGACGGGTGCAGCGGTGGCCGCCCCGGACCGGCCGGTGCTGGCCCTCGAAGCCGATGGCAGTGCGCTCTACACCATCCAGGCGCTGTGGACTCAAGCCCGCGAGCAGCTCAACGTCACGACGGTGCTGCTGAACAACGCCGCGTACGCCATCCTCCGGATGGAACTGGCCCGCACCGCCGCCGGGGAGGTAGGCCCGCGCGCCTCGCGGATGCTCGACCTGTCCGACCCGACACCCAACTTCGCGGAGATCAGCACCGGCATGGGCGTCCCCGCGACCCGGGTGCAGCGGGCCGAGGACCTCGACCAGGCGCTGCGCCGGGCCTACGCCGAGCCCGGGCCGCACCTGATCGAGGCCATGATGTCCCGTTGACCCGGCTGCGGGTTTACGCCTGGCTGAGCAGTTCGGTCAGCTCGTCGTCGAAGTTCAGGTACGACGACTCCTGCCCGGTCGCCACCACCTGGTAGGACCGCTGCAGGAACCGCTCGATCGCCTTGGCGCTGATCTCGAACTGCGCCTGCCCGTAAGGCGAGCTCATCGCGATGTTCAAGATCGCGTTCCCGGCAGCGCCGCCGCCGATGGCCGCCGCGTCCGGGTCACGCGATGCCGCTGACGGCCAGGCCCGGACATCCCCGAGACCCTCGCTGCCTTTGAGGCCCGCCGCGAGCAGGTCGCGGGCCAGGATCCACTCCACCGGCTCATCCGTGCCCACCTTAAACGCCATCCGGATCGCGTACGGATCCGCGCAGCTGTAGGACAGCCCGGCCGTCAGCGGCACGATCGTTCGTCCCGGCCCGACCAGCCCTAGGCCCAGCTCCGCCGAGATCTCAGAACAGTTGCTGCTCATCAAAATGCCACCCTCCGAAGCGTGTTTTCCTATACCCGTGATATTTGCCTGCCGGGGTAGCCCGCCAGGTCCGCTTCCAGGTGCAGGACAGTTGCGGCCAAGATGGTCCTTGATGTCCAGGCGCCCGCGATGGCGCTCACCTCGTTGCCCCGTGGAGGAAGTCGATGACCAGCCCGCAGTCTGCTTTCGGCGACTATCAGCTCGAGATCTACGGTGCTGGGCTGCGCGGCGTGATACCGAAGTTCCCGATGGGGTTCGCGGAACTGGAAGCCAGGGCCTCGCAGGCGCTACCGCCGTCGGTGCTGTCCTACGTCGCGGGCGGCGCGGGCAGTGAGCACACCCAGCGGGCCAACGCCGCCGCGTTCCATCAGTGGGGCCTGATCCCGCGGATGTTCGTGGGAGCGTCCCAGCGTGACCTGACCGTCGAGCTGTTCGGGATGACGCTGCCGTCGCCGCTGCTGATGGCGCCGATCGGCGTGATCGGCCTATGCTGCCAGGACCAGCACGGCGACCTGGCGACCGCCGCGGCGGCCGCGCGGACCGGGGTCCCGATGATCGCCTCCACGCTGTCCGCCGATCCGATGGAAGACGTCGCCGCTCAGTTCGGCGGAACTCCCGGCTTCTTCCAGCTCTACACGCCCACCGACCGGGACCTGGCGGCAAGCCTGGTCTCCCGGGCCGAGGCCGCGGGTTTCGCGGGCATCGTGGTCACCCTCGACACCTGGGTGACCGGCTGGCGCCCGCGGGACCTGGCCGCGAGCAACTTCCCGCAGCTACGCGGGCACTGCCTGGCCAATTACTTCACCGACCCGGTCTTCCTGACGCTGCTCGGCCAGCACCCGGCTGACGACCCGGCCGCCGCGGTGGGGCTGTGGGCGCGGCTGTTCGGGAACCCGCTCACCTGGGACGACCTGCCCTGGCTGCGCTCGCTGACCACCCTGCCGCTGCTGGTCAAGGGCATCTGCCACCCGGACGACGCCCGCCGCGCGAAAGACGGCGGGGTGGACGGGATCTACTGCTCGACGCACGGCGGCCGCCAGGCCGACGGCGGCCTGCCGGCCATCGACTGCCTGCCCGGCATTGTGGCCGCGGCCGATGGCCTGCCCGTGCTCTTCGACTCCGGCATCCGCTCCGGCGCCGACGTCATCAAGGCGCTGGCCCTGGGCGCCACCGCCGTCGCCGTCGGCCGCCCCTACGCCTACGGCCTCGCGATCGGCGGCGTTGACGGCCTCGTCCACGTGCTCCGCAGCTTCCTGGCCGAAACGGACCTGATCATGGCCGTGGACGGCTACCCCACCCTGGCCGACCTGACCCCGGACAGCCTCCGCCGTACCTGTGCCCACACCTGAGCCAAGCCGCAGCCAGCTGATGCTAGCCGCGCTTGAGGCTGCCGATGCTGAGCGATCCGGTGCTGGGTGATCCGGTGCTGGGTGATCCGGTGCTGGGTGATCCGGACGGGGCTGACGGCAGATCTTCTTCGACTTCCCGCACGTAGGCCTCGGGATCCCTGTCCACAGCCAGAACGCCGGCGTAATTCCGCGCTTCGTACGCGGCGAAGGCGACGGCGAGGTCGTGCCGGCGCTGCAGGCTGGCCAGCCGGCGGAAGTCGGTCAGTCCCTCGCGTTCCTCCTCGGCCATGTGATCGCTGTTGGCCAGGTTGGCCGCCGCGACCGCCGCGTACCAGGCGTCGGTACCGACCTGATGGCGGGCGACCTCGGTGACGGAGTCCCTGATCTCGTTGTGGTCATGGATGGCATCCAGGGTCTCTGCCTCTACCCCGGTGGCCCGGCGCCCGCCCAGGCCCACCTGCAGCAGCACGGGATAGAAGATCTCCTCCTCGGCCGCCGCGTGCAGTTCGAGGAACGCCGCCAGCCTGCTCCATATCGCGGACAGCACCCCGGTCTCGGTGCGATCGATCTGCTCCAGGATCGCGAAGAGCCGGCGCTGCTCGTGGTGGTCGTCAAGGATCAGCTGGGTAATGTCCATAGTCCCTCCCGGCACCGTATCTCCGGCTCACTGACATGCCCTCAAGCAGCCGACGATAACGTATCGCGGCCCGCGTTCTCGCCCGGCCGCCACACCCGCCGACTCGCGGCCCGCACCGTTTGCCCGCAGTTTCAGGTGCTGTAGCAGTACCAGATGATGCCGGGGCTGGCCTCGGTGACGCCGCGATGACGCAGCCCGGCGACAATAGATCATTGTCCGGCCAGATCATTGTCCGGCCAGAGAACGGGAGCAGCTGGAGACTTAATGAGCCACAGTGCAGCCTGCCATGAGGACGTCCGCGCCTCCCGGGTTGCGCCGTCGGCCGACGTTACTTCCGCGTCCGCGGTGCCGCGTTCGGCGCCCGTGGTGGCGCCGAGGCTGGCTGGGGCAGGGTTCGCCCCATCGCGGGTACCGGCTGACCCATCCTTCCCTGGTGCGGCCCCGGCCGCGCGCAGGCCGGGTGCGCGGCCCTCCCAGATCCCGGTCGCCCGCGACGGGAAGGAAAGTGGTGGGCCGCGGGACACCCGAGCGGCTTTCGATGTGGTGGGCGACAAGGCGGCCCAGCGACAGGCTGGCAGTATGGCCCTTGGGCGGATCCTTAAGGCACCTTCCACCACCATGCTGCTTCGCTGCGGGAACCATGCTTGTAACTGTGGGCCCGAGGCCCGGGCCCGGGCGGAGTTGGCGGTAAGCGATCCGCATGATCCGGTCGAGCGCGAAGCCGACCGCGTTGCTGGGGTGGTGATGCGAACACCCAACAGTGGCACGCAGCCAATTTCGGCACCCCGGCCGCGTGGCGTTCTCACTCCGCGCAACCGGGCGGTCCGCCCCGGTGGGCGTTCCCTTGAACCGAACGTGCGAGCAGACATGGAGGCCCGCTTCGGCGCGAGCTTCGAACGGGTGCGGATCCATGAGGGACCCGACGCCTGGCAAGCGGCGGAGGCCGTTGACGCGAAGGCCTTCACGGTGGGCGACGACATTGTGTTCGGGCGGCAGCCGTACGACCCGGTAAGCGACCAGGGGCGGCGATTGCTCGCGCATGAGCTCGCTCATACCCTCCAGCAGACAGGGAACGCACCGGCCATTTTGCGGCAGGCCCTGCCCGGGCTACCGGCTAACAAGGACTCTCCCAAAACGGAAGCCTGCCCGCCCGTGGAACGCGGCGAGATGCAGGAGGCGGCGAAGGCGCAGCTTCGCTTGGTCGAGAGGATCCCCCAGCAGGAGTGGCTGATATATGGGTTTCCGATCGGCGGCACCGAGATCTCGAGGGCTGAATCGGGCGGCTTTATTTCCGACATCGTAAGAAGCCTGATGCAAGGTCACTTCGTGTACATGACGGGCCAGGATCCGCTGGAAGTAGTCGGCTTTTCGGATTGTTTCGCCGGACCGCAGGTGGACAACCATGTCATTCGTCAGCGTCGAGCAGCTGAGTTCTGCGCCGGGGTGAAGGATCACTATGCCTCCACGCCGAAGACCTACCCTGACTTGATCCGCTCCTGCGGACCGGCCCCGGCGGACCAATATGTCGGCTCGAACGCGACGCGGGAGGACAGGGCACAGAATCGGAGCATCCTGATACGGCGAGTCGCGGTGACGGTTCAGTTCCAAGAAGGAAACGAGACCTTTCCGTATGATCCGAAGTTCGGGCCGAGCGAGGCTAACTGCGCTTCCTACTCTAGCGACCTAGCGCGCGACATCCTCGGGCGGGTCTATACCAATAATGCGCATTGTTCCTGCCTGGTGACCCCGGACGAGCCGCACAATAACTGCGTGCGGCACTGCCTGCAGGACAAGATGTGGACTCTGTTGGCGTACGCAAACAGTAACCGCAAGGCCAACGACCCGCCGATGGACATCGACATCGCCTGTCTGAACATTTGGAAACATCACCGCGACTGCTATCACGACTGCGGCTGCGCCAGCGAATTCATCGACTACCTGCCGTTCTACGCGGTCTGCAACATAGGGCTGCCGTGCGCTGTCGACTCCGCCGCGATCAATCTGCTAAACCGGTGCATGCCCGCCACGAAGAATGACAAGTATCTTCAGGTACCTTGACGGATTAGACCCGGATCCAGACCGGCACACCGGGATCTGCACCACCGCAACTGACATCGGCATGTGCCAGTGTCCCGCGATCGAGATGACCGCCGGTGCCATCCCCCGCCGCTCAGCCCTGCACGTTCAGCTGCTCGATGGGATCAGTGGGCATCTCCATCGCTTCCAGCAGCGCGAGAAGTTCGTCTCGTTCAGCCGCGGTGACCGGCGTATTGTGCGCCGCGAGCGACGCCGCCAGCTCAATCGTCAGCTCTTCGTATTCGCCACCCTCCTCCATCAGCTGAATGCTCTCCAAAGTGCTCGGCGACACGCGTTCCGCGAACCTGGCCGGCAACGCTGATGCCCGCTGCGCAACCTCATAGTTGTCCATCGGTTCTCCTCGGGTTTCTCACTACTCCAGGACCGCTGCGTCCCAGCCGGAACGATCCGTACGTGCGTCTGCTGACGCGTCCGTTCGCGCCTCTGCTGTCCCGTCCGTTCGTGCGTCTGCGCGCGCGTCCGGTCGTGCCTCCGCGGACGCGCGCCGGTCGTCGCTCGCCTGAACTGGCCTGCCATCTGCCGCGCGGAGAACCTCGTAGTACTCCTGGCGGCTCCGCGGTTCGGCCGGCTCTGTCCGGCCGGCCGCAGCGTCAGCATCCTGCCCGCCATCTCGGAGGTGCCGCTCGGGCTTAGCCTCGCCTGGCCCGTCCACGCCGTCGTCGTACCTGTCGAATGCCATCCGGCTCTCCGGATACCCGGCACATTAAGTGCTCTCTACATCACATCGGGTTGATATTAGGCGATGTCTGGTTCTCCGCCGCCAGTACTCGCAGGCGTGCACCGCAGGGTGAGGAATCCGTAACATCTTCGCCCGTCCGGTAGAACCACCAGTACCAGACCTCCCGAACGCACCCGATGACGCCCCCTGGCATCAATCCCGAGGAGATCATTTACGCAGAAATCAGACCACCAAGCCCATTGCCGACGACGCGCTAACTGCATACAGTTTGGACTGCATACAGTTTGACCCGTCTCTGGTCACCGGCGATTGGAGTACCCCATGGGGCGAGATGACCACCCGACCGCGCCCGCCGACTGCCTGACCCTGGTCATGCCGCTGCAGGCGCGGGCGGGGATGAGCACTCGCGATTTCTACGAGTACTGGCTGAACGCGCACGTCACGCTGCCCGCGCGGTTCCCCGGCATCAGCAGCATCTGGCTGCACGCCGTCTCCTTCGACGACGCGATCTGGCCGCGCCTGCCCGAGGTCAGTCACCGTCCGCCGCCCGAAGACGAGTTCCAGGGTGTGCCGGAGGCTACCTTCGTCACGCTGGAAGGCCTGGCGGAATTCCAGGCCGCCTCCAAGGTCCAGATGGACGACGGCATTAACTTCCTGCAGGAAATGATCGCCTACCGCAGCATCGCGGACGCGACCCAGACGGTCAGCGACCGCACCGGCGTGCCCGCTCCTGACGGCCACGACGGCCTCGTCCGGCACCTGCTGTTCCTGCGCCGGCGCGAGGGCGTCACCGCCGCGGAGTTCCGGAGCTTCGTGGCGGACACCCTGGCTCCGGCCTGGGCCGGGTCGGCCGAGGTGGTCAAGCTGCGGCGGCACCTGTTCGAGGAAGTCGAGGTCACCCTCGATCACCCCGGTGTCCGTATGTCCCGGCCGCTGGACCGCCAGTACCAGGCCGCGCTGGAAGTAGTGGTGCCCGATTCCGCCGCCCTGGACCGGTTCGCGGCCTCCTCCGCCTGGTCGCAGGCCGCGGCGGCGGCCGGTAAGCACTGCGCGGCGGTGCACGCCGTGCGCGTCAACCGCTGCATCACCACCAAGTACCAGGGTGCCATCACGCTGGCCGGGGTGCGGGGCGTCGCCGTCGCCGACGTCATCCGGCGGCTGGGCGCCAGCAGCCAGCTCGACGACGAGGTCAGCGCCCTGTTCCTGCCCGCGCCGGCCCACGTGCTCNNCTAGCCGCACCGAAACTAGCCGCACCGAAAACCGAAAGGGGCCGTCCGAAAGTGACGTCGCCAGCACGTTTGTCCACCGAGGAAATGGTCCGCGAGCTGTGGGACCGGCAGCAGATCACCGACGTGATGCTGCGCTTCGGCCGCGGCCTGGATCTGCACGACTGGGACATGTACGCGGCCACCTTGACCGACCCGTTCGAAGTCGACTTCTTCGACCTGACCGGGCGGCCGCCGGCCGTCACCACGCCCAAGGTATGGGCCGAGTTCGCCCGCGCCTGCCTGGAACGGCTGACGGTGATGCACCAGTACTCCAACTTCCACATCACCGTCGACGGCGACCAGGCCGATGGCGTCTTCTACCACATTTCCCGGCACCGGCTGCCGAACCGGTTCGGAGATGACCACTACACCCAGTACGGCTGGTACGAGAACTCGTTCCGCCGCACCGCCGGGGGCTGGAAGATCAGCCGGCTCAAGCACACCTTCCAGTGGTGCGACGGCAANNCCGACCCTGATCGACGCATCCGACCCCGCCTGGCAGGAAGCCGCTGCCGCCGTATTCGGCGCGGGCTGAACCCGCTACCGCCACAGGAGACCACGATGACATCGGTAACCACGGCCCATCACACCGCCCAGGTCAACGGGA
>PMST01000023.1 GCA_003168295.1 Actinomycetota bacterium
ATAACCTGCTACGGCACTAGCTGGTATGGGTTTTCAGTTTTCAGTTCTTGATGTAGAATTGCATGCCACGGAAGATATCGCAGTAGTACGCCTGGATAACAATCCTTCGGGGAAACCTTGGCGTTCTTGGCTACGCCCCTGCACTCGATGGGAAGGTGCTTCGCGTAATTATGGTCTCTGGGGATATCCAGAGGATATATACCATGAGATTGTAATTGATGACATGGCGAAAGGGCGGCCAGATCTCATTTTTAGTCAAGGACACATCCGTCGTCGCATGAGCAATATTCCTTTGACATCAATTCGGGGAAATCATTTCTTTGAACTGAGCGCTATAGCAGGTGCGGGATGTTCAGGGAGTCCGATTGTCGTCTGGCCTCCTATAGCCGGTGCCGCATGGGAGGTTATCGGCATCTATTCCGGTGAGCGATTCTCTCCTCCTAGCCTGGACTCTGCTTCTAGCCCGGTCTCCGTGGGGTATGCAGTGCGTTTTGACGAAGTTTCAGAATGGGTTCCCAAGCTACTTGGGCACTCGATTTCGGACGAAGAGCCTTTTATTCCTGGTCAGCCATTTCCTCATCACGACGCTTAACTTTCAAGCACGTGCGCGACATGAGTTCGAATCGGTGACTCCTCGCTTGTAAGCGTAGGACTACTTGCGGACAACCAGGCTCATTGCCGATCTGGTCTGCGGAAACGTGTACGTAAAGGTACACCGGAGTCTGTCAGCGTTCGTGGCGATCGTCACTCAGTTAGTCGCTCGACGCTCACATGGCTTTGACACTTAGGTGTCGGTAGACGCCTTTAACTGGCTTCCTTACTGACCGTTTTCCCGCACTTCAGCATTCCTAGGCCAGCGATTCGGCGTCTGCTGGACAGCGCGGAAGAGGTAGGTCCCCTGAACGTACCCGTCAGTGCGGGTCACAGTGCCGCCCGTGAATGCCTTGTTCCTGTCCACGGCGCCCGTCTCAACGAAGACGTAGCCAACGTGCTCTAGGTGCCATCCAAGCTCCTCGATCTGGCCGAGGATGTCGGTCGCGCCATGGACCCTGGTGGTCGAGGTGCTCTGGGAGTAGTTCCAGTCAGTGGACTTGCCCTTGACTTGGGATTCCATAAGCGAGATCTGGAAGAACCTGGCGCCCTGCTGGCGGGCTGTGTCGGCCTGACCCACGGGAGACGCCAGGTAGTGCCTGCGGGCAGCCTCTTGCTCGGCGGCCATGCGGGCAGCTTCTTGCTCGGCGGCTAGGCGCTGCGCTTCTGCCTGCTTGCGAGCGTTCTCGGCGGCTCGCTCCTCATCCGTTTTGCGTCCGAGCGGCACTTTCCCCCCTATTTCGACTAGCTACTATCTAACGGTCGGTCCATTACCGTACTCTCCCAGACTTACTGCCGGAAGGTTGAGGGATCGTCAACCCAACACGAAGCTATAGCGATTTAGTCATGGGACGGGCAATTCTAGCGATGTGATTGCTCCCTAGCTGGAATGTCCGCTTCACCGACCGCCACTTAAGGCCTTGATCAGTCCCCGGACGGCGCTTGGATCGAACGAGGAATCTCCTCGGTGTGAACTAGTCGCATGCGGGTCGATGCTAGTCGTTAGTTCAGCTCACAGGCCTGTGCTGGTCACATGCGGTCGATGATGGCCGGTCAGGTTGCTATACCCCCTGCTGTCACTGTGTCCAATTCCCTCGAAGATGGCGAAGTTGTCGGGTGTGACTACCTGCGACTAGGGCTTATGTTCATGCTCACGTGCCTGACCTAGTGATACGTCGATGATCGTTGATGGTTGTCTTCTGCTGTCTTCCCGGACCTGACGGAACAGAGACGGAACACCGGGGCTGCGACTGCTGGGTGCTCGTTGCTGATGGAGTTACGTGACCAAGCTCCCTGGCGCGGCGAGGGTGCACCAGAATTGCTTCGCTGAGCAGGTATAGGTGCCAGTGCTCAGGTCGTCGGCTGCGTTGCTCGGCTGAGCAGCTCCTGGCGCACGGACTCAATGGTCGAGAGCGGTATGTTCAACTCGCCACGCTCAAACTGTCCGAGCATGGCGTGATACCAGGCATCGACAACCTCAGGCGTCACCCCCCATTTATGCAGTGCCTCCGTGCCGATGGTTGCGGTCAACCGCTGATCTACGTCTTCAAAGTGCTTGCGGGCTTTGATGAGGTAAGCGATCATCCGCGCCCGGCCGTCTTCAGTACAGAAGTCGTCCGCTCGGCCGGTACGTGCTGCGGTCCCGCGACCGGGCCGGCGCCGAGCAGGAACTATGGGCGCTGCTGGCCGTCTACCAGGCGCTGCGGATGGCCATGACCGCTGCCGCCGAGTCCGCCGGAGCCGACCCGGACCGGGCCAGCTTCACCATCGCGCTGCAGGCCGCCCGCGACCAGGTCACCGCAGCCCGCGGCATCGCGGACTCCGCAGACCCGCACGACACCGGCCGGATCGGCCGTGCCGTCCTGGCTGACCTGCTGCCCGCCCGCCGCCCGCGCTACAGCGCCCGCAAGGTCAAATGCTCCACCTCCCGCTACCACGAACACGGCCAGGACCGTCCCGGCCAGTCCGTGACGATCACCCGGGTGCAGATCACCATCGTGGTCCCGCCCCCGGACCGTCCCGCCGCGCGCCCCCGCCGCACGAACCAGCCGCCCCGGCCCGGTCCCCGGCCGCCCTGCCCGGACAGCAGAAGAGACCAGGTCACCCGCATCATGGCCAGCCAGCCCGGCCAGGACTGGTCCGGCAGCGAACTCGCGAGCCGGCTCAGCATAAAACCCCGGAACCTGCTCACCCAGCTCGCCGAGTGGACCCGCCTCGGCCTCCTTTCCAAAACCGGCCGCGGCCGGTACGCCCTGCCCGGCCCGGCCGAACCGGCCGCCACCGGTAGCGCCGGACCGTAACCCAGAAATTGCCACCACGCTATTGACCTCCAGGCACCGCGGCTTAACGACGCGGCATTGGCGGCGCGAGCGGCCCCGGCGGGCCGCCTTGAAACCGTACAGAAAGTTCTCACACGGCGGTCAGCTCAGCTCTGTCAGGCTCCGCTTGATGTGCGACACCGTGGCTGCCCCGCACTGCCAGCCGTGACATCAAGCGGCATAAAGCCTCGAACTATAAGCTGGGCTAACCTGCTCGTGCAAGACAGTTCAGGGATTAACCGGATTGTGAGCCGCGATAACTCGTTGCTGCCCACCCAGCCGGCGGCCTAGCCTCGGCCTGTGCGCGAGCGCCCGGCGGATATAAGCGATAGCGATGTCGCCGCCGCGCTGGATCGCCAGTGGGCGCTCACGGCGCAGGACATGTCCTACCTGTCCGTCGGGTTCGGCGGGTACCACTGGCGCGCGGTCGACCAGACGGGCTCGCGATGGTTCGTGACCGTCAGCGATCTGGCCTCGCCGTGGGTGACCGACCTGCCGGCTGCCATGCAGACAGCGGCCTGGCTCGCGACGCAAGCCGGGCTCGACTTCGTCGTCGCTCCTATGCCGACGAGGGCTGGTCAGGTCGTCGGCTCTCTGGACACCCGGCATGCCCTGACGCTGTTCCCGTACCTCGACGCCGCGCCTAGTCACTTCGAGGACCCAGTCGATGACGACGACCGGGCCACGATCATCGACATGCTGGCCAGCCTACATACCGCAATCCCTCAGGGCATCCAGGTGCCCGCCCGGCCGCTGCAGCTGACCAACCGCCAGGCCATCGACCAGGCCCTGGCCAGCCTGGACGTCCCCTGGACCGGCGGTCCGTACGCCGAGCCGGGCCGTGATCTGCTGGCCCGGTACGAACGGCCGCTGCGTCAGGCCTTCACGCGATTCGACGACCTACTCCACCGGGTCCGGGAGGCTGGCGGGCCCTATGTCATCACGCACGGCGAACCCCACCCCGGCAATCTGCTGCACACGCGGGCCGGACTGTGCCTGGTCGACTGGGACATGACCGCGCTGGCCCGGCCTGAGCGAGACCTTTGGTGGGTGATCTCAGGCGACCAGGACGCCGCGCGGTACTCGTCGCGGACTGGCTGGACGGTCAACCAGGACGCGCTGGCGCTGTACCGGCTGCGCTGGGACCTGGACGACGTGGCGGGATTCCTG
>PMST01000262.1 GCA_003168295.1 Actinomycetota bacterium
CGCCGGGCGCGGATGCAGCGCAGGCACCGGAAGCGGCGCAAGCACCAAACAGTGCCTCCGATTAGGTAGCGTGATCATGTGTTCGCGTCTAGTTCCGCCTATACCCCGCTGACGTACTTCTTCCTGGCCTTGAGCTTCGTGGCCTTCGGCGTCGAGGCCTTTGCCTTCATCGACGCCATCAGAAGGCCAAGCCAGGCCTTCCCCGCGACCGGCAAGCGAACCAAGCGGCTGTGGCTCATCATCTTGGGCGTGGCCGTGGTGGTCGGGCTGGCGGGGGCGGTGTACGGCGTGGGCCCGACGTCGATCCTGCCGGTCGCGGCGTTCGTCGCGGCCGCCGTCTACCTGGCCGACGTCCGGCCCAAGGTAAAGGAATTCCGCGCCGGCGGCGGCACAAGCCAGGGCCCGTACGGACCCTGGTAAGCCCAGTCCTCTCAGCCGAACAGCCCCCTCAGACGCGAAAAGTCCGGGTCAGGCGCCAACAGCCCGCCTCAGACGAAAAGCACCGTGATGGGCACCGTGACCAGCAGCGCGGCGGCCAGGCAGATCGCGACGACGACGGCGGTGGGCAGCGGCCGCACCGGCTGAAGCAGGCGAGTGACCCTCGCGGCCACGTCGCCCTGCCCGGCGGCCAGGGCGCCCGGGGGCGCCGGGCAGGGCGTCGCGGTGCCGAAGCGCACCAGTGCGGACACCAGTTCGCGCGCTGGGCGGGCCCGCAGCGCGCGGTCATCGGCCAGCATCTCCACCAGCAGCGCGACCGCGCCGTAGGCGTCTGTGCAGGTGCCGGACTTTGGAAAGGCGCGCCGCAGCGCGGTGAACGGAAGCAGCACGAGGTCGTGCCGTTCCCGTAGGTGGGCTCGCTCGTGCGCGAGCAGGGCGGCCAGTTCGCCGCGGCCGAGCAGTTCCAGGGTGCCGACGCTGACCACGATCTGCGAACGCAGTCCCGGCAGGCAGTAGGCGGCCGCGGTGGGGTAGTCGACCACGAGGGCGCCGGGGACCTTGGGGTCGCCGTGGGCCAGCAGCGTGAGCAGGACCCGCTGCCGCCGCCTGGCCGCCAGCGCGGCCGCGGACGCGGCGACCAGCACCCAGCAGAGCAAGGCGAGCAGGATCAGTCCGGCGGCCAGGCAGGCCAGCCGCATGCCGACCACGATTATCGGCATCGCGCCCACCGCGCCAAAGCCGTCCCGGACCCGGAACAGCCCCCCGGCCCGGAACATGGTTCCGACGTGCAGCACCGACCGCACCAGCCCGATGGTGCTGTCCGGCAGGGCCAGGCCGAACAGGGTGCCGACGGCGGCGAGACCCGAGGCCAGGCCCAGGGCCTGCCAGAGCAAGATGGCCGCGGCCGGCGACCGGCGCGGCCACCTGGCCTGCGCCAGTGCGGTAGCTCCGAACGCGCTTCCGATGGCGACTACGGCGAGGAGCGCCGCGTCCTCAAGTCCCGTCATCTTTCTCGCCGCTACCTTCGATTACTTCCAGGGCGTCGCGCAATACATCGGCCTCGGGGCCAGACACGGACTGTGCGAACCGTGTCAAAGCCGCCGTGCGGTCTCCGGTCTGCTCGAGCGCGGTCAGCATGAGTTCGGTGACGTAGGTCTCGCGAGTAGCGGCGGGGCGATAACGCCAGGCACGCCCGTCGCGTTCCCGTCTGGCGAAGCCCTTTTTCGCGAGCCTGTCGAGCACCGTCATGACGGTGGTGTGAGCTAGATTACGCTGGGTCAGCCTAGCACTGACCTCGCGCACCGTGAGGGACGTATCCGTTGCCCAGAGCACGTCCATGATCGCCCGTTCTAGTTCACCCAACCGGTTCACGGTCGTCAATGTACCCCGTATCGAGGGTGATCCAATAGGCGGGACGGCTGTGAATCGATGATGAAAATGATGAAAGATCAGACCGTAGCTCAGCGTTCCGTCGATCCGGTCCGATCGCCCGAGGTCGAGCCCGAGGTCGAACCTGAGGTCGAGCCCGAGCCCGGGCGGTCGGGGTCGGCGAACCGGGCAAAGGCGCGCAGGTTGGCCAGGGATTCGCCGCGCTTGGCCCGCCACGCCCATTCCCGCCGGATGGCGGAGGCGAAGCCGAGTTCCAGCGCGGTGTCGAAGTTGTCGTCCGAGTAGCTGAGCACGCAGCCGAGCAGCCGGTCGATGTCGGCCACGGCGACCGCGCCGAGCGGAAGCCGCCCGGTCAGGTAGACATCACCGACCGGGTCGAGGGTGAAGTGGACGCCGTACATGCGCCCGTTGCGCTCGAGCAGGAAGCGGTAGAAGGCCTCGTGGTTCTCATCGGGCTGGCGGCAGAAGAACGACTCCACGCCGAGGCTGTGCTCGCCGACCACCAGCCACGTCATGGTGGCCAGCTTGTGCTGGCCTTCAAGCTTGACCAGGAACGCCCCCGGCCGGGGATTCTCGTAGGACAGCCCCAGCTCGATCAGCGCCGCCTCAACAGCGTCTTCTGGTCGCTTCCGCGGCGCTGTGTCTTCTGGTCGCTTCCGCGGCGCTTCGAGGCGCCGCCTTCCCTCGTCGCTCGTTCCTCGCTCCTCAGTCCAGGCGGCGCCGCGCCGCTGAAGCTCCGGTTAGGCGCGCACGGTCTCGGCGCCAAAGGCGTCTCTGGCGCCCATGGCGTTCATGGCACCGGTATACACGTCGATCAGCTCGTCCGCGGTGGCGGGCCAGCCGAACGCGGACGCGTGCTCGATCGCGCCGCGGGACAGAGAAGCAAGCAGGCCCGGCGAACCGATCAGCTTCTCCAGCTCCCGCGCCCAGACGGCCGGATCGTGCCCGTCCACCAGAACTCCCGAGAAGCCGTCTCGCACCGCGGTGCGCAGGCCGCCCACGGCGGCCGCGACCACCGGGGTCCCGCAGGCCTGAGCCTCGAGCGCGACGAGCCCGAACGATTCGGAGTGTGACGGCACCAGCACGATGGTCGCGGCCCGGTACCAGTCGGCCAGCTCTCGCTGCGGGCACGGCGGCTCCTGCCGGACGCAGCCGGAGATGCCCAGTATGGCCGCGAGTCCGTCGAGCCTGCCGGGGGCGCCGACCTCGGAGCCGCTCGGGCCGCCGACGAAGACCACCACCAGCCGGTCCGCCAGCGCGGGGGAGGACCGCAGCAGCTCGGCGGCGGCCCGCAGCACCACGTCGGGGCCCTTCAGCGGCTGGATCCGGCCCGCGAAGACCAGCACCACCGCGTCAAGAGGCAACCCAAGCCGGGCCCGCGCCGAAGCAGCCGCCGAAGCCGAAGTAGAAACAGAAACAGAACCGGGGGAGAACAGGGACAGGTCCACGCCCGGGCTGACCGTCTTGACCCGCCGCGGGTCGGCGCCGTACAGCTCGATGAGCTGGCGCGCTTCGGTGGCGGTGTTGGCCACGAGCCGGTCCGCGGCCGCGATGACCTCGCTCTCGCCCCGGATCCGGGCCTCCGGCTCGGCGTAGTCGCCGTTGGCCAGGGCCAGGTTCTTGACCTTGCCCAGGGTGTGCATGGACTGGATGAGCGGGACCCCCCAGCGCTCGGCCGCCACGGCGGCGACCTGCCCGGACAGCCAGTAGTGGGCGTGCAGCAGGTCATAGCGGCCGGGCTCGAAGGCGGCTTCGGTCCGCAGCACGCCGAACGTGAACGGGCAGATCTGGCCGGGCAGCGAATTCTTGTCGAGTTCGGAGAACGGCCCGGCGACCACGTTGCGGACCAGCACGCCGGGGACCAGCTCGACGGCGGGCGGCGCGTCGGGGCAGACCGCGCGGGTGAAGATCTCGACCTCGATGCCGCGCCGGGCGAGCTGCTTGGCCACCTCGACCACGTAGACGTTGAGGCCGCCCGCGTCGCCGGTGCCCGGCTGGTCCAATGGCGATGTGTGCAAGCTGATAGTCGCGATACGCCGGGGACTCCGCTGTCCCACGCGGGCACGATGCACTTCGGACACGTTTGTAACCAACCCCGGCAAGCCGCCGCCTGTTCCCTCCTCTAGGCTTTGGCGCTATGAGGACGCTGGTGCTGCTTCGTCACGGCGAGAGCCAATGGAATTCAAAGGGCCTGTTCACCGGGTGGGTGGACGTCGGGCTGTCCGGGACCGGCGCGCAGGAGGCCGCGAACGGCGGCGCGCTGCTGGCCCAGGCGGGCCTGCACCCCGACGTGGTGCACACCTCGGTGCTGACCCGTGCCATCCAGACCGCCAACATCGCGCTGGAGGAGGCGAGCCTGCTCTGGCTGCCGGTGCGCCGGTCCTGGCGGCTCAACGAGCGGCACTACGGCGCGCTGCAGGGCAAGGACAAGGCCCAGACCCGGCAGGAGTTCGGCGACGAGCAGTTCATGCTGTGGCGCCGCTCCTACGACGTGCCGCCGCCGCCGATCGCCGACGACGATCCCCTGTCCCAGTTCGGTGACGCCAGGTACGCGGTCCTGCCGCCCGAGGCCAGGCCCCGCACCGAGTGCCTCAAGGACGTGCTTGAGCGCATGCTGCCTTACTGGTACGACGCCGTGGTGCCCGACCTCGGTCCTGACGGGACGGTGCTGATCGTGGCGCACGGCAACTCGCTGCGCGCGCTGGTCAAGCACCTCGACGGGATCAGTGACGCCGCCATCGCGGAGCTGAACATCCCGACCGGCATCCCGCTCGTCTATACCCTGGACGACGACTTCCGGCCGGCCGTCGCCGGCGGCCAGTACCTGGACCCGGGCGCCGCCGCGAAAGCGGCCGAGGCGGTCAAGAACCAGGGCCGCTGACCGCCAGGGCCGCTGACCGTGAGCACCGCGCCGCCGATGTCCGGTAAATCCGACATGACGGCAAGTTGTCCGTAAAGTGAACAGCCGCCGAAAATCGCCCGGCGGCCGGTATCGCGCTATGGGTCTTGAGCCCGGACCGCATACCATGAGCTATGTGAGTCTTCACCGTCTTGGCCTGCGCGTATGACGGCGATCGCGTGGCGATAAGAACCAGAGCGCCGGGCGCAAGCGCCGCGTCACGGGCCCGAGGCGCCGCCGTGCGCGCCAGCGGATCCCCCGCCACCAGGCGGGCTCGCGGGGCCCGGCTCCGGGCCGCGCAGCAGCCCACCCGGCTGCCGCCGGGCATCGCCTCGGTCCTGTCCGTGCTTTCCTCTTCCGCCGTGGTCGTCGACGGCAGCGGCCGGGTGCTGCGGGCGAGCGCGGCGGCCCGCGCGTTCGGACTGGTCAAGGGCGATCGCCTGATGGTCAGCGAACTGGCCGCGCTGGCCCGCCAGGTGCGCAGGGACGGGGAGATCCGGGAGGGCGAGTTCGAGGTCCCGGTGCCGCGGTTCGGCGGCCGGACGACGAGCTTCGGGGTCCGGGTGGCGCCGCTCGGCGGTACCGTCGGCGGCGGCCTGGTGCTGGTGCTGGCCGAGGACCAGACCGAGAGCCGCCGGGTGGAAGAGGTGCGGCGGGACTTCGTGGCCAACACCAGCCACGAGCTCAAGACCCCGGTGGGTGCGCTGGCGCTGCTGGCCGAGACGATCGAGGACGCGGCCGACGACGCCGAGGCGGTGCGCCGGTTCGCAGGCAAGATGCGGCAGGAAGCCCAGCGGCTGACCAACCTGGTCCAGGACCTGATCACGCTGTCGCGGATTCAGGCCGCCGAGCCCGTCCCCGACCCGCGGTGCGTCGACCTGGACGCGGTGGTCGCCGAGGCGGTGGACCGCTGCCGGATGAAGGCCAACGCCCGCGGCATCGCGCTGACCTCGGTCGGTACCCACGGCCTGTCCCTGCTGGGCGACGAGGATCTGCTCGTCACCGCGCTGCGCAACCTGCTTGAGAACGCGGTGGCCTACAGCCCCGAACAGACCCGGGTGGTCATCACGGTCAAGCGGGCCAGCGACGGCCACGCCGAAGTGAGCGTGACCGATCAGGGCATCGGCATCCCCGATCGCGATCTCGAGCGGATCTTCGAACGCTTCTACCGGGTCGATCCGGCGCGATCGCGCGCGACCGGCGGCACCGGCCTCGGGCTGGCCATCGTCAAGCACGTGATGGCAGCGCACAATGGCAAGGTCACGGTCCGCAGCGCCGAAGGGGCCGGATCGACGTTTACCCTGTTCCTCCCGCTGCGGAGCGAGCAGCCCGGCACTGGCGCCGTCTTAATCCCCCCCGAGACCGCAGAATCCAACAGCACCGGTAACGCCCAGGAGGCACCCAAGTGACACGCGTGCTGGTCGTCGAGGACGAAGACTCGTTCAGCGACGCCATCTCATACCTGCTGCGCAAGGAGGGGTTCGAGGTCGCCGTCTGCGCGACCGGCCCGGACGCGCTCGACACGTTCGACCGGACCGGCGCCGACCTGATCCTGCTCGACCTGATGCTGCCGGGCCTGCCGGGCAGCGAGGTGTGCCGGTCGCTGCGGGAGAAGTCGAACGTCCCGGTGATCATGCTGA
>PMST01000438.1:0-29241 GCA_003168295.1 Actinomycetota bacterium
ACGCGGAACGCGAAGGAATGCGTGGCGCGCCACCTCACCGTCCTGCCGGGTGGGCGTGATGCAGGGGATGCTCGCGCGTTTTCCGGTCGGCGGGGTGCCTGGTCACGCCTACACGGTACGTCCGGCCGCGCATTCCTTCGCGTTCCGCGTCGGTCAGCCGCCTCAGTCAGGCGGCCGAGCTGGCGCGGACCACAAGCTGCGTTGGCATGCGCTGGTCTAGCGGTCGTTCCGGGGCGGGTTTGATCAGGGTGCGGACCGCTAGTTTGGCGAGGTCCTCGACCGGCTGATACACCGTCGTCAGGGCGGGCGTGGTCATGACCGCCGGCGGCGAATCGTCGAAACCGACCACGGCCACGTCGTCGGGGATGCGCCGTCCGCTCGCGAGGACCACCTGCAGCACGGCCGTCGCCATCAGATCGGACCCGGCGAAGATCGCATCGAGGTCGGGGTGGGTGGCCAGCAGGCGGCGGGTGGCCCGCGCGGCGCCTGACCGGGTGAAATCGGCGCTGACCGTGACCTCAGGCAACCCGGCGGAACGCACGGTGTCCAGGTACCCGGTCAGCCGCTCGCAGGCGCAGGGGTTCCGCTTCGGCCCCGCGATCATCGCGATCCGCTGGCGGGAGTGGGCGAGCAGGTGCCCGACCGCTTGCGACGCACCCGCCTGGTTCTCCGGATCCACGCTGGGCACCGACGGCGCGGAGAGGCCCATGGAGACCAGGGGCAGGCCGTTGATGGAGGCCGCCTCTTCCGCACCGACGTTGACGAGGATGGCCCCCGCGTGGCGCCGGCTGCCGGTCAACGGCGCGAGGCTGGCCACCGATCCCGGCCGGGTGACGTACACGGACAGGAAAAGGCCGTGCCGGACCGCCTCCTGGCACGCCCCCGCGATGACCCTCGCGTAGTGCGGGTCATCGGCGAACTTCTGCTGGCCGGCCACCGCGATGGCCAGGACAACCTCGTCGCCGGTCCCCCCGGCGAGCGCCCGCGCCGCCGGGTCAGCCGTCCAGCCGGTCGCCGCTATCGCCTGCTCAACCCGGGCTCTCGTCGGTTCTCGCACCCGGCCGGTGCCGGAGACGACGCGGGAGACCGTCGCGATCGACACGCCCGCGCGGCTGGCCACCTGCACGATCGTGGGTGGCCGTCCCCGGCTCCCGTTGCTCGCGCCCGCCGAATCTGCCATACCCGCGAGCATATGCTCCGGCCCTGAACCGGCGCCGTGCTCCCGGCACCGCGGGCCAGCACGTCCCGTTTCCCGCCCACGGCTAGAGACGTCTCCGCAGAGACGTCTTGTGAAGGATTTCACAAGACGCTTGGTTTGGGATGGCCCGGCCGAGGCACGTGAACAGGCAGGCTCAATGGCCTGCCGAGGTGGCCGGTGCCCGGCCGGAGGAGGATGGCGTGGAAATCAATATGGTGCTGTACCTGCCCCGCGATACCGCCAGCGTGCCCGTCACCCGCCAGGTTCTCGATAGCTGCCTGGAGACTCTCGGCGTCACGCCGGATACCCGCGCCGACATTGCCTTGGCGCTCAGCGAGGCCTGCGCTAATGTCGTCCAGCACGCCGGGCCCGGCGACGAGTACGAGGTACGAGCCAGGGCCAGGGACGGGCGGTGCGCCATCGAGGTCGTCAATACCGCCAGCCGGGACGATAGGCCCGAGCCGGACCGCAGCGGCACCGGCGCGGGAGAGGGCGACGGGATTGCTCTCACCGGCGATCCTGTGCCCGCGACCGCCGAGAGCGGCCGCGGCCTGAAGATCATGGATGCCGTGGTCGACAACCTAAAGCTGACCGGCAGCAAAAGCGAAGGGACGATCGTCCACTTCGAGAAGACCCTTGAGTGGCTGCCCGGAGCGGCCGGGCAGCACCTGCTCAGCGCCAATGGCGGCGCCAGGACGCGGCCCGGCCAGACCGGTGATTAGGACGGCCCCCTTCGCACCGGTCCGGCGGCTCAGGAGCTGGCCGGCTGCTTGTCTACCGATGCCCGGTAGATCTCCTCGATCGACGCCTCCAGCTGGGCGTTGAACTGCTCGTCGGTCTGGCTCTCCGTCAGCCCTTCGAGAAGCGCGCGGGAGAAGCTGGCGATGAGGGTGGGATCGCGGGCGAGCAGCGCGCAGGCCTCGTCCCGGCTGTAGCCGCCGGACAAGGCGACGACCCGCAGGACGCGCGGGTCAGACGTCAGGTCGTCGTACAGGCCGGGCACGGTCGGGATGGTGATCTTCACCATCACGGTCGCGCCCTCAGGCAGCGCCTCGAGGTGCTTGGCGATGGCGTCGTGCAGCAGCGTCTCAGCCTGCTCCTTGTGCGGGCTGGAGATGCTGACTTCGGGCTCCATGATCGGCACCAGGCCGGCCGCCACGATCCGGCCCGCGTACTCGAACTGCTGGTCCACGATGGCCGAGATCCCGGCCTCGTTGGCGTCCTTGATCACCGATCGCATCTTGGTCCCGAAGATCCGGTGCCGCTGCGCGCGCTCCAGCAGGTCATCGAGGGTATCGATGGGCTTCATGAGTTGCACGTCGTGCTGCTCGCCGGCAAGCCCCAGATCGACTTTCAGGAACGGCACGACGTTCTTCTCCTCCCACAGGTATTGCGCTGTGGGGACTCCAGCCACGTCCCGTTCCATGGTCTGCTCGAACAGGATCGCCGCGAGAATACGCGAGCCATCAAACGCCGGGCTGGTAAACACGCGGGTTCGCATGGCGTGGACGAAGTCGAACATCTCGGTGTCGTTGCTGTAGCGGTCCGGCTCGATGCCGTACTCGGCCAGCGCCTTGGGCGTGCTGCCGCCGCTCTGGTCAAGGGCAGCGAAGAAGCCGCGGCCGGTCCTGATCTTCTCGAATTGGCTAGTGTTCACGGTTCCTTATTCTGGCACCAGCCGCGCCTGGGCGACCCCGAGGGGCTCCGGGGGGCCGTCCCCCGGGATCAGTGCGGCGGCCGCAATCCGTCGGCGACCACGGCGAGCAGCCGGTCGCTTACGGCCGGGCCTGCTGATGCGTCCTGGATGCTTCTGATCAGGCCTTTCAGCAGCACGATGAGTTCCGGGGTGCTGATATCGGCGCGTACCGCGCCGGCCTCCTGGGCGTTGCGCAGCAGGATGTCGATGGCCGCATTCAGGTCCTGCTGGAGCGAGCCCGCGATCGCGATGGCGTCGGGCAGGTCCCGCTTGGCGGCGGCTTCGGCGGAGATCCGCGCGAGGAAGCCGAAGAAGGCGCGGCCGGCGTCATCGGTGCCGGCGCGGGCCCGCGCGTCGTCGATCAGGTCCTCAACCCGGGCGGTGACCACCGCTTCGAACAGCGCCTCCTTGGCGGGGAAGTGGCGGTAGACGGTCCCGGGGCCGACGGCGGCCAGGGCGGCGATCTCATCCAGCGGCACCCGGCCATCCCCGGGAACTGCGGGGCCGCGATGCGATCGGCTCCTATTTCGCCGGGATGGGGCAGTCGCGCCGCGCCGATGAACCATAGGGATGCATTGGGCCGCTGACAAGCCGGCGGCTCGGTCGCTGTCTATTCCTCGAGCAGGCCTGCGGCCACGAACGCCCGGTGGTAGATCTCCCGGATGACCTGCTGCTTGCGCGCGTTGTACTGCATGACGTGCTCTCCGCTCGCGTTGGCCGCGGACGCGGCCTGGCGCTTCGCGGTGGCGTAGCGGTCGCGCTCGGACGGGTTGCCGCGCAGCCAGTCACGGAAGATCCGGTGCTTGTATGGCTCGGGGCTGTCGAACCCGAACACGTGGAGGTTGCAGGCGGGCTCGGCCGAACGCAACGCCCGGTGGCCGTACCACCAGGGCTCGCGGATCGTCAGCCGGAACCCGATCGTCTCCAGCGCCGGTACGTAGTCCTGCTCGCGGCCGGGGTCGGCCACCGTCAGGTCGATGTCGATGATGGGCTTCGCCGGCAGGCCCTGGACCGAGGTGGAGCCCACGTGCTCAAGCTGCAGTACCCGCCAGCCCAGGACCTCCCGGATCCGGCTGGCGAGGTCGTCATACCGCCGGGGCCAGGCCGGGTCGGGGTCGGCTATCTCGATGCCGGTGGCCGCGGCCGCGCCGGGCACCCACGGATCGGCTCCCGGAGGCGGCGGGGAGTCGTCGAACGACACAATCTCGGCTCGGCTGGGCATCGGTGCAGTCTATTGTCCGCCGCGGCGGCCTCGGTGCCTGCCGTCAGAGCCAGGACGGGCCGGGCCGGGGCGCGATATCGGGCCGGGAGCCAAGGGCGCGAAGGGCACGAAGGGCGTGGAGCCGGGCCAGCCAGCCGGCGATTCCGGCGGCGCCCTGCATGAACCCTGGTTCGGCAGGCAGTTCCGGCGGGGTCCTGGTGTGTTCGGTGTTGGACCAGGTGACGCCGCGGGGGGTGGACGTGGCGCGGTCGGCGACATCGGCGGCCAGGGTGCCGGCCCAGTCGAGCAGGGCGGTGTCGCCGGTGGCTTGGTAGCGGTCGAGCAGGAGTTGCCCGACTCCGGCGGTGCCGCAGCAGCGGGCCAGGTTGTCCCAGTATCCGGGGTAGAGCCGCAGAGGCAGGCGGCTTTCCCGCAAGGCCTGCAGGCAGGCGTCGATGGCGTGCTGCCACCGCGGTTCCGGGTCGATCTCGTTCAGCAGCAGGAACAGCCGCACGGTGCCGGCCGGACCGTGGCACCAGCCGTAGGCCGCCGGCTGCCCGCCCGGTCGCGGCGGTATCGCGAGCGGCACCGCCCAGCCGCCGGGACGGTCGCCTATGGCGAGCAGGGCGCAGGCGCCGCGGGTGGCCACGTCCACCAGGTCGCCGCGGTTCAGCGCGCGGCCGGCGGCGGCCAGGGCGTAGGCGACCCCGGCGGTGCCGTGGGAGAACCCGGGCATGAGGTACTCCCGGTCAGCGGCCATCCGCCACTGGAGCCCGCCAGAGCCCGGGCCCGGTTCAGCCGCCTCGGCCAGCCGGCCGGCCAGGACGTGGGCCGCCCGCACCGCGGCGCCGGAGTCGTCAGCGATCAGCGCCAGCAGGATGCCGGCGTCGCCGCAGATCACGTCGGTGTACTCCGGCGGGCCGGCCGCCGCCCGCAAGATGCGCCCGGCGATCTGCGAGGTCACCTGCCCGGCGGCTGAGGACGCGGCGGCGTCTCCGGCCGCGCGGGACCAGGCCCGCAGCGCCAGCGCGACTCCGGCCCACCCGGAGAACAGCCCGTCATCGGGCAGCGTGGCGACGTCCGGGCCGCGGGCGGCCAGCTGCAGCAACCGGGCACGAGCACCGGCCGAGACCCGCGCCGGGCCGAGACCGGCCGCCGCGGCTTCGGCGCAGCCGGCCAGCACCCCGGCCGTGCCGCTGTACAGGTCATCGGCCAGCATCCCGTCCTCAAGCCAGCCCAGGCCACCGTCGACCTCGACCGCTACGGAGCCGATCCAGTCGAAGGCACCGCGGGCGGCATCCGCCAACTCCACAGGTTCAACGCCTCCCCGCAGAACGTCCCCAGGTACCGAGGCTAGCTGGCCTGGACGTCGTGATCGGAGGCCGTCCAGTCCAGCGTGACGGCGGCCGTCCAGGACTGCTGCGGCGAGCCGAGCGGCTTGCCGGTGAACGGCTCGAAATACTCGGCGAACTCCCCGGCCGCGGCGATCTGGGCGAGTGAGTCCCGGCGGAGCTCGTCCGCGCGGCCGGAGTAGCCGAGCTGGCGCAGCGAGCGCCACAGCAGCCAGTCGATGATCGGCCAGACCGGGCCGCGCCAGTACTTGCGGGGCTCGAAGGCCGGCTCGGCTGGGCTCGTGCTCGGCAGCAGCCGCCAGCGGAACCGCGGGTCGCCGCAGAAGTCCGCGGAGTCGAGCCGACGCAGCTGGGCGGTGCGCTGGCCGGCGTCCGGGGTCTGCGCGAACAGCGGCGCGAAACCCGCGAACGTCCGCAGCCGGATCTGCTCCCCGGCGCGGACGTCGTAGTCGTGGCACAGGCCGGACCCGGCGTCGAAGCAGCGCGCCAGCCCGTCGCGGCCGCGGGTCAGCCAGCTGGTCAGCCGGCCGCGGTCGGCGTCGCTGGCCCCGGCCGCGTCGGCCAGGTCCAGGAGCGCGGCGTTCGCCGAGACCAGCACGGCGCTGAAGAACACGTCCTTGATCAGGAACGGGTACTGGCGGTAGATCTGCGCGTCGTCGTACCGGTATTTCCTCAGCAGGCTGACCAGCCAGAGGTACCGGTCGTAGTCCCAGTCGGTGGGCCGCTGCGACGGGTCCCGGACCTGACGGGTGTCCAGGCGGGTGTAGGGGCGGGGCTTAGCGACTGTGATGCGCGCCAGCGAGCGGTCCCAGCGCGGGGAGTTGTCCGTCCCCTCCCACGGGTGGTAGACGGTGACCAGGCCCGATGCCTCGGGGTCGCGCTGGGTGGCGAGATAGCGATGCCACTTGACCAGCCGCGGGTAAAGCGCCTGCAGGCGCGCGCGGATCTCCGGCCGCTGGGCGGGCGGCGTCAGCTGCCAGATCCGCTGCAGCGCCAGGGCATGCACCGGCGGCTGGCAGATCCCGGTCGTCTGGACCGGGGGCGCTGGCGCCGCCGGCGCGACGGCGCAGTCCCACCACTCCGGCCCGGGAAAGTAAGGCTCGTCCGGCCCGGCCCGGAACACGATGTGCGGCACCATTCCGGTCGACCACTGCGCCGCGAACAGCCCCTCGAGCTCGGCCATGGCCCGCCGCACGTCCAGGTGAGCCCAGCCGACGGCGTTGAAAGCGCTGTCCCAGCTCCACTGGTGCGGGTACAGGTGCGGCGACGCCTTCGTCCAGGTGCCGGCGTCGTTGCCGCGCAGAACCGCAGCGGCCTGGTCCCGCAGGAAGACCAAATCTCCGGAACGATCACTGGCCATTGCGCTCGCGCTGCAGATAGCCGGCCGTCATGCCGCCGTCGACCAGCAGCGTGGTCCCGGTGATGAACCCGGCCTCGCCGCTGGCGTAAAACACCGCGGCGGCGGCCACGTCGCTGGCCTGGCCGATCCGGCCGATCGGCGGCACCGGCCACTCGCCGCCGCTTTCGTCCCGGTCCTGCTCGCCGGGCGGGGCCATGTGCCGCATGCCGGGCCAGATGTCGCCCGGGCACAGCACGTTAGACCGGACGCCGTCCCGGCCGCCGTCCAGCGCGAGCATCTTGCCCAGCATGACCACGGCGGCCTTGGTCACCGAGTACAGGCCGGTGGCCTGCTCGCCCCAGATTCCCGCGTCGGAGGCGATGTGGATCATGCAGCCGTGCCGGCGGGCCAGGTGCGGGTAGGCCTGCTGCGCGTACAGCAGATAGCCCCGCACGTTGACGTTCATGACCCGGTCATAGTCGGCCAGCGGCGTGTCGACCAGCCGGGCGGTCACCCCGGCGCCCGCATTGTTCACCAGCACGTCCAGCCCGCCCAGATGATCCGCGGCGGCCCGCACCGACGACGCGACGGCGGCCGGGTCGGCGGCGTCCGCGGCCACGAACCGGGTGCCCGGCCCGAGTGCCTGTTCCGCGCGTCCGCCGAGGTCATGATCCCGGCCGGTGATCACCACCCGGGCGCCTTCGCGCCGGAAACGCCCGGCGATAGCCAGGCCCAGGCCGGTGGTGCCCCCCGTGATCAGCGCGCACTTCCCGTCCAGCAACCCCATGGTCCCCTCCGCCCAGCCGATGGCCGTCCAGTGTAGAAGCCGGCCGCGGTCTATTCGCCGCCGCCTTCCTCACCTGGGGGTTCACCACCGCCGTTATCGGCGGGCGGTTCCGGATGTCCCGGCGCGCCCCCGGAGAAGGTGAGGGGCGCGCCGGGAGGTGATCAGGAAAGAACCGCCAGGTGGAAGCCGCGGTCGGCCGGGTTGCCTGCGGCGTCGAAGGTCTGGACGAACACGCCGTTGGCCGCGTCGAACCGCCCGACGACAGCGATCTGCCCCGCGGGTGATTCTCCCGAGTCGGTGTCCAGGCCCAGGGTGCCCAGGTAAGCGGAGCCGGTGATGTCGTGGGCGAAAATCACCTGGTAAATCCCGGTACCCAGGTGGGCGGCCGACACGGCCTCGAAGCCCCGGGCCAGAGTCCCGTTGGACCGGACCACGGCATAGAAGCTCTGGGCCGTGGGCGGCATCCCCGCTACCGTCGCCGGAACCAGCGCTGTTACCGCCTCGTGCCGCTGATCTTCGGTCAGCGCGGGCTGCTGAAGACCGATAGTGGTCTGCGTCATGATCTGTTTCCCCTCGTGATGGTGTATCGGCGCCAGGACACTCTGAGCTGTCGTGGCCACCCTTACCGACGCAGAGGGTACGAACGGCAGGAAAATACGGCTCCGCCGAGAGTTTGTCACTGATTGCGATGACGACCGCGAAGCCCGGCCGAAATCGGGATGCTCACCGGTGGCCATTGAGGAATGATCGTCGCCGTGAACAAAGACGAGATCACGGCTGACGTCGCCGCCCGGCTGGTGGCCGCGCAGTTCCCCCAGTGGGCGGCCCTGCCGGTCACGCCGGTCACGCTCAACGGCCAGGACAACACCACATTCCGGCTCGGCGACGAGTTGTCCATCCGCCTTCCGAGCGCCAGTTGCGTTCCGCAGGTCGCCAAGGAGCATCGCTGGCTGCCGGTCCTGGCCAGGCAGCTGCCCTTGCCGATCCCGGAGCCGGTGGCGATGGGGCGCCCAGGTGACGGGTTCCCTAGGCCGTGGTCGGTCTACCGCTGGATCGCGGGCGAGACCGCGAGCACGGGCCAGGTCGCCGACCTGACCGGATTTGCCTCCGCCCTCGCGGGCTTCCTGGCCGCGCTGCAGGCCATCGACGCCAGCGACGGGCCGCCGGCCGGGGCGCACAACTTCTTCCGGGGAGGCCCGCTCGCCACCTGGGACGAGCAGACCCGGCAGCTGATCCGCCTGACCGCGGATGACATCGACGCCAGGGCGGCCGCCAGCGTATGGGACACGGCCCTGGCCAGCAGGTGGGAGCAGGCGCCGGTGTGGGTGCACGGGGACCTGACCGCATCGAACATGCTCGTCGCGGGCGGGGCCCTGCACGCGGTCATCGACTTCGGGGGCGTGGCCATCGGCGACCCGGCCTACGACCTGGTCATGGAGTGGGAGTTCTTCACCGGCGACAGCGCTGCGGCCTTCCGCCGCGGCCTGCACCTGGACGAGGCGACCTGGGCCCGCGGCCGCGGCTGGGCCCTGGTAAAGGCACTCGTCAACCTCGGCCAGGAACGGGAAGGAGGCGACGACGCGCCAGCCCCAGCCCACGATGACCTGTTCGGATGGCGGCACAGCCCGCGCCGGATTATCGGCCTCGTCATCGCCGACCATGCCCGATCGGCCGGGCGCTGAGCCCGGCAGCCGCAAAAAGCCATCCCCGCCGGCACCAGCCGGGCTGGCACCTACGCGGCCACGTCGGTCTTGCCAGGACGGCCGCGAGGACGCTTATGCGGCACGATCGTGCCGCGCATCAGCAACTCGCCGCCCCAGACGCCCCAGGGCTCCTCGCGCTCAAGCGCGCCGGCCAGGCACGCGATCCTGGCCCTGCATCCCCAGCACATCGCCTTCGCCCGCTCCACATCCTGCGGAGACTCGGCGAAGAACAGCTCCGGTTCCTGCATGCAGGGCAGATCAAGTCCGGACGGCAGCGCGGCCCGCGACCCGGCCGCTACCAGCTGATCCGGCACGGCGACATGGCCGGCCGCCGGCCCGGTCACCGGCCGAACCTGGCCGGCATAGCCGCCCTGAATCTGCCTGACGTCCAGCTCCCGCTGCTGCGCGTCAGAGCCGGACGCCTCGAACCCCGTCGTCTGTACCCCGCCGACGGTGGCAGCACGCCACTGCATCGGTGTCATCCCCTCTCGCTTGCCCCGTGATCTCGCTTGCCCCGTGAGCGGTTGGGTTAGGAAACGCCCTCGCAGAGGTTGTCGTGCGCCCGCTTCGGCGAGCGATCCCACCCGATCCGCATACCAGCACGATATGAAGGCAGATGGTCCGTCGTCGAGATCCAAGATGGCAGTATTTGGCCATACCAAGCTCGGCGGCATGGCGCGGCGAAGCAGCGTAGGGCGACTACCTGCGCAGCTGGGAGCACGAGATGGTGATCCTGCCGCGATTCCACGTCCAGGTAGTGATCTCGCCGGTGGTGCTGCGCTCGCAAGCTCTCAGCATTCGCTCTGCGCTGGGCAGCCAGTAACCCCAGGTACTGTGCTCGGTGACGTATCGGTAGTCCGACAGCCAGCCGAGCGCCAGCACGCAGGCTAGGGCGGCGACGACGGCGACCACCCGGGGCGATTGGCGGACGAGCGGAATCGGTTCACCGCCCTCGGCCATGGCCTGGCGGCGCAGGTAGGCGTCGACCGCGACCACGGCGGCGGCCGTCATCGCCATGATCGGCATGGTCGAGTACCGCGAGCCGCCCTCGAAGTCATACCGGTAGGGCTGGTGGATCACGTACGGAGACAGGAAGGCGGCGAAGACCGTCTGCACAAACCCCATGATCAGCGCGACGGCGACGAACACCCGGACCTGCCGGCTGCCCGTGACCAGCGCCAGGCCGAACCCGACCACAAGGATGGCGCAGACGATGGCGGTCGCGGGGTTGAGGCCGACGAGCTCGACGAGGCGCTGGGACACCCGCCAGCCGAAGGCGCGCAGCGCGACGTTGTGGAAGTAGAACCCGACCGCCCGGACGGGCCTCGCCAGGCCGGTCACGCGCTGGGTGTGCTGGGCGTAGCTCTCCAGCACCACCGGCACCTGCACCAGCAGGCCCGCCAGCCAGCCGGCTGTCACCGCGTGCTCGCGCCACCGGGGCAGCGCGACCACCCGCAGGAGCACCAGCGGCGCATAGATGAGGACGAGGATCTCCGAGGAGGCGGCGACGAACCCGACGAGGGCTGCGGCCGTCATCCCGGCCCAGTTCTTCGGCCGCCACAGCAGGCCAAAGAACAGCGCGGTCATGACGTACCAGGGAGAGCCGACGGTGCTGTCGGCGATCTCGATCGGTGCCAGCGGCAGCAGTATCAGAGCCGCGCCGACCAGCGCCCGCAGCCAGGGGGACCCGATCCACCCGTCCATGGCGTGGTAGATGAATAGCGCGCACAGCGCGGCGAGGCCGGCCCCGGCCAGCGCGAAGGGCGCCGCTACGTTCACCAGCGGCAGGTAGGAGATCAGCTGGCCGATGAGGCGGGGGACGAACTCCTCGTAGCCGCCGTAAGGCACCAGCAGATGCCACGGGTGCGCCAATGCGTCGAACAGGTACACGCCCTGGTCTTCGGCGTAGAGGGTGTCCCAGGCCGGGACGAGGGCGATGCGAAGCAGCAGCACGATGGTCCCGGCGCCAACGGCGGCCAGCTGGATCGCGACGTAGAGAGCCCGCCCTACGGGCCTAGCCGCGGCCGCGGGCCGGGGCGTCTGGGGTTCGGGTGTCTCGGGGAAGAGCGCGAGCAGGGCCGCGCGCACCCTGCGCACCCTGCCATCGGCCGGCTGGGACGCGGGACGCGACGGCGCGGACCCCGGCGGCGCGGACCTAAATGTCACTATGACCTCCTGGCCAGGTCATTACGGGCGGGCCGCAGCCTCCCAAGGCACTAGCGGAAACCAGCACCGGTGACGGTTATGGTGATCAGCAGCGAGCACGAAACGCCCGCGCTGCCTCGTCCCCGGCACCAAGCTAACGGCCGATCCCAAGCTGCAAAGACTATCCGGCGGCACCGGTCAGCTATAACGATTAAGTAGGCAAGACGCACGGAAATGTACCCATTTGGCAATACCTTTATTTCCGGTATATGGGGCAAACCGGTCAGCAGTCTCCCGCGTCAGCCGGTGACGAGGGGCAGGTCCGGGTGGGCGCTCCACTCGGTCAGCGAGCCGTCGTACAGGCGGGCGTCGTCGCGGCCGGTCAGCGAGAGCGCGANNGGTTCGTCGCCGCGTCGACCAGCCCGTTCCACGGCACGTTGACGCTGCCCGGGATGCGGCCCGGGCGGCTGTAGGCACCGCGGCCCTCGCCGCGGAACGCCGCCGGGGACAGCGCGTTGACGAGGCAGGCGGACCCGTTCTCGGTGATCTCGCGGACCTCAGCCAGGCGGGCGAGGAGCTCCGGCCTGGGGCGGGCGGTGAACGACGCGGGCGGGTAGGTGCTCTCTCCCGGCTCGACCGGGCCGCCGGCTGCTGTCCAGGCGACAAGCCCACCATCGAGCACGCTGATGTCATCGTGCCCGAAGTAGCGCAGCAGCCACCACAGCCGCGTCGCCCACATCGGCACGTCCTGCCCGTACGCGACGACGTGCGTGCCGTCGCCGACGCCGAGGCGGCCGATCGCGGCCGCGAAGTGCTCCGCCGCGGGAAGGGTGAACGCGAACGGCGACGCCGGGTCGGACAGCGCGCCGGGGATATCGGCGAACCCGGCCCCGGGAATATGGGCTCGCGCGTAGCTCTCGCGCCCGCTCTCCACGGTATAAGGGCCGCCCTCCACCGCGCGGCGCAGGAAGACGGTGGCGTCGAACACGCGCACTCGCTCATCGCCGAGCGCGTCGCGGAGTTCTTCGGGGCTGACCAGCGGGGGCAGCAGCGGCATCTCGGAAACCTCCACCTTTTTCTGCACCGAACCCACACATGCTATGGAAAAAGTTTCCGCGAAAATAGTTTCCGCAGGGCTAGCTGCGGACGAGCTTTCTTCTTGTAGAAGCCTCAAGATGGCGTGGCGGCCGGAAACCTCTGCGGTGAGCCGAACCGCGCTGTCGCCTGTTGCTACCTACTCTCCAAGGGATGCCTTCGGAGAGGCCACAGATGAACGATCCGCACGGGGACGCCGGCGCAGCGACCTTCACCGCCACTGACGACGGCGGCTGCGACGACGCTGCGTTGCTGGGCAGGATCAGCCGGGGCGACGAGGACGCGATGGCCGCGTTCTACCGCGAGCACGGCCGGGTCGTGCTCGCGCAAGTTCTGCTGGTGACCGGCGAACGGGTGCTGGCCGAGGAGATCGTGCAGGACACGATGCTTGCCGTCTGGCGCGGTGCGGACTCCTTCCGGGGCGAGTCGTCGGTGCGTTCCTGGGTGATCGCCATCGCCCGGCGGCAGACCAGGGACCGGCTGCGAGGCCGTCGGCTGCGGGTAGTGGATGACACCTTCCTGGCCGAGCAGCCGAGTTCCGGTCCGGGGCCGGAGGTCACGGCGCTGGACCGCGCGGAACTGGCCGAGGTCAGGAATGCGATCCGGGAGCTCGCGCCAGCCCACCGCGAGGCGCTTGGCCTGGTCTTCGGGTCCGGGCTCAGCCTCCCCGAGGTCGCCGGCGTGCTGGAGATCCCGGTCGGGACCGTGAAGAGCCGCCTCAGCGCGGCGCGCACCGCACTCAGCCGGGTACTTACCGAGAAAGGCCAGAACCGATGAACACAGGCCATGCTGACACCCATCTGGACCTAGAGGACCTGATCGCCGAGGCCGCCGGCCAGCCGATAGGCGACCGGGCCCGGGAGCACCTCGGCTCCTGCGAGCAGTGCCAACTCGAGGCGAACCGGTGGAATCTCGTGGCCGGCGGGGTCCGTGGCCTGGCGGCCGCCGCGCCGGAGACAGCCCAGCCTGTCCGGCCGCGGCGCACCGGACAGCGGGTCCTGGCGGGTCCCTGGCGGCGCGCCATGGTGGTGGCCGGCAGCGCGGCCGCCGCGCTCGTCCTCCTCGTCGGGCTAGGTGCCGTGACCGGATACGTGCACATATCCAGGAACAGCACCCAGACCTCCCTTACCGCGGTGACCGGGTGCACCCGGCTCGACCAGGCCGAAGGGACGCTCGAGCAGGTGAACGGCACCAGCCTGGTCATCAAGACGGCCAGCGGCCAGCCGGTGACCGTGACCACCACGGCGTCCACGTTCGTGAACATGTCCGGACCGCTGCTGAGCGACATCACCGACGGGCTGACAGTCGACGTGCGCGGCTCGACCTCCAACGGGACGATCGCGGCCGCCATCATTACCGTCGGGCAGCCGTTCAGCGCGGTGAACCCGGCGCGCTTCGTCCCCGTCCAGGGGACGGTCTCGGACGCGAGCCCCGCTGGCTTCACCCTCGTCACGTCCACCGGAACCCGGGTTCCGGTGACCACCTCCGGTGACACGCTGGTTATCGTGCTGCACGCCAGCCTGGGCCAGCTGCCGGCCGGCGCCGCTATCTTTGCCGTCGGCCAGGCCGGACCGGACGGGACCCTGTCGGCACGAGCGGTGACAGCGATCCGGCAACTGCCGACCGGCGGGCGCATCTTCGTGTCGTCCAGAAGCTGCTCGCCCAGCTCGATCGCCGCGGCGATCGCCCTCGGCGGCTGATCCGCCAGACCCCCGCTGTTGCCGGCCCGCCCGAGCCTGGCGGCTACAAGGCGATAAGCCCGGCGTTGGTGGGCCTGAACCCGCAGCTGCCGAAGTANNATGAGCCTGGTTCCTACCCCCTGGCCCCTTACCCTCCCTGTGACCAGGGTGTCCAGGATGAACGCGTGGACGCCGCCGTCCCAGCCAACGTTCACGAAGCCGGCCAGGTCGCGTCCTTCCCGGGCGCAGACCCAGCCCAGGCTGTGCTGGTTCACCTGAGCCTGCCAGTCGTCCTCGAGCACCTTGTGGCTGAAACCCTCTGCGTGCAACGCGTTGAGCGCGGCATTGCCGAACAGGCCGCGCCATTCGTAGGTGATCACCTGGCTAACGTAGGGAAGAACGGGGTTGGACGCCATCCGTTTTCGCGGCGTCCGGGCAAGCCTATGCCGTGATCGCCGAGCCAATGGATCCGGACGTGGACCAGGTGCGACTGGAGGCGCGGGCCGGGCTGGCCGCCGTGTTCGCCGGCTTGATCCAGGAGGGAATCAAGTCAGGTGAGTTCGCCGGCCAGGACGCTCGGGTCCGCGGCGCGGCCATTGCCGGCGCATTCCTGGAAGGTGTTGTCGCTCCCCTGGCTGACCGCGGGGTGCGTCCCCCCGACCGGCAGGCGATCAGCGGCGAGATCGCCCGTTTCTGCCAGGCCGCCGTAGCCGGGCTGCCACCTGCCGCTCCGGATGCCCGCACCCAAACCCGGACCGGCCCTCAGCGCTGACCGGCTCGTTCCGATGACCGATGCATGGAGACAGCACGTGACATTCACCAGCACGAACGATGCCGCCGAAGCTGACTTCTCCCGGCAGCGCCCGATCCCGGACAACTTGGTCCCGGATCTCAACGACGTAAACGCCTTCACCAGCGACAAGATCGCCGCCAAGGCCGCCGGACTGGCGGTGACAGCCCGTGGAGCGCAGGTAAGACCAGGACCCCGCGTCCCGGCGCAGCGCGGCGAAGCGGGAACCCACCCGAAGCCACGCCGGGAAGCAGCGTGACAGGCGGGAATCTCCGCCCTTCACTTCAGGGCGGAGTGGGAGTCAACTCGTCACGCGGATCGCGCTCGCGGTCCAGGCCGCGCTCTTGGTCAAGCACGCGCCGGCCGTTGTCGCCGACGCCTTCATTGCCTCCAGGCTAGTGTCCGGATGGAGACCGGGATATGGCACCATGCGCGGTGTCGACTTCCAGGCGATCATCGAATTCGCCCGGCTCGGGTGACCTCCGCTACGAACTCGCTGATAAGCGTGAAGCCGTGCTTGTCATACCGGCCACGGGAGTGGCGCTCATCGTGGCTCAACCTGAAAGGAAGGAATCATGCGGATTGCTGTGATGGCCACCGGCGCCGTGGGCGGCTACTTCGGTGCCCGGCTGGCGCGGGCTGGTCACGAGGTGGCGTTCGTGGCTCGCGGGCGGCAGCTCGAAGCGCTGCGCGCCCACGGGCTGCGCGTGTACAGCCCGCTCGGGGACCTGCACCTGCCGGACATCGAGGTCACCGGCGACCCGGCCGGGATCGGCACCGTCGACCTCGTGCTGTTCACCGTGAAGCTGTGGGACACGACGGAGGCAGCCGACGCCATCAAGCCGCTGCTCGGCGGAAACACCGGCGTGATCTCGCTCCAGAACAGCGTGGTGAAGGACGATATCCTGCGTCACGCTCTGGGCGCCGAGCACATCATCGGCGGCGTCTGCTACATCGCCGCTACCATCGCCGAGCCTGGAGTCATCCGTCATTCCGGCACGCTGGCGAAGCTGGTGTTCGGCGAGTACGACGGCTCGCGGTCGCCGCGCGTGCGGCAGTTCCGTGATGCCTGCGCGGACGCCGGCATCGACGCTGAGATCAGCGACCGGATCGAGCAGGCGATCTGGGAGAAGTTCGTCTTCCTGACCGGGGTGTCCGGCACCACCAGCCTGGCGCGCTCGGCCATCGGCCCGATCCGCAGCCATCCGCGCTCGCGCGCTTTCCTGCACGACGCCATGGAGGAGGTCGTGCAGGTCGCCCGCGCCCAGGAGGTGCCGTTGCCCGCCGACTACGCCGATGACCGGCTCGCCTTTGTCGACCAGCTGAACGCCGGCGTGAGCTCCTCGATGCACCACGACCTCGAGCAGGGCAACCGCCTCGAAGTTGACTGGCTCAGCGGCGACGTGGTCGAGCGCGGAACCCGGCTGGGCGTGCCGACGCCGTGCAACCGGGCGATCTCCGACATCCTCTCGATCTACAGCGAGGGCTCACACGGCATCTGAGGTCCAGCACCCGTTCGGCATCCGCGGCAAATCAGCCTCCCTGGAGATCATCAAGAAAATTGACCGACAAGGTACTTGCAGATATCGTGACGGGATGGAGAACGCCGACCGGAACGAATTCGCGACACCCACGCTGATGCGATCCGCTCGCGGTGCGTACGCCCAGGCCATCAGGGCGCAGCTGAACGCCATCGGGATCGACGACCTGCCGAGGAACGGAGCCTTCATCCTGGCGGGAATCGACACCTCAGGGGGACCGAGACAGAACCTGCCAGCGGAGCTGGGCGTGACGAAGCAGGCCGTGAGCCTGGTGATCGACGTCCTGGTCAACCGGGGCTACCTGGAACGGCATTCCGACCCCGGCGACCGCCGCCGCGTCGTCCTGAAGCTGACCGGCCGGGGCCAGGAGGTGGTGGACGCCACCCTGCGCGGGGTAGCGGCCGTCGACCGCGAACTCGAAGCGCGCGTACCGCCCGAGCAGATCGAAGCGATGCGATCGGCGCTCATCGCCCTGACCGAGATCAAGGCCACCGACCTCAGCACCGGAGCGGGCCGCCGCCGGCCCGCCCGCGAGCTGCGCCGCTTCAGCCCGATCTTCGGTGTCCGCGACCTGGCCGCGGCGCTGGCCCACTACGCCACGCTCGGTTTCCACACGTTCGCCGACGACGGCGGCGACCAGTACGGCTTCGCCCGGCGGGACGGCATCGGGCTGCACCTAGCCGTGCACGACGCCACCTGCCCGGGGTCGGCCTATCTCTACGTGCGCGACGCCGACGCTCTCTACCAGGAATGGAGCCGGCCCGGCATCGCTGGCCACACCCACCCGGCCGGGCCGACCCCCTACCGGATGCGGGAAGGCTCCCATGTCGACCCGGACGGCAATCTGATCCGTTTCGGTTCACCCCTTGAGGACTGAACGTGGCCTGGTTCCAGCTCAAACCCATCTGCGTCGCGGTAGCCGCGATCGCCGTCCTGGCCGGCTGCGGAGGCAGTAGCACCGCCTCAACCGGTACCACCACCGCCCGCCACGCCGCGGTCGTGACTTCCCTTGACGTCATCAACGCACCGGTCAAGGTCGCCGACACCGCCGCCGGGCCGGTGGGCTACCGCGAGGTCGGCGCGGGCAGCCCGCTCGTGCTCATCACCGGACTAGGCGGGTCCATCGACAGCTGGCAGCCGTCGTTCGTCGCCACCCTGGCCGCCGATCACCAGGTGGTGATGTTCGACAACCCCGGAGTCGGCCACACCATTCCACTGACCCCGGCGGTGAGCATCAGCGCCATGGCGAACGAGACCAGCGCCCTGATCTCGACGCTCCGGCTGGGCCGCGTCGCGGTGCTCGGCTGGTCCATGGGCGGCATGATCGCCCAGGCCCTCGCCGTGCTTCACCCGGCGCAGGTGTCCAGGCTCGTCCTGGCCGCCACCCAGCCCGGGACCGGGCACGCGCGGCCGGTTCCGGCCGCGGCCGCCGCCGCGGTGGTCAGCTCCAACCCGGCGGAACTGCTCGCGGTGCTGTTCCCGCCGAGCGCGGCCGCCGCCGCCCGCGCTTACGTGGCCGGGATTCTCCGGTACCCGGACTACTATCAGGCGCCGAGGAACGCCGTCGCCACCCAGTCGCTGGCCGTCCAGACGTGGATAGCGGGCGATGACGGGGCCGGACCGCGGTTCGGGCAGGTGCGGCTGCCCGTCCTGGTGGCCGACGGCACCCTGGATCAGCTCGATCCGAGCCCCAACGACCGGGCCCTGGCCGCCAGCGTGCCGGGGGCGAAGCTGCTCCTGTACCCCGGCGCCGGGCACGCCTTCTTGTTCCAGGACGCGGCGAGCTTCCTGCCCGCCGTCGAACGGTTCCTGCGCTGAACGACGCGTGCGTACACTTACCCCCGCGAGCAATCTCGCCGCGTCGGCCAGGTATCTGCCAGGCCTAGCCAGAACGGGAGGGCCCGATGCTCCCACCCAGGTTCATCCGGCGCTTGGTGCTGGCGCCGCTGGTGGTCGTGATCGCGCTCGCCTTCATCGTGCTGTCCCCGTTCCTGGCCCTGCTGGCGCTGGTGTTCGGCCTGACCGCGCGGTCGCGGCCGGGCCGGATGCGCAGCCTGCGGCTGACCTGCTTCGCGCTGATCTGGTTCATCGCGGAGACCGCGGCCCTGTTCATGCTGCTTGGCCTGTGGATCGTGTCCGGGTTCGGCGGGCGGCTGCGCACCGAGCCGTACCAGAGCCGGCACTACGCGGTCATCAAGTGGTTCCTTGACGTGATGTACGACGGAGCGGCCCGGACCTACGGGCTGCGGGTCGAGGTCGACGAGCCTGAGCTCACCCCGGAGGAGCGGATCGCCCGGCTGGCCCGGCCGATCATCGTGCTCAGCCGGCACGCCGGCCCCGGCGACTCGTTCTTGCTCATCCACGAGCTGCTGAGCGTGTACGGACGGCGGCCGCGGGTGGTGATGAAGTCGGCGCTGCAGCTGGATCCCAGCGTGGACGTGCTGGGAAACCGGCTGCCGAACGTGTTCATCCAGCACACCAAGGTCGGCGAGAGCCTGTTCACCGAGCAGATCGAGCGGCTGGCCGCCGGGCTCGGCCCGACCGACGCCCTGGTGATCTTCCCCGAGGGCGCCAACTGGACGCCGGGCCGGTGGCGCCGCGGGATCCGGCGGCTGGAGCACTCGGGCCACCCGGACCTGGCCGCGAAGGCCAAGAAGATGCCGAACCTGCTCCCGCCGCGGCCCGGCGGGACGCTGGCCGCCATCGCGGCCTGCCCGGACGCCGACGTGATCTTCGTGGCGCACGCCGGCCTCGACACCATCGTCAGCGTCCGGGACGTCTGGCGGAACTTCCCCATCAACCAGGTCATCAAGGCCCGCTGGTGGCGGGTCCCGCACGATGCGATACCGCGGGACGCCACCCACGACGCCCAGGTGCAGTGGCTCTATGACTGGTGGCAGCGCATCGACACCTGGATCTCAGAAAACCGCCCCGGCGGCGCTCCGGTTCCCGAAGTAACCCCCGAGCCCAGCGAGGTAATCCCCGAGCCCGAGAGCGACACCGCCGAGCCGGTCGCGGAGTTACCGCCTGACCATCAAACTGACCACCCGCCGGCCATAAACGGACCTAAGAGGCAAAAGACACCGGGTGCCTTCGGTTTCCGTGGTGGATCCGGGTTCCGCGACGGATCTGTGCATCCCGTCCCACATGCCAAGTCCGAACACCGGCCGGCGCGCGGCTCACGATCGAGGCGACGGTCAGACTCTGAGGTTCGGCCAGCCACCCTCGGTGGTCCGGGCCGGACACCATCCGAGAAACCGTCAAACAGTACTTAATGCCGATAAAAGGGGCGTATCCGGGAGTCGCCGCTACCAGATCTGGCCGGCACGATGGCCGCCTGTGCCGGCAGGAGCCAGGCAGGAGCCGGCACAACGGGCCATAGTGCCGGCTGGAGGGTTTGCCTGCACCGATGTCACCAGTTAATCGCCAGCACCGCCGCCGGGGCCTTCATCGGGAGGGGGACTAGCTTGCCGCCGGAGATCCAGCCGAACTGCTCTGGATCGTTCCAGAGGAGCCAGTGCTGTGCCTGGCCATCGGTGGAAAGCACGGGAACAAGCCCCTCATATGAGCCGACCGACGGAGCCGAGCGGTACAAGATGCCGCTCGGCTGCCCGGTGGCCAAGGACAGCTGCAGCACCAGCAGGCGGTACCAGGGATCTCCGGGGTGGCTCGGAAGCGGCGGCACAGAAGTCTCCGCTACTGCGGTCAGGGTGGATCCGTCCGAGCTGATGAGCGCGGTGTACAAGCAGACAGTGCAGCTAGCGCCCTGGCTGAACAGCAGGTGGCTGTGAGCTTGCAGTGAACCGCCCGAGCTGGTCGCGTCCAGGCCAAGGACAGCCAGGTCGGGAGATCCTTCCTCCGGTTCCCACAGATAGACGGCCACCACGGTGCGGCCGCTGGCCGTCCAGGACAGCGCCCCGATCTGGGTCGTGACCCGGGCCGGGGTGGCGGCGGACACGGTGTTGTGCCAGCTGCGGACGGCACCGCTGGTCAGGTTCATGACGTGGATGACGCCCACGTACGACGCCGAGACCGGCGCGGGGCAGCCCTGCTGCGCGTACGCGACCTTGGTGCCATCCGGTGACGCGGCGAACTCGCTGACCGCCTCGCCGATGACGGGTTTGCCCACCATCCGCAGGCCGGTGACGTGCCCGGTACTCGTCACGCTGAACTGGTAGAAGCGCGTCTGGGTCGAAGCCGAAGATGGGCACACCGTTGTCGTCGCGGCCGCGACGGTGAAGGTGCGGTCATCAGCGGTGACCGAGATGCTCCGCCCCAGCGTCAGGCCAGCGGGCAGCGCGGGCACGGTCCCGGTGACCTGGCCGTCGCTCGTCCGGCGGACCTGCACGGTCATCACCTCGCGACCGGTTCGGGTGATCCCCATGCTCGCGATGGTCACGTAGAACCTCGGCGGCGTCCGCGTCCCCGGATCGGACGGCACCCCGGCTAGGGAGGTGATGCCGGACCCGGCGCTGGGCGGGGCCGGAGCCGGGCCCGTTCCTGGAGTCGGGGTCGTCCCCGGGTGACCGGCTAGGGTCAAGACGGTCAGGATGATCGCGGTGACGCTGGCCGCGGCGCCGACGGGAACCAGCCAGGCGCGCAGGCGGCCCATCCGGCGCCGGGCCGGTCTCGAAGCCGGCGACGCGAGTCGTCCGGGTACCGGGCTCCTGAATGCGTGGGCCTCATCCGGGGACATGATCGCGGCCGCGGCGGCGAGCGCGTCGGTCAGCCGGTCCACGGTCGCGGTCATCTCCTCCTGCNNGTGGCGGCGATCTCCGCCTCCGACAGCCCGAGGTAGAACCGGAGCACCAGCACCTCCCGCCGCCGGCGAGAGAGCCCGGCCAGCGCGGCCAGCACCTGCTGCCGGTCCTCGGACAGCAGCACCGACTCCTCGGTAGACAGCGGAGGGCTCGGTGAGTCATGGCCGGCCTGCCGCTGGGCTCGGCCGCGCCACCTGATCGCCGAGCGGCAGCCGTTGACCACCGCCGTCCGCAGGTAAGGGAGCGGGTCACCCGGATCGGCGAGCACGTCCCAGCGCTGGTGCAGCCGAATGAAGACGTCCTGGACGACGTCTTCCCCGGTGGCCTGGTCACCGACGATGAACGCGGCCAGCTTGACCAGTCCGAGACGGTGCACCCGGTATGCCTCGGCGAAGCCAGATTCCGCCGATGACGCTGGGAGATCTGCCGTATCGTCCGGGGTGTACCGGTCGGCGCTTGGTCTCATGCCCACTACACTCCACGCCCCCGTGATCGGTTGCCTGCGGCCTCTAACCACAATCCTCCGGTCACCCGGCGGGGGTGCAAATACGTCGGAGGACGGGATCGCAGTGGGCCCAGTTCCACCCAGTACCGCATACCAGATCCGAAAATGTCCGTCCCGCGCGGCGGCTGACTATCGAAGCTACGATCAATCTGTGATCACTCGCGCTGACGGTGGTACCAGCTAACCGTAGGGACGGGTCCTGAATGTGGAAAGTTCCACCCCTGCTGCGGGTGTCGACGTCGACGAGCTGATCCGCGGCGCCGCGGCGTCCCAAGCGTGGACCGGGGGCACTCCGGGGTCGTTGTAGCCCATCCAGCCTCAGTTCACGTCGTGCCGAAAGGATTTTCTATCCTGAGCATGCCGAAGCGGCGCCCGTCCTGCAGATCTTCTGACATGAGACGTTCCGCGCCGGCCCAGATAGCTGCCTGCACGATCAGCGCGTCCCAGAAGGACAGGGTGCGCTCCTCTTCAAGTCTGCTCGCGGAGACTACGAGCTGTGGCTGCGTGGCGACGTCGCACCATTCGCCGTAGGCCGCCACGACGGCCCGCGCTTTCGCCAGCGGCATGGCCGGCTTGAATTTCCTGGTTACGACGGCGTAGAACTCTTGCAGCACCTGGGTGCTGAGGGAACCGCTGCGGCTATCCCACAGCGCAGCCAGGAGCGCTTTGGCAGTGTCGTGCTTGCCGCCGGCGTCCCTGTCGTGTGCGTATACGAGGATGTTGGTGTCGACGAAGGTTTTCACCGATCGTAGAGTTCCTCGCGATGCCAGACCGGCGTTCCTCCGCCTGAAGCGCCGGCTAGTCCAGGCCCTCGACGGCCAGCAGCCGGCAGCTCGAGACCCCGAGGAGGTTCGGGCGGAAGGGGCCGTGCCCGGCGAAGACGCCGACCGCGGGCCAGGCCGGGTTGCCCCGGGCCGGGCGCGGCTCGGTGCGCACCTTCGACGGGTCGATCCGGTCGAAGTAGAACAGCACTTCGAGGTGGGAGAAGTCGGTCAGGCCGAGGACCACGCCGGGGTCGAACTGCCCGGAGTCCAGGCGGATCACGGACTTCACGCCGTACCAGTCGTCTTCGGCCCACTCGTCTCGGCCGCCGGTCACCGTGCCGATGGGTCGCAGGGTTATCTCGTCGGGCATGTCGAAGTATCGCATGCCACGATCAACATGCCACGATCAAGGAGTCTCCAGTGCGGTGACCGAATGGGTTCACCGAGTCGGTGAGGCTTCCCTGCTCGTGCTTCTTGTCACGGGGGCCGCCGCGTTCGCGGTGCAGCGGCGGCACCGGACGACGACGTGAGCGCCGCGACGGACCTGCCGCCCGAGCAGGCAAGCCAGCCGCCCGAGCAGGCAAGCCAGAGACACCCGACCAACGGGATCGACGAGAGGGTTCACCAGCGGCACAGACTCGGCATCCTCACGATCACGGCTGAAGCGTGCGCGCCGACTTCGGCTACCTGCGCGAAGCGCTCGGCCTGACCGCCGGCAACCTCTCCAAACACCTGACCGTGCTGGAGGAGGCAGGCATGATCCAGCTGGAGAAAGGCTACGCCGGACGCCGACCGCGAACCTGGGTGCGCATCACCCGCCAGGGCCCGACCGCGTGGATCGGGCTAGCGCTCGCCGTACGCCGGCGACGGGCCTAGCGCCGGGAGGGCGGTGATCTTTACCGGAACGCCGCCGGACCAGCGCCAGATCGTCCATGGCCCCCCGGGCCGGGCCGGGCCGTTGACCCAGATCGCCTGTCCCTGCGCGGTCAGCACCTCGTCGGTGGCTCGCTCCGGCTGCGGGGCCAGCCAGCGCAGCAGATCGCCGGTCCGCGACGACAGGAGCGCGAGCCGATCGCCGAGACGGCCGGCCTTCGCGGGCGCGAACGACACCGCGAACGCCGGCGGAACCGTACTGGCTGTTCCGGCCTGGACGGTCGCGGTCGCGGCAACCGGACGGGCGGAGGCCAGCCCGGAGGCCGGCGTCCCGCTCGCGCACCCGGCCACCAGCGCGGCGGCCGCCAGGGTCAGGGCGGTCGCTGGGCCCCCGCGCGCCTTCCTGACGAATTTGCGGGATCCCGTTTTGCGGGATCCCGCAAAACGGGATGCATAATTACCTGGAGTAACGGCTTTGGGCCAGCTGGGGAGTTGTCCGGACTGCCTGTCGCGAAGGGACGTTAGGTTATGGGCCGCAAGCACACCTTCATGGATCGCGAGTTCGGCAGACGAGATTACGATCCGTCTGACTCAGGTAGTTTTGAGAGCGGGCTCGTCTTTGTGATCATGCCCTTCAGCGGTACCGATATGGACGATACCTACTGTGCTGTCAAAGATGAGTGCCGGAAACTGAACCTTCGAAGCCGGCGGGTCGACGAGAACGCGGGAGAGGCATCGTAATCGGCGAGATCACTGAGCTGATCGAAATAGCGCCTTTCCGGGTCCATTTCTATTCTTCCCCCGAGCATCTCCGATCGATTGTGTCGGCCAATCTTAAGGCAATGATAAAGGCCCACGCGAACATAACTAAACGCGCCAGATGCGCCCGCTGGAGTCAGCGCCGAAAGAAGCCCCGCCTCGTTCTGCTTGCTGACCAGGCCCGCACGGAGCATGCTGGGTATGACGGTGGTTACCGCGAAGCTCCCCGGTGTACCTGGCTGCGGGTTCCCCGATCGCTCCCGCCGCGAGGATTTTTCCACCCCAGTCGCCCTCGGAGACACCAAGCAGGGCGCCTGGACGCGCAGTGAGGAGCGAGGGCCATGGGCCGGTACACCGAAGCGTTCCGCCAGAGCATCGAGGATCCCGCGGGGTTCTGGGGCGGCGCTGCGCAGGGCATCGACTGGTACCGCGAGCCGGCGGCGGTGCTGGACAGTTCCAATCCGCCGTTCTACCGCTGGTTCTCCGGTGGCGTGCTGAACACCTGCTTCAACGCGGTAGACCGGCATGTGCGCGATGGCCGCGGCGATCAGGCCGCGCTGATCTACGACAGCCCGGTGACCGGCACCGGCCGGACGCTGACCTACCGGCAGTTGCTTGATCAGGTCGCGCGGTTCGCCGGGGTACTGCGCGGCCTAGGGACCGGGGCCGGCGACCGGGTGGTGATCTATATGCCGATGATCCCCGAGGCGGTCGTCGCCATGCTGGCCTGCGCCCGCATCGGCGCCGTGCATTCGGTGGTGTTCGGCGGTTTCGCGGCGCCGGAACTGGCCGCCCGCATCGACGATGCGGCCCCCAAGGTCATCGTGTCAGCGTCCTGCGGGATCGAGGTCAGCCGGGTCCTTGAGTACATGCCGATCCTGGACCGGGCCATCGCGCTGTCGAGCCGCAAACCGCTCGCGTGTGTCATCCTGCAGCGCCCGCAGGCGCTGGCTACCCTGACGCAGGGCCGCGACCTGGACTGGGAGCAGGCGATGGCCGACGCCGAGCCGGCCGGCTGCGTCCCGGTCGCCGCCACCGACCCGCTGTACATTTTGTACACCTCGGGCACCACAGGCAAACCCAAGGGCGTTGTCCGCGACAACGGGGGCCATGCGGTCGCGCTGCACTGGAGCATGAAGAACATCTACGACACCGATCCAGGCGAGGTGTTCTGGGCGGCCTCCGATATCGGCTGGGTGGTGGGACATTCCTACATCGTCTACGCCCCGCTGCTAGCCGGGTGCACCAGCTTGCTGTATGAGGGCAAGCCGGTCGGCACCCCGGATGCCGGGGCGTTCTGGCGGGTGATCGCCGAGCACGGGGTGAAGACGTTGTTCACCGCGCCCACCGCGTTCCGCGCGATCAAGAAGGAGGACCCGGCCGGTGACCTGGCCCGCAAGTACGACCTGTCTACCCTGCGAAACCTGTTCCTGGCCGGGGAACGGCTCGACCCGGAAACCTACCGGTGGGCAGGTGAACTGCTCGGCATCCCGGTCATCGACCACTGGTGGCAGACCGAGACCGGCTGGGCGATCGCAGCCGACCTGATGGGACTGGACCCCATGGCCACCAAGCCTGGTTCGCCCACGGTGCCGGTACCGGGTTACGACGTGCACATCGTCGACCCAAGTACCGGCGCCGACCTCCCGCCAGGCACCAACGGCGACATCGTCGTGCGGTTGCCGCTGCCGCCTGGCTGCCTGCCGACCTTGTGGGGAGACGACCAGCGGTTCATCGATTCCTACCTGTCGCGCCACCCCGGTGCCTACCTGACCGGGGACGGCGGATACCTAGACAGCGACGGATATCTCTACGTGATGGGCCGCACCGACGACGTCATCAACGTGGCGGGCCACCGGCTGTCCACCGGGGAAATGGAAGAGGTCCTGGCCAGCCATCCCGCCGTCGCCGAGTGCACCGTCATCGGCGTCATCGACGAGCTCAAGGGCCAGGTCCCGCGCGGGTTCGTCGTGCTCAAGGCGGGCATCGACGCCGACCCCGCGGTGCTCAGTGCCGAGCTGGTCGCGCTGGTCCGCGACCAGATCGGGCCCGTCGCCGCGCTGCGCCGGGTCGACATTATCACCGCGCTGCCCAAGACCCGCTCCGGCAAGATCCTGCGCAAGACCATGCGCGGCATCGCGGACGGAAACGACGAGCCCGTACCGCCCACCATCGAGGACGCCTCGACCCTCGAAGCGCTCCGTCCCCTGCTCAGAGACGGCTGAGCGGCGACCCGGCGCCAGCGGTAGCGTTACCTGTCATGGACGATGAATTCCAGACCTCCTATCAGGGTGTCACGCTCGGTGTCCCGGTGCTGACCAAGGACGGCGAGCAGTTCGGCATCCTGGAGCATGTCCTCGCGGTAGAAGAGCAAGACATCTTCGAGGGCATCGTGGTGTGGGTCGGCGGCGGAGCCTGGACCCAGCGCAAGATCCAGCGCGAGCTCAGCATGGGTCACCAGTCGGCCGCCCGGTTCCTTGAGACGTTCCGCCACAACGACCTGCGGTTCGTCGAGGCGGACAAGGTGGCGATGATCACCGAGGGCTATATCCGCTGCGATCTGGACCGGTCGCAGGTCGCGCTGCTCCGGCCGCCGTCCGGCGCGCCGGTCTTCTACGCCAACGCCATCGACCAGGCGGTCCCGCCCCAGCAGGGGTACGGGAACCGGTACGGGAACCAGATGTACGGGAACATGTTCCGCCGGGCCCGGTGGCGGCAGGAGTAACGTGACGGAAGTGACAGCGCCATAAGCGGCCTGCCCGGCGAGTTGCGGGACCTGATCGAAGCTGGCCCGATGGCTCACCTGAGCACCATCAACGCCGACGGAAGCCCGCAGGTGAGCGTCATCTGGATCGGCCTCGACGGCGATGATCTCGTGAACGAGTAGCTGGTGCCGTGCTGGGCGCGGCCAGGGATCACGGAGCTGATTCCCTTGTGACCCCCAGCTATAGATGGCAGTTCCCCGGTTTTACTGGCGGTCGCGGACCGGAGGCACTGTCGATTGCTCGGGCGAGGGCCGTCAGACTGGGTCGAGGCGGCGCTTGAGCAGGCAGAACTCGTTGCCTTCCGGATCGGCGAGTACGTGCCAGGACGCCTCCGCGGGCTGGCCGATGTCGACGAGCCTGGCCCCGGCGCCCAGGAGGCGGTCGAGTTCGGCGTCCTGATCGCGGTCGGTGGGGTTGACGTCGATGTGCAGCCGGGCGTGCCCGTTCCGCGGCTCGTCGCTGCGGATGAGGATGATCGTCGGCTGCGGGCCGCCGAACCCTTCGCGCGGGCCTATCTCGATGAGGACCTCCTCTTCGCGGTCGAGCTCTGTGAAGTCCAGGACCTCGCACCAGAACCGCGCCAGCGCCCCGGGGTCGCGGCACTTGAGCACGAGCTCGCCGATACGGCATGCCATTGACGGAACCTACTCTCAGCACGGGAACTGCCGGGGCGGCCGCACGCGGATCTCGCGGGCTCCCCGCAGTAAGAACAGGCTCGCGACGGTACCAGGCGAGGCGAGCGGGGTCGAGTTGTTTTGCGGCCCCCGCCAAGAAGACCTGGGAACTCCCGCCAGACCGGCTGGGGTGGCCTAATGGAGGCGCAGGCCTGCGATGACGAGTCCGACCATGCGGCGGGCGTTGTAGCGGGGGTCGTGGCCGGCGCCGACACAGAGACTGCCGACGCCGCGCATCAGCTCGTAGGCATCCATGTCGGGGAGGATCTCGCCGGCCGCGGCGGCGGCGTCGAGCAGCTGGGCGCACACCGGGACGAGGCGGTCGAGGAAATAGGCGTGCAGGGTCTCGAAGGCGGCGGCGTCGGACTGCAGCGCCGCGGCGAGGCCGTGCTTGGTGACCAGGAAGTCGACGAAGAGGTTGATCCAGCGCGCCAGGGCGGCGTGAGGTGTGCTGCTGTTTGCCAGCAGCGCCGGTCCGGCCTGCGCGCAGGCCTCGACCTGGTGCCGGTACACGGCGACGATGAGATCGGATCGGGTCGGGAAGTGGCGGTAGATCGTGCCCACGCCCACGCCGGCCTTGGCGGCGATATCGCGCATCGGCACGTCGACGCCGGAGGCGACGAAAGCCTCGGCGGCCGCCTCCAGCAACGTCTCCTCGTTACGGCGGGCGTCGGCCCGCTTCCGCGGGGCTGACGGCTCCGGTCCGCTGTCGATGCCGGCCACTGCGCCGCTACCTCCCCGTCTCCAGTTGGCAAACGGAACCGTGTTCCGTATGCTGGTTAACGGAATCGGGTTCCGTTTTTTTCAGGATGCCAGAACGGGCAGGCCAACACAACCTACGCATCCCCACCCGCCGTCACCGCCCCGTGCTGACCCGTGTTGAAAGGACGAACGTAGCCATGACGCAAGCAAGCAGGCCTCGTTTCGGAATAGCGACCGCACCCATGCAAGTCGGTTACCACGACATCCTGCGGGTCTGGCGCGAGGCAGACGAAATCCCGGAGATCGAGCATGCATGGCTTTTCGATCACCTCATGCCGATCGGCGGCGACCCGGACGGACCGATCTTCGAAGGCTGGACCCTGCTCTCGGCGATGGCCGCGCAGACCCGGCGGCTGCGCCTCGGCCTACTCGTGACCAGCAACCGGTTCCGGCCGCCCGCGATGCTGGCCAAGATCGCCACGACCGTCGACATCGTCTCCGGCGGGCGGCTCGACTTCGGTATCGGCGCGGGCTCACGACCCAGCCACCCGCTGGCCCGGCGCGAGTATGCCGCCCACGGCCTGCCGTATGACGACTTTGCCCACTCCGTGGGGAGCCTCGCCGAGGCGTGCACGGTCATCCGGCGGCTGTGGACCGAGACCGAGCCGTTCGACTTCGATGGCCGCTACGTCCACCTCACCGGAGCGTTCGGCAACCCCAAGCCCATCCAGCGACCCCACCCGCCGATCATTATCGGCGGCCGCTCGGCCGCCCTGCTGCGAGTGGTCGCCGAGCACGCCGACCTGTGGAACATCCCGGGCCACGACATCGACGACGTCATCGCCCGCAGCGCGCTGCTTGACCGGTACTGCACCGAGATCGGCCGCGACCCCGCCTCGGTCACCCGCTCGAT
>PMST01000438.1:29246-29536 GCA_003168295.1 Actinomycetota bacterium
CAGTGGGTCACCGACGAGCTCATCACCACGTCGGCTTGACCTCCCCGAGGCAACTCCGGGTCGATGATCAGCGGTTTCTCGCGGGGTCAGGGTGCTGGGGCCGGCGCTTTACCGACCTCCGGGCGTTACCATGAGGTTATGCGCCGGACTCGGCGCCGAAGGAGCACGAAATCATGGAGCCAGCTGCCAGGAACTATTATCCGCCCGGTGACATGCGGGTATCTGACGTCGAGCGCGACCTGGCGCTGTCCGAGCTGAGCCAGGCCTGGCAGGCCGGCCGGATCACGGCC
>PMST01000685.1 GCA_003168295.1 Actinomycetota bacterium
CCTCGCCGAAGGCTGAGCCCCGCTCTCACGTGACAGGCTCGAAAAGCTGTCCGGCCAGGTGCCGGAGGCCGAGGCGGGCATGCATAGGCTGGCTCGGTGGCCTGGGCTGAGTTCACCGCGGGCGATGACGGGTGGCCTTTGAGGCCGGATCAGCCGGCGGCCCGGCGACCTAGCGGAGGGAGGAACCACTGCTCGTTCGGAATAAAGGGCAGTAAATGGCGCGGTCGGCGACGGCCCGACTCCGGAAGCCGTTGTCGCCGACCTGCGCGGGGCGCCGGAGGTCCTGCTCGCCGATACCGGCCCGCCGGATGAGCTGACGCTCACGCTCAACGTGTTCCGACGTCGGTGCACGGGTTGTGGCAGTGGCGGAGCGTCCGTCTTGACAGCCGCTCAGCGCGTCCCGGACACCGGTGATGGGGCAGCCAGCAAGTGGCCGGTCCTCGCTCCCCCGTGTCACAGACGGCGGGGGCTGTCTCGTCTCGGGGTTGAGAGTCAATCCTGGAGTCAAGAGGGTGATGGGTGTGCGGGTCTTCGTGGCAGGCGGGAGCGGGGCCTTGGGGCGACGGCTGGTGCCGCAGCTGGTGGCCCGGGGCCACCAGGTGACGGCTACGGCGACGGGCCCGGCCAAGCTGAGCTTGCTGGAGCAGCTGGGCGCCGACGGCGTCGTGATGGACGGGCTGGATGCGGTGTCGGTCGGGCGGGCGGTGGCTGCGGCCAGGCCGGACGCGATCGTGCACGAGATGACCGCGCTTTCCGCGGCGCACGCCGGAAAGCCCGATTTGAAGCACCCCGACCGCTTCTTCGCCACCACCATCCGGCTGCGCTCCGAGGGGACGGATCACTTGCTGGCCGCCGCCGAGGCGGTCGGCGTATCCCATGTCGTCGCGCAGGGCTTTGGCGCCTTTAACGGCATCCGCGAGGGTGGATGGGTGAAGACCGAGGAGGACCCGATGGACCCGGGCCCGGCGAGCGCGCGCAAGGGAGCGGAGGCCCTCCGCCACCTCGAGGACGTGGTCGTCAGGGCGGATGGCGCGGTCCTGCGCTACGGCAGCCTGTACGGGCCTGGCGCCATCGACGGCTGGGTCGAGCTTGTGCGCAAGCGGCAGTTCCCGCTGGTCGGGGGCGGTACCGGCTACCTATCGTGGGTGCATCTCGATGACGCGGCGAGCGCTACCGTGCTGGCCCTGGAGCAACAGGCGAGCGGCGTGTTCAACATCGCCGACGACGAACCAGCCCCGGCCAGCGAATGGCTGCCTTATCTGGCCGCGTGCGCGGGGGCGAAGCGGCCGGTGCGGGTTCCCAAGTGGGTGGCCCGGCTGCTAGCAGGGGAAATGGCGTTGATCATGATGACCGAGGGGCGCGGCTTCGGCAACGCCAAGGCCAAGCGGGAACTCGGCTGGAAACTGCGCCACCCCTCGTGGCGCCAGGGCTTCAAGGAAGAGCTGGACCAGTGAGCAGGGCCGAGGAGTTCGAGCGGCTGCGGCCGCTGCTGTTCTCGATCGCGTACCGGATCCTTGGCAGCGTGAGCGAGGCCGAGGACGCGGTCCAGGAGACCTGGCTGCGCTACGAGGCCTTCCCGACTCAACCCACGTCGGCCAAGGCTTTCCTCTCGGCCGTGGTGACCCGGATCTCGATCGACGTGCTGCGCTCGGCCCGCGTCCGGCGGGAGGAGTACGTCGGGCAGTGGTTCCCCGAGCCGCTGCTCACCGACCCTTACCAGGACCCGGAGCGGTCGGCGGAGCTGGCCGACTCGGTGTCGATGGCGGCGCTGNNCGGTCGGAGGCGGCGTGCCGCCAGCTCGCGGTCCGGGCGCGGCGTCACATGGACGCGGGGCGCCCTCGGTTCGAGGCGGACCGCAGGGAGCGGGATGAGCTGGCGGCGCGGTTCTTCGATGCGCTCGCCGAAGGCGACGTCGAGGGCCTGCGGGAGCTGCTCGCCGCTGACGCATCGCTGGTCGGGGACGGCGGCGGCAAGGCCCCGCAGCTGGCCAGGAGCATCATCGGCGCAGGCCATGTGGCCCGGGTGCTTACCTCGATCTTCCCCTGGCTCGTACGGATCGAGGTGACGTTGGAGCCGCACGAGGTGAACGGNNGACCGGGACGGCAAGGTCCTCTACACCGTGACGCTCGACGTACTCGACGGGCAGATCCAGACGATCCGCTCGGTGAGCAACCCCGACAAGCTCAGGCACCTGGGTCCGGTGGCGGACGCCTGGGCGATCAGCCGCGAGGTGAACCAGGCCCGGAGGCCCAGGGATTGACCGGAAGATCGGACCGCGATCGGGGGTTGCCCCGATCCGCGCGGGCCGCCGCGCGGTAGTGGGGTGGAAGTCGGCCGAACGAACACCCGGGCGGTCGCGTCTGGCGGAGTTGAACCCGTAGCAGGCGAGCCGGGCAGGGACCACGGCGTGCGTCGGTTAGACGGTGAGCCGCCTCCAGCTGGTGCCTGCGTTGCGGGTTATCCACAGATAGCCGTTGGTGCCGAGGGCTACGCCCTGGGTGTTCGTTTCGAACCCGACCAGGGAGAAGCCGTGTCCGCGGTTGATCAGCGAGACTTGCCAGCCGTGCCCGGTGAGCTGGTACAGGTCCGGCCCGAGGTTCCAGGCGAACCGGCCGCCTGCGACTGCGGTCACGCCCTGCGGGGGCTGCGGCGGCGGCTTGCCGGCACTCCAGCTGCTGCCCTCATTGACGGACTCGTAGGCCAGCTGGGTCTGCGCCTGGTTGGTCATGACGTCGCAGACCAGGTAGACCAGGCCGTCGGTGGAGGTCCCGAGCGCGGCGAACGGCACGTAGGTCTGACCCTGCCCGCACGGCAGTGATTCGTGGCGCGCCGGCTGGGTGCCGGCGAACACATCCAGGGACGGGGCGATCGGCCCGGCGCCCTGCTGGCCGACGACGTAGGCGACGTCGCCGTGAACGGTGAGGGTCGCGGAGCGGTCCGGCGTGGAGCCGAGGTTCGTCCAGGCGGTGCTGCCCACCCGGGCCCGCCAGATGTCCGGGTAGGGCTGCGCGCCGGCGATGGACCACACCCAGCCGGCGGCGGTTTCGAGCGAGAGCACCTGGGTCAGCCCGCCCGGCTGCCAGGAGGCGGCGCCGTCGGTGGTGATCCAGAGCGGACCAGCGGCGCTCCAGGCGTATCCGACCTGCGGGGAGGCGAACCGGATGTGCGCCGCGCCGGCGGGCGGGCCGGGCAGCCGGGTCCAGCTGGCGCCGCCGTCGGTCGTGGTGACCAGCTCGCCGCTCCCGAGCACCCAGCCTTGACCGGCGGAGACGAAGCTCACGTCCTGGACGTCGATCGGGCCGGCGGCCCGCGCGCTCGGGGACGCCGGCGTCGGCGGGCTGGTGGCTGCGGTGACGGAGGGGCTCGCGGTGACGGAGGGGCTCGCGGTTGCCGGGGCTGACGCGGCGGCCGGCAACTGCCCAGAGCCGGGCTTGGACGACCCGCAGCCGGCCAGCGCGACGAGCGCGACGAGCGCCGCAGCGTAAACCGAGAAGCATCTGCTCATACCCCCTGGACGCCGAAGTCCCCCACCCGGTTGCTATCGCAGGTCAACGCGAGGATGCAGACGGCGATCTGTTAACGGCAGCCGTCCTGGCCGCCGATGCCGCCTTCGCGCACGTACTGGCCGAACGCACCGCGGTGGTTACCGCCGTGCCGACGGCGTAGGGAAGGTAGTGCTGCGGAAGTCGAGAGTAAGGTGGAGACTGGGCTATACCGGGGCTCAGTCGCGCTCATGCATGACAGGGGATCGGACCCAATCATGTCCAAACGTTTCGCCTACGCTATTGACAAGCGATATCTGCCTTTGCTGGTGCCCTTCGGGCTGCGAGGTTCAAAGGACGGCGTCACGCTCACGGACGAAGGCTCCCTCTCGGCGACTTTCGGTTTCTTCAAGATCAAGACGCCGCTGGCAAATGTCACTGAGGCGCACATCACCCGGAACTACCGCTGGTGGACCGCGTTCGGTGTTCGTGGATCCATGGTCGACGACGGCTTGAGCTTCGGAACGAACCACAACGCGGGGGTGTGCATCCATTTCGCGGAGAAGGTGCCATCACCGCTTCGCCGAAGTGGCCACTCGGCGCTCACCGTGACCGTGGCGGACCTCGAAGGGCTGACCAACGCCTTGGCCGCCGGGGACGGCGAAGCATCCAGCGCCTCCCCGACCTAAGCCGGACCGGCCGACGACCCGGCGCATCCTTCGCTGGGGTAGGACCCGATCTGATGAACGAGTAGCAGCCAATCGATCGCATCCTCGGAGCTCTCGCCAAGCTCGACGTCACGGCGGTGGCACCTGGAGCGGGTGCGCGCCCGGAACCTGACAGAAAGATCGGGCAGTTACCCGATTCGCCGCCGGTGGCCGGTCCGTACAACGGATTCATGACCACCATCCATGACCACAGCGCGGCCAGCGGGGTGCCGCAATTCGCCCGGGCCGGTTCGTTCCTTGAGGGCCTGGCCGCCCAAGATTCCGCCCAGCTCGGCGGCGCGCTCGCCCCTGGGCTAGCTGTCGTCTGCGTCGGCGCTCCGTTCCGCACCTCCATCGCCGCGGGACGGAGCGCCGGGCGCCTGTCCGGCCTGGGCCGCTACTGGCGCTGCATGCGGGTGTTCTTGTCCTTCCGGCGGGTCTGCAGGCTGGCCCAGCCCGAGCCGTTCCTGGCCGTCGGGTGATCAGGCCACCCCGACTGCGGCCGCAGTTCTATCGCCCTTCCGTTGCATCGTCCGGGTCACCGTGTTCGGCGGGGAGTTCCGGAGCGGTGTCCTTGGCCGCCTGCTCTTCCAGCCGGAGGACCTCGCGCTCGATGACCGATTCGCGCTGCACGACAGTCTTAACGAGGTTGATCCCGAGGAACAGCATCGGGAACGCGGGCCAGAAGAAGCCGCGGCCGGCGACAGCGATCCAGATCACCGTACAGATGATGCTAGGGACGAGGAAGGCCGCGAATGACTCCTCCACGTCCTTGCGCCACTTGCGCGCGCCGCGCGTCCTGTAATCCGCGCGCAGGAGCGGCGCGGGTGCCATCGGCGGGCTGTCAAGCGGCACGAGATCGGTGACGAGGGAGGACACTTCACCGAGGGTCCGGCTGCCGTACAGGGTGTTCAGCCTGTCGTCGTACTCCTCGCGGGTGAGGCGCCCGTCCGCGAAAGCATCGGCGAGCGCGGCGCGGACGATCTCCCGGTCGGCGTCCGAAGCGCGCATCGACGCGTGCCCCGGCTGCCGCGGGTCAAGACGGAACGACTCCCAGAAGGTCTCCACGGAACACCGTCCTGTCCGCTGCCGGCATCGTGGTTTGTCTACGCCATTATCCAGCAAGCGGTCTACGGCCGGGGCGACGCTGTGACCGGGGGCGAGTGGCTCGGTTCGTTCGGGCTGGCGAGCAGGCGGGACAGGACCTCGTCGATCGCTCCGGTCCCGGCCAGCGTGGCCGCGTCGGGTGAGTCCGAGCGGGCGACGAACAGCGCGATCTCGTCGATCGCGGCCAGGATGACGTGGGAGAACACCTCAACCAGGTCGGGCGCGAGTCCTCCCTGGCTGGCGATCGCCGCGAGGGCTCCTTTGATCAGCCCGAGGGCGTGGCGCTCCCCCAGGGCTCGCCAGCGCTGCCACCCGAGTACCGAGGGCGCGTCGATCAGCAGGATCTGCTGGATCACCGGGTCCCTGGCGATCCGGACCCATTCCAGGCAGCCGGCTTTCAGCGCGGCCGCCGGGCCGGGCGCGCCGGCGGCTGCCTCCATGGTGCGCCGCCCGACGTCGGTTTCCAGCGCTTCCAGTACCGCCTCGAACAGGACGTCCTTCCCCTTGAAGTGGTGATAGAGCGAACCCCGGCTGGCGCCGGATTCCTGCAGGACGGCATCGATCGACGTCGCCTCGTACCCGCGTTCGGCGAACAGCGCGGTGGCCACCTCGAGCAGGTGCTCGCGGGTCGCCGCTCCGCGCGCGACGTTCTGGTTCACCCGGTCAGGCACGCAACCCAGCCCTCTCGAAAATCGATTGACGAACCGACTGTCGGTCTAGATAGTTAGACCGGTAGTCGGTTTAGTCAATCATACCGGGTCCGGGCCCGCCGGACCAGGCGCCAGCACAGGAGGCACGCACATGACCCCGCCGCCAGAGATCCCGCCCGCACGCAAGCGCATCACGCTGCTCGCGCTGTGCCTGGCGGCGTTCATCATCAGCCTGGACGTCACGATCGTGAACGTGGCCCTGCCTGCACTGGTGCGGCAGACCGGCGCCACCACCACGGACCTGCAATGGGTGGTGGATGCCTACAACCTGGTCTTCGCCGCGCTCGTCCTGGTCGCCGGCAGCATGTCCGACCGGCTGGGACGTAAGGGAATGCTGCTGGCCGGCCTGGGCGTATTCGGCACCGCCAGCCTGGCCGGCTCGCTCGCCAACTCCACCGGTCAGCTGACCGGGGCCAGGGCGGTCATGGGGCTCGGTGCCGCGATGATCTTCCCGGCCACCTTGTCGCTGCTGACCAACGTTTTCACCGGCCGAAGCGAGCGGGCGGCCGCGATCGGCCTGTGGGGTGCCACCTCCGGAGTCGGGATCGCCGCTGGGCCTATTGTCGGCGGCTGGCTCCTTGAGCACTACTGGTGGGGCAGTGTCTTCGTGTTCATGGTCCCGGTGGCGGCCGGGGTGGCCGCCCTGGCCGCCTGGGCCGTCCCGACTTCCCGGGACCCGCGCACGCCGCGGACGGACTGGCGGGGGCTGATCTTGTCGGCGGCCGGGATGGGCGCGCTGGTGCTGGGGATCATCCAGGCACCCGACTGGGGCTGGGGTTCGGCGCGGGCCATCGGGACGCTGGCCGCCGGCGCGGCCCTGCTGGCCGCCTTCGCGGCGGCCGAGGCCCGCACTGCGCATCCGATGCTGGACATCGCGCTGTTCCGCAACCCGCGCTTCACCGCCGCCAGCGGGTCGGTGGCCATCGCGTTCTTCGCCCTGAACGGCTTCATCTTCCTGGCGACACAGTACTTCCAGGTCGTCAAGGGGTTCGGCCCGCTGGGCACCGGGGTGCGGCTGCTGCCGGTGGCCGGGTCGGTCGCGGTCGCCTCGGTGACCGGGACCAGGCTGGCCGTCCGCATCGGCAACAAGATCATCGTCGGCGGCGGGCTGGTGTTGTTCTGCGCGGCGCTGCTGTGGATCTCTACCGTGTCCCAGGCGACTTCGTTCTGGGTACTCGCGGCGCAGATGATCGTGTTCGGGACCGGGATGGGGCTGACCCAGGCGCCGGCCACCGAGGCCATCATGGGCGCCGTCCCGAAGCACAAGGCCGGCGTCGGGTCGGCCGTCAACGACGCGACCAGGCTGTTCGGCGGCACCCTCGGCGTCGCCGTCATCGGCAGCCTGACCGCCTCCCTGTACACCAGCCGGCTGGCCGCCACGCTCCCGGCTGGGTTGCCGGCCCGGGCCATCAGCGCCGCCAGGGGATCGGTCGGCGGCGCCGTGATCGCTGCCCAGCAGACCAGCCACGCCGGGTTCGCCCAGCTCGGATCCCGGCTGAAGGACGCCGCGGTCCTCGCCTTCCTGCACAGCTTCGCCGGAGGCTGCCTCGTCGCCGGCGCCGTCGCCGCCGCCGGTGCTCTCGTGGCCATCTTCGGCCTCCCGGCCCGGCCCGCCGACTCCAGGGCCCAAACCCGGCCGCCCGCCGCAACCGACCCTCAGCACCCAAGCACCCTCGAACGCCAGAACGTCCGGGCCCTGTGAACGGCTCCGTGGTGTACGGCGTGACCAACCTGGCCACCCAGAAACGCGACCGTAGGCATCCCGATCCCGGTCCCACTTAGTGAGGCTGCTCACTGATTGTCCGGGACAAGCACCACTGCCCGTTCCGAAAATTTCGGTTCCAGCCACATTCGCGCGATCGGCGGGTATGTCGCCGAACGGCGCGATCAGACATATCAAAGGGGCCGCGCTTTCAGATTCTGGAACCCTCTAGCTGGCGACGCCGATGGTTTGTTTGATGGTCTCGGGCTGCTGGAGAGCGCGGAGCATGTACTGGGCGACGTCGGCGCGTGAAATGACGAGGCCGCGGCGGAGGTTTTGGCCGTGGGCGGTCCGGTAGGTGCCGGTCAGGGGCTTGTCGGTCAGCCGCGGCGGTCGTACGGCAGTCCAGTCCAGGTCGCTGTCGCGGAGGATGTCTTCCATCTGCGCGAGATCGGCGTAGTGCTTGCGGAACGCGACCTTGATCAGCGGGTTGAGCAGGTGCTGCATGATGAAGCCGTCGCCCGGGTCGTGCTTGGGCGGGTTCGGCCTGGCGGGTGAGGGCACGGTGCCGATGGGCGCGGCGCTGACGACGACGATGCGTCGCGCGCCGGCGGCCTTCATCGCCGCGACGATGGCCTGGGTGCCCCGGGCGGCGATCCCGGTCTCGGCGTTGGATCGCGGTCCCAGGCCGGAGAGCACGCCATCGGCTCCCTGGACCGCGGACGCGAGTGTGGCCGGGTCCGGGGCCGCCAGGTCGGCTGAGACGACGCGTACCTGGCTGGACAGCTGGCCAGGCAGTTTCTGGGGGTGGCGGACGACCGCGGTGACATCGTGACCTGCATCGACGGCCTGCTCGAGGAGCTGCAGGCCGATGCCGCCGGTCGCGGCGAAGATCGTGAGTTTCATCTGAGGCCCTTCGGGGAGTATCGTTTCCTCTGTATTCCATAAGACACTAGGATCATATCATATGAATTCCATATCATCTGAGGATGCTGACTCCGCGCGAGGCAGACGGCGGCTGGGGACGGCCGTCAAGGAGTCGCTGCGCGAGCTGAGCATCCAGCTGTCCCTGCTGAACCATCACGTCGGCGCCCGCGTTGAGCTCAAGGACGTCGACCTGGACTGCCTTGATCTCATCAACCGGAACGGCCCGCTCAGCCCGAGCGCCATCGCGCGACGCGCCGGGCTGCACCCGGCCACCATGACCGGCATCATCGACCGGCTCGAACGCGGCGGCTGGGTGGCCCGCGACCGCGGCACCTCCGACCGCCGCGCCGTTCTCATCCGCGCCCTGCGCGACCGCAACTCCGAACTGCTGCAGCTCTACTCAGGCATGAACACCGCACTGGACCAGATCTGCGCCGGATACAGCGATGCCGAACTCCACCTGCTCGCCGACTTCCTGCGCCGGACCGCCGACGCCGGACGAACCGCCACCGACGAACTGGCCAGCGATTGACGCCTCAGGGGACCGACGTGATCAGCTCGATCACATTCCCGTCCGGGTCCTCGCAGTAGCAATAGATCGGTCCGGGTAGTGCTCCGTGGATGCCACTCCTGCGCCGGCCTCCGTGCGCCTCGAGCCGGGCGACTGCCTGCGGCACGTCGGCGCAGGCCAGGCTGAGGTGGGAGATGCCGGTCCGCCAGAACTCAAAGGTCTCCGAACGCCGCTCGACCGGCGGCTGGAAGAATTGGAAGAGCTGAAGCCGCGGGCCCGACGCCGAGCCCAGATAGGCAATGAGGAAATCCCCGACTCCAGGGCCGAAGATATCGGCCACCCGCTCCTCGGCTCCGCCGATCACGTCCGGGCCCTGCAACACCGACAATCCGAAAACCGCCTGGTACCAAGCGATCGCAGCGTCCAGGTTCGTGACAGTGAGACCGACGTGGTCCACCGTCGCTACATCCGCGAAATCCGCTTCCATCGACTTCACCATTCTCGCCGCGAGGGCACGAAGCTGGGCGTTCGGACTGCGATCCAGTCCGCAGGCGGACGTCGGTCGTTCGCGACGAGCCGTAGCTTGACTGGTCGAGCCAGCTAAATCATGATCATAGTCTGGCGACCCGCGGAAGACAATCGCTGACACCCTGGGTTCCTCGGTGCAACGGCGGAATTTCGACGCTTGGGCCGATCCGGCTTGGCTGTTTCCTCGGGCAGGTCATCCTGGTACAAGGAGGCCACCCCCGTTCTGGACCTGGACGGCAGTCCGCGGCCCGTCACCGACATGCTGCTCGACGAATCGGCTGTGCCCGTCGGTGCCGATGGCCTCGGCTGAGCCGATGGCCTCGGCTGAGCCGCAGCATGCTCGCGGCGCTTGGTTCTGCGATCAAGACGGCTGTTCAGTGATCAGCTCGGCGAGGACGTCGGCGGAGAAGTTGCTTCCGGTCACGATGGCCGCGGGCTTCCGGCCCGGGATCTGGTGATGCAGCGCTGCGGCGATTCCGAGCGCGCCGGAAGGCTCGAGTATCAACCCGATGGTGTCGCGAGCTATCCGCAGCGCCTCCCGGAGCTGCGCGTCGCCGATGAGGATCATGTCGTCGACGAACTCGCTCATCCACTCCAGTGCCGCTGGAACCGGCACCCGGACGGCCACGCCGTCCGCGATGGTCGTCACCTCGGCGGATGTGATCAGGTGGCCGTGCCGCCAGCTTTCTGCCATCGCCGGCGCGCCAGCGGCGCAGACGCCGACGATGCGGGTGCCTGGCGAACGCGCCTTCATCCAGCAGCCGATACCGCTGATCAGCGCGCCGTTCCCGACAGGTACGAAGATCACGTCGGGCTGGAGCGGTGCGAGCTCGGCCGCGATCGTGCCTGCGCCTTCCGATATGCGCGGCTCGTGTCCGTCCTCGACGAAGAAGCGGCCCTCCTCGCCGGAGGCATAGGCCCGGGCCGCGTCCTTGGCCGCATCGAAGTCGGCGCCGCCCAGCCGTACGTTGGCGCCGAGGTCGCGAATGCGGGTGACCTTCACGGGGTTCGCGCTTCCGGCGCAGAACACTGTGGCCCGGATCCCGCGGCCGCGGGCGGCGTAGGCGATGGCCTGGCCGAAGTTGCCCGCGGACGCGCATACCACCTGTGTGTTCGGACCGACGCCACGCATGAAGAAGTCGGCGCCGCGTCCCTTGAAGCAGCGTACTGGGTTGAAGATCTCCAGCTTGAGGATGAGCTCCCCGCCGATCCTGCGCGTCATCGAGGCATCGACGACCTGCGGGCTGTTCAGGAAGGCCGGATCGACGCAGCGGGCGGCCGCGTCGATGTTCTCCACGCGTAGTGCGGAGGTCATCCGGTCAGCCCCGGATCCGGTGACAGCTCGGCGCTCCACCATAGGCCCGAAGGTTATCTCGCGGCCCGCCGGCCGCCACCGGCCGGCCTCGCTGCCGCCTTCCCGCGGGCCCGGGGGATCTGGCATCCAGCCCTACTAGGATTGGACGATGCCCATCCCAGCGGCGTTTGACCTGTCCGGCCGGGTGGCGGTGGTCACCGGGGCGGGCGCTCCCGACGGCATCGGTTTCGCCACCGCCAGGCTGCTTACCGAACTCGGTGCCGCCGTGATGATCAGCGCCACCACGGCCCGGATCCAGGACAGGGTCAGCGAACTGCGCAGCGCTGGCTTCGACGCGGCGGGGATCATCGGCGATCTCACCGAGGCCGGCGTGGCGTCCGGGCTGGTGTCGGCTGCGCTGGAGCAATGGGGCCGCCTGGACATCGTGGTCAACAACGCCGGCATGATCTCAGCCGCTGACCCCGTGTTCGAGTCCGGCACAGTGGAGTCCATGGACCTGGTGACCTGGCAGGCTGCGCTCGCCCGCAACCTGACCTCCGCCTTCCTGGTCACCAAGGCGGCGGTGCCGGCCATGACCAGCCGCGGCTGGGGGCGGATCATCATGGTGGCCAGCGTGACCGGCCCGGTGATGGCGATCCGGGCGGACGTCGGTTACGCCACCGCCAAGGCGGGCATGGTCGGCCTCACCCGCGCAGCCGCCGTCGACACCGCACGGCACGGAATCACCGTCAATGCCGTCGCCCCAGGCTGGATAGCGACCGGCTCGCAGACCCCGGAAGAGCGCGGCCAAGGGCAGGCCACCCCAGCTGGCCGGAGCGGCTCACCCGACGAGGTCGCCGCCGCAATTGCCTGGCTGGCCAGCCCCGGCGCGTCCTACATCACCGGGCAATACCTGGTCGTGGACGGCGGCAACTCGATCGCTGAGCAGCGCGCCACACCAGCGTGATCGCCTCGCGGCCGCCTGGACTTGGATACCCGAGAAATGCGTCCAACCTAAGCCTTGCGCGTCGCGAGCTGTCCTGCGGCGAGGGCCGTGGTGTCGACGTCATCGAGTGTGGTGACCACCAGATCCGCGCCGGCCGCGGCCAGCAGGTCGGCGTCGCCGGCGCGGGCGATGCCGATCGCGGCCATGTCGCCGGCCTTGGCGGCCTGGACCCCGGCGGACGCATCCTCGATCACCATCGCGTGGCCCGGCTCGACGCCGAGCTCGTGCGCGGCGGTCAGGAAGATCTCGGGGTCGGGTTTGCCGTGGGCGAAATCGCGTCCGGACACGTCGGCGTCGAAGTAGTCAAGCAGCGTCAGCCCGGGCCGAAGCGTCGGCGAGGAGATGCCTTGCTCCTGCGCGAAAGTGTCGAGCCGGATCTGGCGCAGGAACAATCCCGCGTTCTTCGACGACGACGCGTCCGCGACGAGCATCCCGGCGTCCTTGGTGGCGATGACGAACCGCAGCGCGTCGGGATAGGCGGTGAAGTCACCGGCCTCGATGAGACGCACGACCATCTGCTGCTTGAGCTGTGCGTACTCGGTGACGCGGTTTTCGGCGTCGGGGACACCGAAGTAGTCGAGGGCGGCGCGGGCGCCGCTCATGCGCGGCTTGCCGGATACGTACTGCTGGTAGACGTGGGAGGTGAAGGCGTCCGGCGACCACGTGGTGCGGTCGCGGATGCCGCGCCAGCTGGACTCCATCAACTGGCGCAGCGATTCGCGCCACGCCTTCTCGTGCGGAGAGTCGACCAGCACCCCGTCGACGTCGAATATCGCTCCTTGGAACTTCGGCATGCGGCCTTCTTTTCAGTTTCGGGTAGAGGGCCCGGTGATCGCCGGGTTCCGGCTGAGCTCGAACACGGCCTGGTCGCCCGGGCGCAGCTCACGGACATCGTCGCGGACTGCGACCCGGACGGGCCGGCTCGCCGCCTCGGGGTGGACGGCCAGCGTCAGGTGATCGGCGGTGAGTGTCACCTGGATCGGGGTCTGGCGGAACTGCAAAGAGAACGACAGGCTATCGAGCCTGCTCGGGAGCTGGGGATTGAAGTGCAGGACATCGTCGTAGACATGGGCGCCGGCGTAATTCCGCTGGACAAGGTCGAGCGTGCCGGACATGACACCCATGTGGATACCTTCCTTCGTGGTCCCGCCCTGGATGTCATCGGCATCGCTGTGCAGCGCGATCAGGAACCGGTCCCACGAGCTCTCGGGGTCGATGGTAGCGAGTACTCCGGCATGAGTGACAAAGCTCAGCGTCGAGCCGTGAGAAGTCCGCCGGTCGTAGTATCCGACGTTCCGCGTCACCGTGTCGGCACGGTAGTCATACCCGAGCCGTCCGAAGATCTCGCGCAGCTCGTCCTGCCTGAACAGGAAGAACAGCATCACCGTGTCGGCCTGCTTGGTGACCTTGTAGCGATTGGGGTCCTTGCCCTCCGCACGCAGGATCCGGTCGAGCCGCTGAATGTTGCCGTACTTCGCCCGGTATGCGCCCCAGTCCAGCTCCTCGAGGTCCTCGTAGCCCTCGAACTGGCTGATGATCCCGTCGCCGAGGAACGGGATGAACATCCGTCGGCTCATGTCCTGCCACACCGCCAGCTCATCGTCGCCGATGCCCAGCCGCGTGCGCAGCTCCTCCGCGCGGCTGGCGGGGAGCAGTGGCAGCAGCCGTCCGGCGATGCCGCACAGCCACGCCACCAGGACGTTGGTGTAGGCGTTGTTGCGCAACCCGCCCGGCAGCGCACCCGGGTACTTGTCGTGGAACTCGTCCGGGCCCATCACGCCGTGGATCTCGTAGCGCTCGCGCTCGGGATTGAAGTGGGCGATGGACGCCCAGAAACGCGTGATCTCCAGCATCATCTCCGCGCCGTAATCGCGCAAAAACGTCTGGTCATGGGTGGTCTGGAAGTAGTGCCAGATGTTGTAAAAAATCGCCGCGTTCACGTGCCGCTGGTTGCGGCTGAGGTCGGGCTCCCAGAGGCCTGAGACCGGGTTGAGGTGGACCAGCTGGGTCTCCTCGATTCCCTCGCTCCCGCTCTGCCACGGGAACATCGCACCACGGAATCCTGCCTCATGGGCCGCCGCCCTGGCCTCGCCCATCCGGCGGTAGCGGTACATCAGCAGCCCGCGCGTGACCTCGGGCAGCCGGACGTTGAAGAACGGGAACGCATAGATCTCATCCCAGAACACGTGCCCGCGATAGGCCTCCCCGTTAAGCCCACGGGCGGGCATCCCAGCGTCGAGGTCGGCGGTGTGACGGGAACAGACCTGGAGCACGTGCGCGATGTGCAGCCGCAGCAGCCGTTGCACGCTCTCATCTCCTGACACCCGCATGTCACATACCTGCCACAGTTCGTCCCAGGCCGCGGCGTGGCGCGCGAACGCCGCGGCGAAGTCGGCGTGGCGGGCCGCCGACCTGGCCGCCCGCACCAGCGTGTTGCTGACCGCCGGGTCCCGCGACGTGTAGAACGCCACCATCTTCTCGACCCGCGTCGTCGTGCCCTGTTGCACGTCGAAGCCGAGGACCTGCTGGATATAGTCCTCCACCTGGTAAAGCGTCCGCTCGACCTGGAGGGGTTGATCGGCGGCGAACACGCGGGTGCGGGCCGCGTGACTGATGTACAGATTCGACTGCCGGGTCTCGGCCTTCAGCGCGACGACCTCGGACCCGAAGGTCCGCGGGGAAACGGGGTTCAGGTGGCGGGCCTCCAGCTGCCGGTAGCGGGCGACACCGCCATTGCTCACCCGGCCGTCGATCGCCGTGACCACCTCGACGCGCCCCGACCAGTTCTCCGGCACCAGCGTCCACTCGATCCCCGCGTGGTGCGGGTCGCCCATGCTGACAAACCGGCGGCTGTGCAGCGTCGTCTCCCGGCCGCCGGGATCACGGAAACGAACGTGGCGGACGACCGTCGCGTACCGGACGTCCAGTTCGTGGCGGTAACCGAGCAGATCCACGTCGGCGAGCCTGATCGCCTCCCCGCCCTCGATGCGGAGCTGGAGGACCAGCCAGTTCGGCATGTTAACAAGATCCTCGTTGAGCACGGGCACGCTGCTCAGGATCGTTGTCTCGCGGTTGTAACCGCCGTGTACGTAGGTGCCGGGGTAATGCACACCGTCGGCTTCTTCCCACTCCGCCGCGCCGCGCGTGCACAGGTAGCCGTTGCCCGTCGAGGTCAGCGCTTCGCGAAGCCCTTCAGACCCAGGCTCAAAGCCGTCATACGTGAGCAAGAAACCGTCCACGGCACCTCCTCGCCGCCTCGGCACGCCGCAGCCTCGCGCCCGGCATCGCACCGGACTTTCCCAGCACAACGCGCGAGACCCGGAGAACACCTCCATCCGGTACCCGCGGGCCCACTGCCGGGCCTCCTCACCAAACGCTTGCGCCTGCCGGGCACGGCTCGCAGGCCGCCCGCGCCCAAGGTGTACCCAGTCCAACGCGTCCGCACCGCCGCGCGAGGTGAACATTCCGTAGAGGTCAAAGGCACTGCAAGACCGCTGGACCGTCATGCCGGGGCCCTTGACACCGGTGACCCGCTCGGACCGCTCGGACGCGATCCCGCCATGACCGGGATCCCGGCCCCGCGCGCGGGGCCGGGTCGCGACCAATCCGGGACCCGTCAAACAATCCCCAAAATGCCCAAAACGGCGTATCCGGGAGCCATCGCTCACCAGATCTGGCCGGCACGATGGCACATCCTGCCGGCGGGGGCCTGCGACGGCAGCGGTGCGTCGCCGGACCGCTGCCGTCCAGGCTGGGGAAGCTACTTTCCCTTCTTGCTCTTCTTGGCCACGCGGATCACCCCGTTCCTGACTCGGAAGGTCAACGATCTGTTGACCCGCGGCGCTCGGCGCTCTCGACGTCGCCGACGGACCGATGAGCCGGCTCGATACTGCCCGGCAGCTGCGAGAAGCGGCTGAGGAACTGGAGGCCGCCCAGGTTGAGGCCGCCCGCAAGGCCGGTGCGACGTGGAGTGAGATCGGCGCGTGCTACGGACTCACCAAACAAGGCGCCCAGCAGCGCTTCCGGGCTGCTAGTCGGCACTGATGGTTAGGACGCCGTGCGACCAGACGCTGGTCACGACGATTCCCGGGCCGCCTGAGACAGTAACCGGGGCGGCGTAAACCCTGAAAGAGACAGACGTTACCGGCCCGGAGCCGGCGGACGCCGAAGCGGCGGATGCCGAAGCGGCGGATGCCGAAGCGGCCAGCCCAGCGAGCAGGCCGACGGCGATTACCGCAGCGAGGATTTTCATGATCCGGCAAGCAGGAGGTTGCTCCTCATCGTCTGCTTCATATGTCCATTCGCCATATTTATCTCCATTTTTCTCGATCTTTCCTAGTCGATTTTCCGACGCTACGGGGCGGAGGTAGCGGGGCGGCGGCCCGGACGGTGGTAATCCGGTAGCGGAATGCAGATCGACTACGGCATGACCGGACTTGGAGCACGGATGAATCAGGATCGATATCGCCCGGAAGCGGCGATCGGCAATATCCGGAACCTCGGCGAGGTCAGTCACCTGGCGTGCTCCATTGCGCCGCGGCGGGCTGATGCCTGGGGCTGGTACCACGATCCGTTCGGGAAAAAGGGAATTTAGCTTGGCCGCAGGGTGATGGTGCTACGGGCCTGGGCCGGGGGGGTCCAGAACATGGTCACAGCTGAACTATCGAGGTGCCCTGAACCTTGATGCTCACCGCGGCCAGCGGAAGGGTGGCCGGGCCGTTCACTACTGATCCATTGACGGCGCTGTACTTACTGCCGTGGCACGGGCAGTCGATGGTGCCGGCGCCCACGGCGTCGACGATGCAGCCCTGATGGGTGCAGATGGCGGTGAACGCGTGGAAGGAACCGGCCTGCGGCTGCGTGATCACGATCTTCTGGGCGGTAAGGACCTTGCCGCCGCCGACCGGGATGTCGGCCGTGCTGGCCAAGACGGCGGACGTGCTGGCCCCCGCCGATGACGCCGATGACGCCGCGCCACCCGCGGACGGGGTCGTGGGGGCCGGGGCGGGCGCACCCGCCAGCCCGTTGCTGGTGCCGTAACGAGCGCATCCGGCCAGGGCGGCGGTGCACGCGGCGCAGGCGCTAGCCAGTACGGCGCGACGGCTTGACGATCGGACGTGGTGCCCGGTCATGACTGCCTCCTCAGCGGTGGAGCCCGAAGGTCGAGAAGAACCAGAAGGCAGAGGTGAACCAGATTGCGACCAGCAAGGTGAACACCGCGGCACCAGCAACCGGGAGCGTCCAGCCTGGCAGGCCGCGCTTGGGCAGGATCAGCATCTTGACGGAGAAGGCGCCGAAGAACAGGCAGCCAAACACCGAGTGGAGCAAGACCCGGGTGCTGTAAGTCTGGAATCCGAGGCCGTAGAGGCAGTCCACGGCGACCGGTACAGCCAGCAGGAACGCGATCCGGCCGGACCACTTGTGCAAACTGCCGATCCACGATGGCGCCGTGACACGCGGGATCTTGCCGTACATCACCAGGGCCGAGCTCACCTGGACGATCGCGAAGACGGTGGCGATCGTGGCGAGCCACGATTTCGCATAGCCCGCGCTGGTGAACCCGGCGAGATTCTCCACGACACCGGTCGGGTGGTGGAGGCGCCCGTAGATGCCGAGGGTCAGTGCGACCAGCCCGCCGATCAGGCTGGGCACAACGAGCTTGCCGATGCCCAGGGAAACGTCGACGGGCGCCGGCGGGGACGCATCAGGCTGTGCGGTCATGTCCGTTCCAAGTCGCTAAAGAAGATCTCGGCTGATCAGAATCCGCTGCCGGTAAGGCCGCTGATCAGGCTGGCGACGAGGGTGACCCCGTCGTACTGGGCGGTGCCGGTCGTCAGGTTAAGCACCGGAGCCTGAGCCGTCGGCGCCACGTCGGAGTCGGCAAAGTACTCGACCGAGCCCACCTGGCCGCCGCCAGGCAGCACGACCCAGCCCGCCTTGATCTTGACGCCGTGCACGGTCGCGGTGGCCTCGTACAGACCTGGCGGCCGGTGTCCCGAGGACCCCCGGTGCACCAGGGGCGCCGAGAAGGAGTACTTGGTGCCATCGGCCATGATGGAACCCGTCGCCTTCCCGGTACGGTAGCTCACGTCGAGCCGGGCACCGTTCTTGCCGGTCAGCTCCAGCTTCCCGGCTTTCGCGGTGCCCTTGAGCCAGGCTGCGACCGCGTGGCCGTTGCACATGTAAGCGACCGCCTTACCCGCGTGAACCGAGATCGCGACCGCTCCGCCACCGCTATTTGTCCGAGCCACGTAGTCCGCCTTGGGCGGGATGTCCGCCGTGGGCACGGATGCAGTCGCGGCCGGCACGGTTCCTGGTGCGGTGGCCGGTGCCGTAGTTGANNGTGGCCGGTGCCGCGGCCGACGCGCCGCCGCCCGAGGCGGACGATGCCGGCGCCGGCTTGACGGCCCCGGTCGCCGATGCGGTTGACGTCGCACCGTAGCCGCTGGCGGACGCCGCGCTGGAGGGCCCCAGCATGCTGACGATCAGGACGCCCACGCCAAGTGCGAGGCCGGCCAGCAGCGTGACGAGGGGCATGTTGAGTTTCATGCCGAGCAGTACGCAATCCAGACGGTTCCGGTTCCATTCGCACCCGAAGATCGGGCGGTCAGGCAGCGGCATACGGCGGGACCGCGCGCCAAGGCAGGCCGGACGAGCCGGCCGACCTCATCGTGGCGGTGGGCCTTCATAGCGCGGATCGTAGCGTAAATGCCTGGGCAGCAACAGATGCCCCATCCGCAACGTCGTTAAACCACCGAAATGAATACAATAACCACTGCGGGCTTAAATGCCGTCGAGCGCAGCGGAATGTGGTCGAGTGCAGCGGAATGTGAATGTGAATAGCGCGGCAAGAGCATTTGCAGGCGGCGCCTCGTCGCGACAGAGGGTGTGGATCAGCTAACGCGACTGAGGCTGGCCCCATCTCCGGGGTGGTCGCGGGGTGCGGTGAGCCAGGTGCCGAGCACGGCGGCGAAGCGGTCGGGGTGTTCGACGTGGGGCAGGTGCCCGCAGTCGGGGAACACCGACAGCCGGCCGTGGGGCAGGTGCTTCACCGCGGTGTGGGCCTGGCTGACGGGGAGCAGGTAGTCCCGGTCGCCCCAGATGATCAGGGTCGGCGTGGTGAGGGCGGGGAGCCGGCCGGTCAGGATCTGGCGTTGTCCGTGCGGCCCGAACAGGGCGCGGGCCATCGCGGTGGAGGCCTCGAGCTGGCCGGGCCGGCGGGCGAGCGCGTGCTGCTCGGTGAGGAACTCGGCCGGGATCCGCCAGGGCTGGGCGA
>PMST01000138.1 GCA_003168295.1 Actinomycetota bacterium
GAACTGCATCGGGCCGAGGGCTCCGGCACTCGACGGGCCCTCGTTGGCGCCGTCGCCGCTCTCGATCTCGTTGATCGCCGCCAGCACGGTCCAGGACATGCCGGGGCAGTACTCCTCGGCGGACTCCTGGTACAGCGTCAGGAGGCTCTTCGGTACGCCGGCCGTCGGCACGTTGGTGGCCACCGGCAGCTTGTTCACCGTGACCACGGAAAACGCCACCAGGTTCCGCACCTTGCCGCTGCCGCCAATAACCGACTGGACCTTGGAGATCAGCGTGGACAGGTCCGCGCCAGGGGCATTGATCAGGACGGCGACGTTCTTCACCAGCCCCAGCTGCGCCGACCGGGCCTGATCGACGATCGCGTCGACCCCGGGCACGCTCAGCGCGGTCGCCGCGCCGAATGGCACCTGCACCCGGACCGCGGCCGAGACCTGATAGGTATGCCCGGCGGCCAGATGGAGCTTGCTGGCGGCTGCCTGGGTGCTGACCAGCTGGCCCTTGCCCAGATCCGTCCACACGGGAACGGATGCCGCCGTCGCCGGCGGCGTCCACGACCTGAACGCTGCCGACACGCCGAGCACTCCCGAGCTCTTGCCGTTGACCGTGATCTCGCCGCCGTCAACAGGGAGCACCGTACGCACGCCGGTCAGCTTGGCGATCTTGGCCAGCTGCGCGGAGGTGATACCGGTCGGCGCCGCGGCGATAAGGTCGGGCACGAACTCCTCCCGCGGCGGTGCCCCGGCCGATCCGGGCGTCTTCAGGGACGCAGGGACCGAGGCAGGGAAACCCCCGGCCGGAGCCGCGGCGACGCCCACGGGCGGCTGTACCGTGAAGGGAAATGGCCCCCCCGCGGGCCCGGATGTAGCGACGGCCGCACCGGCCGGAACCGCGAATCCGGCCACGGCCATGGCCCCGCACGTCACGGCGACCGCCGCGAGCAGGACGGCACGCCGCCCTGCTATCTGGGCGGCGCGCGCCCTTACTATCTGAGCGGCACGCGAAGAGGGCAGAGAGATCACAATATTAAGACAATATAAGGACTCAGGCACCAACAGAAACCTCCGCTCGATTTCTTAAACAGACCTTAAGCCTTCTATAAAGAAGGCTTCAGCCCGGCCCACACCATGGAGCGCGCATGCCGGACAGCTCGCGACAGGTACCGGTCATCGCGGTCGCGAGCGGAAAGGGCGGGGTCGGAAAGACGACCGTCGCGGTGAATCTCGCCCTGGCCCTGACCGCGCAAGGGCGGCGGGCCGGCCTGATCGACGCCGACCTCTACGGCCCCGATGTACCTCGCATGATGGGCCTGCGACGGCGCGCCGAGACGTCGAGCGTCACGCTGTTCGCTCGCCCGGGTGCCCCGGATTCCCGGCTGCAGGCCGTCACCCAGCACGGGGTTCAGCTCGCTTCGGCGGCGTTCCTGCTCGGTGAGAACCAGGCCCTGGCCGTCCAGGGCGGCCTCGCGCAGCTGATGGTCCGCCGGCTGCTCCTCGACTCGGACTGGCACGACCTGGACTACCTGGTGATGGATCTTCCGCCGGGCACGGCCGACATCCAGCAGTACGTCTTCGCCCTGTCCGGCCGCCCGATGTGCGTGCTCGTGGTCGTCACCCCGCAGGTCATCGCCCATCAGGATGCACGCAGGCTGATCGCGCACCTGCGTCAGCGCGGCGGCCGCCGGGGAGCGGGGGCCATCGACGTCGCCGGGGTGGAGAACATGAGCGGGCAGGTCTGCCCGAGCTGCGGTCAGACCACTGCGCTGTTTCCCTCGGCGCCGCCGGCGGAGAGCATCTGGGAGCTCATCGACAAGCTAGCCGCCGTTCCGTTCAGTCATCGGGCCGCGTGCGACGCGGACGAAGGGCGGCCCGTCATGGTCACCGGTGCCGTCCCCGAGCAGGTGGCCGCCTACCAGCTCATCGCCGAGCAGATCAGCCAGCGACTGAGCAGCATGTGACGCGCTAGGCCGCCGGAGTGAATGCCGCCGGAGTGAAACGGATGTCGCAGGGTCCTTCGGGCGAGCAGAACGCGAGCACGCGTTCAGCCTCGCGCACCAGCGCGTCGCGCTCCCGCATCGGACCGAACAACCCGATGGTCAGTGTGGTCATTTCCCGTCTCCTGGCTAGCCGCCACATGCCGTTGACAAACCCGTCGATAATCACCGACCCGGGGAAGCCGCCGTTGATGGTGTAGAGCCGCTTGGTGTTCTCTGCGCTGATGACACGGGACCGGTCGGCGTGCGAGAGCACGAGGTTGTCGAACTCGGCGACCAGACGGACCGGGGCGGGTACATCGCCGCCAGGTCGGGGGGCCGAGGGCTGGTCGAACAGCTCAGTCCCGCGTTCGTCCCGGAAGGTGACCAAGGAGGGCCTGAGCTGCTCCATGACCGCCTTCAGCCCGGTCAGCCCGGACCAGGCGGCCACGTCGCGGACGGTCGCCGGGCCGAACGCGCCCAGGTACCGCATCACCAGATCCGCGAGGCCGAGAGCGGGCGCCGGGGACCCTTCCCGTGCGGCTTGGGACGGCTGGCCAAGCCAGTGTTCCGCCGAAGTGTGCCGGGAGCGCCCGGACCGGCCCCAGACGGCCCGCGGCGGTACCTGCACGAGCGGCACGAACGCGCGCACACCCTGGGCCAGGGCGGCAGGCGGATGGTCCGGCCAGCGCCCGGCCAGGGCCTGGCCGAGCTGGCTGAACGTCATCGGCTCCGCTTCCACCAAGGTCCGGCCGGCCGTGGCCAGCGCCCCGGCGTCCACGCCCGTCAGCTGCCTGCCGAAGGCGCCGCGCAGACCGCGTTCCATCACCGGCTGGAGCAGACGACGCAGCGGCAGGCAGTCACGGGCCGAGACTAGGTGGATGGTGCCGCGCATCAGCGCGATCCGGACCACGGCCCGGCCGGTGATAAGCGAGGCCAGGTCGTCGGGACGGAACCCGTCAAGTCGGGACAGCAGCCCGTAGTAAGGCGGGAACGGCGCCTGGGCCTGCAGCCCGACAAGGTGCTCGATCGTCTGCGCCACCATCGCGGCGCGCGCGCCGCTTGGGCCGGCTGCGGGCAGGGCCGGGCGGTCGAGCAGCCGTTGCCGGCTGAGCAGGGCGCGGTTGATCGCGCGCAGGCTGAGGACCTCAGCCGGCATGACCAGGACTCAGCATCGGGGGTTGACCTGTCATCATCTCACTGGCACTTCAGTAACAGATGTTGGTGTGCAGGCGGGCCGCGGGCAGCGGATGGGCAAGGGCCTGCGCGGTGCGCCGGTCGGCCGGGCGGTGCAGCACTTCGTAGCCGTCGTCGGCGAACACCAGCGTGTACCCATGGGCCTGCAGGTACGTCAGTTCTGCGGCCTGCTGGCGTGGACTGCAGAACGGGAAGTCCAGCCCGAGGGTGTCCCCTACTACCCACGGCGCCCACCTGGGCGTGCCGTCGAGCAGCAGCACCGTGTCACCACCGGACAGGCGCGGCCCGATGTTGTTGGAGGCCTCGACCTCCACCCCCGCGGGCACGTGCGCGATGGCCGCCGCGGCCGCCCGCATCCGCGAGTTGACCCCGTAGAAGGCTGGGTGCAGCAGCGACCCGAACGGGGAGGACGGCACGTACACCAGCGCGCCGATGCAGATCGCCGCCGCCCATAGGGTGGCCGGCCGTGCTAGCCAACCGGGACGTCCCTCCCGGGACAGGACACTCGGCCAGTGCCGCTGGAGTCGGGCGGCACCGTCGACGGCGGCGCAGCACAGCATCATCACGACGAACGCGTCGTACTGGAACTTCGCCTGCCACCACAGCGGATACCCGGACGCGAGCATCCGCTCGGCCAGCAGGGGCAGCACCGCGATGACCATCGGCGAGGCCAGGGGCAGGAAGCCGAACGTCGCGAGCAGCCCGATCATGGTCCGCGCCTTCACCCACGGGGTGACGAACACGCGCAGCGCGTGCAGCGGATGGATGATCACATTGGCCACGGCACTGCCGAGCGTGGGCCCGAACTGGCCGTAGGCCCAGTAGAAGGTGGCCGACCCGCCGAACGCCGGGATCAGCAGGTGCGTAGCCACCCAGGTGTCCGCCAGACCGCCCACCACGAAGGCCAGGCCCGTCCAGACATCGGCTCGCCGTCGCGTCAGCATCAGGTAGCAGCCGAATCCCGCGACGAGCAGGCCCATGTCCTCCTTGACCAGCAGCATCGCCGCCGCGGCGAGCACGCCGTGCCAGCGCCGGCCGGCGTCGAACCGCTCGACCATCACCGCGGTCAGCACCGGGACGAACGCGACCTCGTGAAAGTCGAAGACGACCGCCGACATGACCGGCAGCGACAAGGCGTAGGCGACGCACACGAAGTACGCGGACGCCTGGCCGAGCTGGCGCCGGGTATAAGCCCACAGCGGGGGGATGGCCAGCGCGAACAGCACGCCTTGCGCCACCAGCAGCGTGGCGGGACTGTCGTGCAGCCAGTACAGCGGGGCGAGCACAGCCAGGATCGGCGACCAGTGGTCGGCCAGCAGCAGGAAATGAGCGCCCTGGCCATCGGACACGCCCCGCGCGATCGAGACCGGAGCCCCCAGGTGCGCGTAGCCGCGGATGCCTTGATCGAAGATGACCAGGTCGAACGTGCTGGCGAGGAAACGCCGGAGCAGGATCAGCGAATCCAGGCAGTACACGAAGGCGGCCGCGACGGTGAGCGCGGCCACCTTGACGCCGGCGTGGGCCCACGCACCGCGCAGAGCCCGCGGGCCAGTGAACCGCCGGGCACCGCCGGCCGTCCCGTCAGCCTCGCCGAGGGGCTTCGGGTCAGTCGCCGCGCGGGCAGGCCCGGAACCGGCCGCCTGACTGCTCACCGCTGGAAGGGTAGCAGTCGGGGCATGTCCGAAAGGGAAGCAGAGGCGCCTCGTTGACCGAATGCGTGGCAGCATGGGTGCGGAAGGCTACTCTCTTGCTATGAGCCAGGAGGCAAGCCCCGGCCCCGCCAATGCCGCGTCACGCGGGTCCGGGCGGCCACCGAGGAAACAACCAGCCAGACCATCACTGGGCGGGGGTACCCCCGCCCAGGACCGTGAGCTGCGAGCCCAGGGCCGCGAGACCGTTCGCAGGCTGCTCGATGCGGGCATGATCGAATTCGAGGATCGCGGTTTCCACGGCGTGCGCGTCGACGACGTGGTGCGCCGGGCCGGCATCTCCCACGGCACGTTCTACCTGTACTTCTCCAACAAGGAAGACCTCTTCAAGGCGCTGTTGAAGGACGCGCTGCACGACATGGAGATCGTGGCCGGCGATTTCCCGGTCGTCACCAGCGACGACACCGGGCTCAAGGTGCTACGCCAGTGGGTGCGCAAGTTCTTCCGCGCCTATGCCGCGCACGCCACTGTGATCCGCATCCTCAGCCAGGCCGACCTGGTGCCCGAGGAGGTCTTCGGTGACGGCTTGCGGCTGTTCTTCAGCATCGCGGAGGCCATGACGACCGGCATGACGGCCGCGGCCCAGGCCGCCGGAAAGCACCAGGAGCACGCCGAACTGACCGCGGTGGCCTGCCTGATGATGCTCGAGCGGGTCAACTACCTGATCAGCGCCGAGGTCCGGCTGCCCGAAGACGAGATGGCCGACCGTATCGCCGACATCATGTACGCCGCGTTCGGCCTCAACCTCCCGTGATCATGATGGCTCCCTTATGAGCGCGGAGCGGCGTGTGGCGGTTGTGACGGGGGCGGCGCGCGGGATCGGGCAGGCGATCGCGCTGCGGCTGGCAGAGACCGGGCACGCGCTGGCGCTGGGTGATGTGCGCTCCACGGGCGAAACGGTGGCCGCGATCAGGGAAGCGCACGAGGACACGGGCGCCCACAGCGACGCGGGCGCGGGAGCCAACGGCGGCACGGGGGTGGAGGCCACTGGCGGCGCGGGCGGGGAGGCGCTCGCCGTTGGCTGCGACCTCGGGTTGCCCGAGGGGGTGGAGCTGCTCGTCCGCGAGGTCATCGCCCGCTTCGGGCGCTGCGACGTGCTGGTCAACTGCGCGGGGCTGATGCTGTTCCGGCCGTTCGGCGAGCTGGACCTGGAGACATGGCGGCGGGTTCAGGCGGTCAACGTCGAGGCGGCCTTCCAGCTGTGCGCTGCCTTCGTGCCCGGCATGGTCGAGCGCGGCTTCGGGCGCATTATCAACGTGGCCTCCAACACGGTATGGAAGCCGCCCGGCGCGGGGTTCACCGCCTACATCGCCAGCAAGGGCGCTATCGTCGGCTTCACCCGCGCCATGGCGGTCGAGCTGGGCCCCACCGGTATAACCGTCAACGCGATCGCTCCCGGCCTGACCAGAAGCCCGGGCGCCGAAGAGGGAAACACCGCCGAGCACTTCGAGGACGTACGGCGCGCCCAGCCGGTCAGGCGGAGCGTGCTGCCTGCCGACATGGCCGGCGCGGTCGCGTTCCTGGCCTCGGACGACGCCGCCATGATCACCGGCCAGACGATCCGGATTGACGGCGGCCTGGTGACGCTTTAGCCGCGAGGGGCTGCGCGGGGCTAGGGGCGGGGTTGAGGGACTGGGCGGCACGCAGCTCGGCGACGGCGGTGAGGGCTTCGCGGGCGGCGGCCACGTCGTGGACCCGGAATACCCGGGCGCCCAGCCAGGCGCACACCGCGAGGGTAGCGATCGTCCCCTCGGCACGCTGGCCGACCGGGAGAGCGAGCGTCTCGCCGATGAAATCCTTGTCCGCGACGGCGACCAGGACCGGCCAGCCCGTGGCTGCGAGCTCGCCGAGCCGCCGCGTCACCTCCAGGGATTGCCAGGTGTTCTTGCCGAAGTCGTGGGCGGGATCCACCAGGATGGAGTGCCGACTCACCCCTTGAGCCACGGCCCGTTCGGCATGGTCGATCACGTAGGCGGTCACCTCGCGCATGACATCGCCGTACCCGGGCCGGTGCGGCCTGGTCCGCGGCGGCAGGCCGCCGGCGTGCGCGCAGACCAGCCCGGTCCGGTACCGGGCCGCGACCATGGCGAGCCGCGGATCCGCCCCGCCCCAGGCGTCGTTGAGCAGGTCAGCGCCGGCCTGGGCGACCACCTCGCCCACTTCGGCGCGCCAGGTGTCGACGCTGATCACCACGTCAGGGTGCCGCTCGCGCACCGCCTCGACCAGGCCCGCGACCCGGTCGATCTCGGCCACGGCACTCACCTCGTCACCAGGGCCGGCCTTGACCCCGCCGATATCGACGATGTCGGCCCCGTCGGCCACGGCCTGGCTGGCGGCGTCGAGCGCGGCGCCGAACCCGGCGGTGGCGCCGCGATCGAAGAACGAGTCAGGCGTCCGGTTGATTACCGCCATGATCCCGAACGAACCGTGGTCCCACTCCCGCGATCCCAGCCGAAGGGTCCGGTGGCGGCCGTCCGGATGGGGGTCTGTCACCGGATCGAGGCTATAGCACCGGCATCGTTCGGGAAGAATCTCTAACGTGCGATTCCTGAACGGGATAATCCCCGAGCAAGACCTGACCTACAGCGACGTCTTCATGGTTCCCGGCCGGTCGGCGGTCGGCTCCCGACTAGACGTCGACCTGGCCACCACGGACGGCAGCGGCGCCACCATTCCCATCGTGACGGCCAATATGACAGCCGTATCCGGGCGCCGGATGGCGGAGACGGTGGCACGGCGGGGCGGCATCGCGATCGTGCCGCAGGACATCCCGGTCGATGTCGTGGCGGACGTGATCGCCTGGGTGAAGTCGCGTGACCTGGTGGTCGAGACCGCGCTGACGCTTGCGCCGACCGATACCGCGGGCGACGCGCTGAGCCTGCTGCCCAAGCGGGCGCACGGCGCCGTGGTGGTGGTCGAAGACGGGCGTCCGGTGGGCGTCGCCACCGAAGCGGACTGCCTGGGAGTGGACAGGTTTACTCAGCTCAGCCATGTGATGTCCGCCGACCCCTTCACGCTGGCCGCCGGCACGCCGCCGGAGCGGGCGTTTTCGCTGCTGCACGACGGGCGGCACCGGCTGGCCCCCGTGCTTGACCCCGACGGCCGCTGCGTCGGCATCATGACGCGAACCGGCGCGCTGCGCGCGACCCTGTACTCCCCCGCCGTCGATGCGGCGGGCCGGCTGCGGGTCGGCGTCGCGCTCGGCGTCAACGGCGACGTGGCCACCCGGGCCAAGCTGCTGCTTGAGGCGGGGGCGGACGTGCTCGTGGTAGACACCGCGCACGGGCACCAGGAGAAGATGATCTGGGCGCTGCAGGCCGTACGCGCCCTGGACCCCGCGGTTCCCGTCGTGGCGGGCAACGTCGTCACCGCCGCCGGCGTCGCCGACCTGGTGGCGGCGGGAGCCGACATCGTCAAGGTCGGCGTGGGGCCCGGCGCGATGTGCACGACCCGGATGATGACCGGGGTAGGGCGGCCGCAGTTCTCCGCCGTGCTGGAGTGCGCCGAGCAGGCCAGGCAGCTCGGCGCGTCGGTATGGGCCGACGGCGGGGTCAGGCACCCGCGGGACGTGGCCCTGGCGCTGGCAGCGGGCGCCTCGAACGTGATGATCGGGTCATGGTTCGCCGGCACCTTCGAGTCGCCAGGAGACACGTTCCGTTCCCCCGAGGGACGGCTGTACAAGGAGAGCTTCGGCATGGCGTCGGCGCGGGCGGTGCGGCTGCGCTCGGCGACCGACTCGGCGTTCGAGCGGGCGCGCAAGGAACTCTTCGAAGAGGGCATCTCCACCGCCCGGATGTACCTCGACCCTGTACGTCCCGGGGTGGAGGACCTGATCGACATGATCGTGGCCGGCCTGCGCTCCTCGTGCACCTATGCGGGCGCGCGGAACCTGGCCGAGTTCAGCGACCGTGCCGTGGTCGGGGTGCAAAGCGCCTCCGGCTACAGCGAGGGAATGCCCGTCCCGACCAGCTGGTAAGTGTGCGAGCCCGGCTTATACGGCGTTGAGCCAGCGGACGGGGGCGCCGTCGGCGGCGCGGCGGAACGTCTCGAGCTCGTTATCCCAGGCGGTCCCGAGCAGCCTGCCGATCTCGTCCTCAAGGGACTCCCCCAGCCGCAGGGCCACGCCCATGGCGGCCCTGAGCCTGTCCTCGGGTACCAGGATGTCGCCGTTGGCGCCGGTCACCGCGGTGAAGATACCAAGATTGGGCGTGTAGCAGTAGCGCACGCCGTCACAGCCGGGTGAGCTGTCCTCGGTCACCTCGAACCTGAGCCGGTTCCATCCGGCCAGCGCGGACGCGATCTCTCCCGCTGTGCCGGGGCGCGCCTGCCAGGCGAGCTCGGCCCGCATTGCTCCGGGGGAGGCGGGCTGGCCGACCCAGGGCATGCCTACGGGCGCCCCCACTATTCCGGCAACGGCCCACTCGACATGCGGGCACAGCGCCGGGGGCGCGGAATGAACATAAAGAACACCATGCGCGGACACCGTGCCTCCTTAAGACGAGGTTCGCCTTCCCCAGCGGCCTCGTTAGCTTGGCACAGACTGTCCAGCTACATATTGTGCCTCATGCTCTCCCCTGATACCAGCGTTTCGGCCAGGAAAACCGCGTGAATTCGCAAACATGACCAGTGCGGCCAGCAGCGTGACGCCAACCGCAGACCACGGAACGTAGTCACCGAACCGGTCGTAGATGGTCCTGGCCGAGGCCGCAGGCAGCCTGAGCCTGACGGTGACCACGCCGTGCGCTGACTGTCCCATCCAGGCCAGCAGCCTGCCCCTGGCGTCGTAGGCGACGGTGTCGCCGGTCAGTGTGGCCTGCACCACCGGCCGGCCGGTCTCGGCGGCGCGCACCGCGCCGAGCGAGGCGTGCTGGTCGGGGCCCCAGGTGCCCTGGAAGGTGGAGGTCTCCGACTGGTAGACGATCAGCTGCGCGCCCTTGTCGGTGTCCACCCGGGACATGTCGGGGAACGCGGACTCGAAGCAGATCAGCACTCCGATCGGCAGCGGCTTGCCGGTCCGGTCCCCCGGGTACAGGACGTGCGCGCCGGTGCCGGGGATCATATTGGCCGCGGCGGCCTTGCTGATCTTGGTGAGCCAGCCGAGCTGCTGCCGGAACGGGATGTACTCGCCGAACGGCACCAGCCGCGTCTTGATGTACTCACCCTCGATGCCCGCGGGGCTGACGAGCACGCCTACCTTCTCCTGGCCCCTACCCGGGACGGTCGTGTCCTGGTTGACCAGCAGGTCGGCGCCGTCTTCCTTCGACAGCTTCTCCATCGCCAGCAGCTGAGCCCGGTTCTTGGCCAGGGTCAGGTCTACCGAGGTACTGCTCTCGCCCCACACGATCAGGTCCGGTTTGACCCCGCCGAGCAGGCCGGAACGGCTGAGTTCGGCGGTCAGCCGCTCGGACGCGTCCACCCCCTGCACCGTGTTGTTGATGATGCCAGGCTGGACCATGGCGATCGTGACCTGCCGGACGGCGGGACTGGCCGGCGTGAGCGCGAACGCCAGCGGCCCGGCGGCCACGCTGGCCACGGCGGCGAGCACGCCCAGCAGCACGAGCCCCGGCCGCAGGGTGGCGGGTCCGGGACCGGGCGCCCGGGCCGCCGGCGCAGGGCCTGAGCGCAGGACCGGGCCAAGGCGCGGCCGCGACCCGATGACGAGGACGATGGCCACGTTCGCCGTCACCAGCGCGATGCTGATCAGCCACACCCCGCCCACGGCGGCGAGCGCGAGGACGGCCGGATGCTGCCACTGGCTGACGCCGTACACCGCCCACGGCCCGCCGAGCGCCTGCCAAGAACGCAGCCATTCGGTGGCCAGCCAGCAGCTCGGCACCACCACCAGTGCGGCCAGCGCCCGCGGCCAGGTCACGGGCGGACGGAGCAGCTTCCACGCGGCCACCCCGAACGGCACCCACAGCACCCCGACCACCGCCGCCACCAGCAGCACCGCGGGCCCGATCTCCGGCGCCATCCAGTACAGCGCCGCGATCAGGTACCCGGCCCCGAGCCACCACGCCCGCACCCCGCCTTCCCGGGCCGAGGGTGACCTGACGATGAGCACCAGCCCGGGCACCAGCCCGAACCAGGCCAGGAACTCCAGGTTCGCGTCCGGGAACGTGAGCACCAGCAGCGCGCCCGCGAGCAGCATCAGCCGCCGCGCCGACCAGATCCACCGGCCGGTTCCCCTGAGCGCGTTGCGTACCCGCACCGTTCCATTGTCGGCGAGCCGCGATGGTACCTGCGACGGGGTCCGGGCCGGGGACTTCTTGCTGACGGGCGAGACGTCAGGCCAGGGCTGCTACGGCGTCCGGGGTCAGGTCGGCCAGGTGAGGCAGGACCAGGCTGACCGCGGCTAGGGCGTCGGGGTCGGGTGGGTACTTCGGGTGCGGGATGGCGATGACGTGCAGGCCTGCGGAGGCGGCGGAACGGAGACCGTTCGAGGAGTCCTCGACGGCCGCGCAATCTGCCGGGGCGTGGCCGAGCTTGGCGGCTACGGCCAGGTAGATGTCCGGGGCGGGCTTGCCGTGTGGCACCTGCTCGGTGGACATGGTGACGGCGAAATAACTGCGCAGGCCGGCGGAGGCCAGCACGGTCTCGATCAGCACGGCGGGCGCCGAGCTGGCCAGGCCGAGCGGCCAGCGGGCAGCGAGCCTCTGGACGGCCTCGACGGCGCCGGGTAGCAGCGGCAGGTGCTCGCGGTAGCTGGCGGCCATCCGGTCGATGACCTGGGCCGCCACCTGATCGGGCGGCAGGCCGACGCCGAGGTCCTCGCTGAGGTANNGCCCAGTGGCCGCCCCGATCCGCGACCAGGGCGCGGCGCACCCGCTCCCATACCGGCTCGGAATCGATCAGCACGCCGTCCAAGTCGAACACGACCGCCTCGATCACTGCGTGCCCCGCACGAAGCTGTTCACGCCCCGCGGGCGTGGCGGGGACCAGGGGCACGCATCAGGACCGTTCGGGATCAAGATCTTGACTTTGCCTCGGTGAGGGCGCGGGAGACCAGGACGCGGGCCAGGTGCTCGCGGTAGGCCCGGGTGGCGCGGATGTCGTCGGCAGCGTTGGTGCCCTCGGCGGCGCGGGCGGCCGCCTCGGCGGGCGACGCGCCGGCGGCCAGCGCGGCTTCCACGCCGACGGCCCGCAGCGGAGTGCCGCCCATGTTGACCAGCGCGACGTGGCCGTCGGTGACGGCGCAGCCGACGATGGCCCAGTCGATGGCCCGCTGGGTGAACTTACCGAACGCCCACGCCCCGGATGCGGGCTTGGGCACCTGGATCTCGGTGAGCAGTTCGTCGGGCTCAAGCGCGGTCTCGAACAGGCCATGGAAGAACTCCCCGATCGGGATTTCCCTGCTCCCGTCGACGCCGCGCGCGACGATCGTCGCGTTCAGCGCCAGCAGCACAGCGGGCAGGTCAGAGGCGGGGTCGGCGTGCGCGATGGAGCCGCCGATGGTCCCGCGGTGCCTGATCTGCGGGTCGCCGACCTGGCCGGCCGCGTGCGCAAGCAGCGGCACCTGGCCGCCGAGCAGTTCGGAGTGCTCGACGTCGTGGTGCCGGGTCAGCGCGCCGATGGCGACGTAGGAGCCCCGGTCGGTGATGTAGGACAGGTCGCTCAGCCCGCCCAGGTCGATGATCACCTCGGGCGCGGCCAGCCGCAGCTTCATCAGCGGCAGCAGCGAGTGCCCCCCGGCCAGGAACTTCGCGTCCTCGCCGTAGGAGGCGACGAGGTCAAGCGCCTCTTCGGCCGAGCCGGCCCGTTTGTAGCTGAACGTGGACGGGATCACGCTGGCACCTCCGCCGGCATCTCGGCGGCCGCCAGCGCGGCCCTGACGATGTTGTGGTAGCCGGTGCACCGGCACAGGTTGCCTTCCAGGCCGGTCCGCACCTGCTGCTCAGTGGGATGCGGGTTCTCCTTCAGCAGCGACACGATGGCCATCACCATGCCCGGCGTGCAGAACCCGCACTGCAGCCCGTGCTCCTCGTGGAACGCGCGCTGCACGGGGTGCATCTCGCCGCCGGCGGCCAGCCCTTCCACCGTGGTGATCTCGTGCCCGCTGGCCTGGGCGGCCAGTACGGTGCAGGACTTGACCGACTCACCGTCGAGCAGCACCGTGCAGGCGCCGCAGGAGGTGGTGTCACAGCCCACGTTCGTCGCGGTGAGGTCGGCCACGTCGCGCAGGAAGTGCACGAGCAGCATGCGGTCCTCGACGTCCGCGGTGATGTCCTGGCCGTTGACCGTCAGGTCGACCTTCACGTCGTACTCCTCACTGAGCATTCGCCTTCGTGGCCTTGTTGATGGCCGTCCACACCCGCTGCGGGGTGGCCGGCATGTCGATGTGCCGGATGCCGAGGTGCGAGACGGCATCGATGACCGCGTTCTGGATCGCCGGCGTCGCGCCGATCGTACCGGCCTCGCCGATGCCCTTGACGCCGAGCGGATTCACGGTCGTCGGCGTCTCGCTCGTCAGCAGCTCGTAGCTGGGCAGCTCCGCGGCGGTGATGGCCGCGTAATCCGCCAGCGTGGAGGTCAGCGGGTTGCCGTCCGCGTCGTACAGCACCTCTTCCAGCAGGGCCTGGGCGGCGCCCTGGGCGATGCCGCCATGCCGCTGGCCCTCGGCGAGCACCGGGTTGAGGACCGGGCCCGCGTCGTCGACGGTCACGTGCCGCAGCAGCGTGACCTTGCCGGTCTCGGTGTCCACCTCAACCACGGATACATGGGCTCCGAACGGGAAGGTGGGCACGTCCGCGGTGAAGCTCACGTCGGCGATGAGGCTGCCGCCGCTGGTGTGGCCCGCGACCTGGGCCCAGGACAGGGCCGTGTCGGGGTCGCCGCGCACCTGCCAGAGACCGGTCATGGTGTCGAGCACGACGTCAGCCTGGGCCGCCTCGAGCATGTCCGCGGCCTGGTGCCGCGCCTCGTCCTTGACCTCGGCCGCGGCCTTGTACACGGCCGAGCCGCCGAGCTGCAGCGAGCGGGAGGCGTAGGTGCCCACGCCGACCGGGATCAGGTCAGTGTCGCCGTGGATCACGGTGACCTGGTGCATCGGGATGCCCAGCTCCTCCTGCACGAGCATGGCCCAGGCGGTGTGGTGTCCCTGACCGTGCGGCGAGCTGCCGGTGTAGACGGTCGCGGTCCCGTCGTCCGATACCTCGAGCTTGGCGGTCTCCCCGGCGGCGCCATCGGCCGCGGTGATCTCCACGTAGGTGGAGACGCCGATGCCGAGCAGCCGGACGTCACCGCGGGCCCGCCTGCGTTCCTGCTCCTGGCGGAGCTCTTCGTAGTGGGCCCCGGTCAGCACCTTGTCCAGGGCCTCGGCGTACTGGCCGCTGTCGTACAGGGCACCGGTCTTGGTCTGGAACGGGAACTGGTCCGGGGCGATGAAGTTACGCCGCCGGACCTCGGCCGGATCCATGCCGATCTCGGCGGCGAACAGGTCGACCGCACGCTCGATGGTGGCCGCGGCCTCGGGCCGGCCGGCCCCGCGGTAAGCCGCGATCGGCGTCGCGTTGGTCACCACCACCCGGAACCCGGCCTGGACCTCCGGGATGTCGTACACCCCCTGGGCCATCAGGCAGGTCAGGCCGGGCAGGAACTTGCCCATCCGCCCGTAGGCGCCGCTGTCCTGGATGACGTCGATCCGGTAGGCCAGGATCTTGCCGTCATAGGTGCCGCCGATCTTGATGTGGTGCAGCTGAGCCCGGCCCTGGGTCATGCCGACAAGGTTCTCGCTCCGGGTCTCGGCCCAGCGCAGCGCGCGCCCCGTTTTCCTGGCCGCCCAGGCCACGACGATCGCATCCCGGTCGATGCCGACCTTGGCCCCGAACCCGCCGCCGACGTCCGGCACGATCACCCGGATCTGGTCCGGGCTCATGCCCAGGGCGCCGCACAGGATCAGCCGGCAGAGCTGCGCGTTCTGGGAACTGTGCCAGACCGTCAGCTTGCCGCCGGAGAAGGCGGCCGCGGTCGCTCGGCCCTCCATCGGCAGGCAGGCCACCCGCTGGTTGACGATGTCCTGCTCGACGACGACGTCGCAGACATCGAACGGGGCGTTGTCGTCCGATACCGGGTTCGCGAAAGGGATGTTGGTGCCGGCCGCGGGGAACAGCAGGGACTCGCCCACCAGAGCGGCCGCCGGGCCTACCACCGCGGGCAGCGTCTCGTAGTCCACGCTGACCAGGTCGGCGGCGTCCTCGCCCTGGTACCTACCATCGGTGATCACCACCGCGACCGGTTCGCCGACGAACCGGACCGTGTCGGTGGCTAGCAGCGGCTCGGACCACGGGCCGCCGAGCGGCATCGGTCCTTCGCCCACGCCGTCGCCGCTGTCCGGCGGCGGCGGCGCCAGGTCGTCCATGTCGCGGGCGGTGAGCACGGCGATGACGCCGGGCTGCTGGCTGGCTTCGGCGATGTCGATGCCGGTGATGCGCCCGTGCGCCACCGGGCTCCGCACAAAGGTCACGCGCGCAGCTCCGTGCAGCTCGGGCGCCCGCAGGTCGTCGACGTAGACTCCGCCGCTGGTCAGCAGCCGCGGGTCCTCTGTCCGTATTACCCGGGTGCCCAGGATGCTCATGTAATTGTCACCCTCCACAGCTGTCGGCCCGCAGGACCCCCCAGCGAACCTACACCTTGACGGGTCAGGTGAAGTCGTCGACGAAGCCGATCCGGCAAAGGCCCTTCCCGCACATTATGACGGAACTCGCAGGTAGAACACCAAGACAGGCCGACCGGGAGTTAATCGGATCTAGTTTCGGTTAGATTGGTCTAGCCTGGAAATTAGGGCCAGTCGGCTAAACCATGGGTTAACGTTCAATTCATGCTGAATGCTGCTCATTGGGCCGCCCGCCTGAGCGAACTTGCTGCCCGAGCCCGTGTCTGCGGGGCCACGCTCGGGATCTGGTTCGACGGGCAGGAGGTGCTGGCCGCGTGCGGGGTGCTGAACTCCGCGACCCAGGTTCCCGTCACCCCAGACTCGCTCTTCCAGGTCGGATCCATCACCAAGATCTGGACCGCGACGATGATCATGCAGCTCATCGAGGAGGGCCTGCTGTCCCTCGACACCACCGTCGCCGATGCGCTGCCCGCCATCCGGCTGGGCACCTCCGATGTGGGCGGTCAGGTCACGGTCCAGCATCTGCTCACGCACACCAGCGGGATCGACGGCGATATCTTCACCGACACCGGCCGCGGCGACGAGTGCGTCCAGCGCTACGTCGAGGAGCTAGCCGCGGCCTCCTCCACGTTTCCCGTAGGTGCCGCGTACTCCTACTGCAACAGCGGTTTCGTCCTGCTCGGCCGGATCATCGAGGTGCTTGACGGCCAGTCGTGGGACGAATCGCTGCGCGATCGGCTGACTGGCCCGCTCGCCCTCACCCACACCGTCACCCTGCCGGAGGAGGCGATTCTGCACCGCGCCGCGGTCGGACATGACGGCGCCGGCGTTCCGGTCCGTGTCTGGGGCCTGCCGCGCAGCATCGGCCCAGCCGGGTTGATCAGCGCCGCGGCCGGTGACCTGCTCACGTTCGCCCGGCTCCACCTCGCCGGCGGGGTCCTGCCGAACGGCAAGCGGATCCTCAGCGAGGCGTCCGTGTCGGCCATGCAGCAGCCGCGGGCCGCGATCCCGGACTTCGCCGTGCCGGACGCGGCCATCGGCCTGGGCTGGCGGCTTAGCTCCTGGGGTGGCCGGGCCATCTTCGGGCACGACGGCGACACCGTCGGCCAGTCCGCCTACCTGCGGATCGACCCGGAAGCGCGGCTGGCCGTCTGCCTGCTGACTAACGCCGGGGAGTCCGAGTCGCTCTTCCGAGAGCTGTTCGACGAGGTGTTTGGCTCTGTGGTGGGTGTCACCATGCCGGCCAGTCCCCTGCCAGCTCGCGCCGCGGGCTGGCCGGATCCGGTCGCGGGCCTCGCGACGGTCGCGGATGACCCGGAGAGGGACCTCGAGCGGCACGTCGGCCGCTACGAGCGCACGTCGCGGCGGTTCGACGTGTCGATCCGGGACGGGCGGCTGCACATGGTCCTCACCATGACGGGGAAGCTGGCGGACCTCATCAACTACGAGCCAACCGAACTCATCCTGTATCCGGCCGACTCGTCCGGCAACCGGTTCGTGCTGCGATCACAGGAGGACGTACCGTGGATCCCGCTCAGCTTCGGCCACCTCCCTGACCGCACCCCCTACCTGTACCTCACCGGCCGGGTGACCCGACGGACGGGATGAAGTCAGGCTCTGTCGGCCAGGCTCTCGTGGCGCCAGTTCTGGCCGAGTTCGTTGTCGTGGAGCCTGCGGAGCATGTGCGCGTAGTGGTCTAGCCGGTCGGCCGCGTTACGCATCTCGTTGAAATCATGGCCGTGATCACGGGCGGCCGTCTTCTCCTCGGCCCGCTTACGCACGATATGCAGTTCCTCCCGGCTCAGCTCCACGACCTTGGCGAGAGTCTCCTCGAGGTCCAACGTGTTCTCCTCTCTGACCGATGCGATTCCAGTGGCCTTCTTGCGGCCGAGCCTACGGTACGGCGGTCCACCGCGCGGCGGGACCGGGGCCAGCGGCCAAGCTGAACTAGACCGGCCTCTGCTACCTCGTGTTACAGTCAAATTTGTGCCCCGCAGAGGCCAATTGTCGGATGTGCGGAAGGCCCACGACGATCTTCTGGAGCAGGGGACAGCTGACCGAAGCGGCCGCGAACCTGCTGCGGCAGCTCACCGGCCAGCACGGGCCGCTCATGTTCCATCAATCCGGCGGCTGCTGCGACGGATCGTCACCGATGTGCTTCCCCGACGGCGAGTTCCTGACCGGCGACTCCGACATCCTCCTGGGCAAGCTGGCGGTTCCCGGGCTTGACCAGCCCATCCCGTTCTGGATGTCGGTCTCGCAGTACGAGTACTGGAAGCACACCCACCTGACGGTCGACGTCGTTCCCGGCCGGGGCAGCGGCTTCTCGGTCGAGGCACCGGAGGGAGTGCGCTTCCTGATCAGGTCGCGGCTGCTCACCGAGGCCGAGCTGGACCATTTTCAGCTGTCCTGACACCTACGCTGGTCACGGCAGGGGCGCCGGGTCACTAGGGTGATTAGGTGAAACCGTTCCTGCTGCTGGCCATCCGGGCCGAGGATGCCGCCGCCGACAATGAGTACGCCTCGTTCCAGACCCTGGCCGGGCTGGCAGAGGGCGAGCTGCGCCGGATCCGGCTGGAGCAGCGCCCGCTCGGCGATATCGACCTGCGGGACTGGTCGGGGATCCTGCTCGGCGGCGGGCCTTTCAACTTCACCGACCCCGAAGACAGCAAGTCGCCGGTGCAACGGCGGGTCGAAGCCGATCTGCTGCGGCTGCTCGACGCAATCACCGCTGCGGACTTCCCGTTCCTTGGCGCCTGCTACGGCATCGGGGCGCTCGGCCGCCATCAGGGCGCGGTGCTCGGCCGGCGCTTCGCCGAGCCGGTCGGGGCCATCCAGGTCACCCTCACCGCAGCGGGCCAGCGGGACCCGCTGCTGGCACCGATGCCCGCCACATTCGACGCCTTCACCGGCCACAAGGAGGCGATCAGCCAGTTGCCCGGCCATGCCGTGCTGCTGGCCAGTTCGGCCGGATGCCCGGTGCAGATGTTCCGGGTCGGCAGCTGCGTCTACGCCACTCAGTTTCACGCCGAGCTAGACGTGGCAGGCCTGTGCACCAGGACCGACGTCTACAAGCACGCCGGGTACTTCGACCCCGGCCAGGCCGACGAGATCAAGGCGCAGGCGCGGCGCAGCAACGTCACCTGGCCGCCCGTCATCTTGCGCCAGTTCGTCCAGCGCTTCACGCGCAGCGGCCCGGAGGCTGAGCCCGGATCAGGACGGCCGCCCGCACCGGCCGTCAGCTCCCGGCGTCCCGGCTTATGTCGCGCCGCGTTGGCGTACCCCTCTCTCTTGCATGATGCAGGGCGCCAGCGGTAAGAAAGGGCCCGTGGGGAAGTATGTTCCCCCTGGATCGGTCAGCGCTGCACCTATTGAGCTGCGTCTCGCGGGCACGTTCAGGGTCATCCGGAACGGCACCGAGCTGACCGATGGAGAAATCGGCAGCCGGAAATCGCGGACGCTGCTGAAGCTGCTGGCCGTCGAACGCCCGGCCTTGGTGACGGTCGACCGCATCACCGACGTGCTGTGGCCGGGCGGACCCCCGGCCGCGCCCGGGCAGAACGTCGCGACGCTCGTCAGCAGGCTCCGCGCGGCGCTCGGGGCTGACCTCATCCACGGCGGCCGGTCGGGGTACCGGCTGGCCATCGGCCCGGGGATAACGGTCGACCTGGATGCGGCGGCCGGTTTCTGCGGCCAGGCCGAGAGCAAGCTGGCGACCGCCCCCGCCGTGGCACTCGCCGCGGCCGAGCGTGCGGTCGAGCTGCTGGCCGCGGGCACCGCGCTGGCCGACGAACCGTACGCGGCGTGGGTCAATCCGGCCCGCGACGAGGTGCGCGAGTTGCTTCGCCGGCTTCGCCTGGTCGCCGCCGAGGCCGCGCTAGCGACCGGCGATCCGGGGCTGGCGGCCGGTTACGCCGCGGCGGCCATGGCGGCCGACCCGCTCGACGAGGCGGCCCACCGCTGGTACATGTCAGCCTCCGCGGCGGCCGGTGAGCAGGCCAAGGCGCTGGCCGCTTACGCTTTGCTCCGCCAGCGGCTCAGTGACGAGCTCGGCGCCGACCCGGCGCTGCCCACCCGTGAGCTGCATCTGGCGATCCTGCGCGAGCAGAACCGCGGGCCGGCCGGGCCGGTGGCCGCAGGCCGGGACTGGAGGGCGCCGATGACGCTGACTGGCCGGGACGGTGAGATCGGGTCGCTGCGGGCGGCCTGGGGCCGGGCGGCGAGCGGACAGCCCGGTCTCGTCATGATCGTCGGTGAGGCCGGGATCGGGAAGACCGCGCTGGCTGAGTTCATCGCCGCCGAGGCCGCCGCCGATGGCGGGACGGTGCTGCGGACCCGCTGCTATGAGACAGAGCGGTCGCTGTTCCTGCAGCCGATCGTGGAGGCGATCACGCCCGTCGTGGCCACGACTCCGGCCAGCGTGCTGCGGGACCTGCTGGGCGAACACGCGACGGCGGCCGCGTCGCTGCTGCCCGAGGTCGCCGCCATCCTCGGGCCGCCGCCGCCCTGGCGGGGCAGCGTGGAGATAGAGCGGCGGCGCGCCTTCGAGGCGGTGCGGGCGTTCCTGCGCGGTCTGGCCGCGCGCAATCCCGTCCTGCTGCTCGTGGACGACCTGCAGTACGCCGGTCAGTCGACGACCGAGCTGCTGCACTTCCTCGGCCGCCAGGCGGCCGGATCCCGGCTGCTCATCGTGGTCACCGTCCGCGCCGAGAATGACGCGCAGATCGGTGCCGCGCTCGCCCCGGTGGCCAGCCGGGTCGAGGTCGGCCCGCTGGGTGCCGACACGGTGGGCCAGCTCGCCCGGGCGGCAGGCCACGGTGAGCTGGCCGGGCACATCCTGGAGCGAACCCGCGGGCACACGTTGTTCGTCGTGGAGGTGCTGCGGGCGCTGGCCAGCGGTGACGCGGGCGTGCCTGAGTCGCTGCGGACCGCCGTGCAGGCCCGCGTCCAGCGCACCGGGGCGGCCACCGAGGCCTTGCTCCGGGCGGCCGCGGTGCTCGGTGCCGCGCTTGACCCGCTCGTCCTCGGCGCCATGCTCGACCTGGGACCCGCGACCGCCCTGGAGGCGTGCGAGACCGCGATGGCCGCGCGGCTGCTGGTGGTCAGCGGTCGTGACTACGAGTTCGCCAACGATCTCATCCGCGAGGCGCTGTACGCCAGCACACCCGGACCGACCCGGCTCGCGTACCACCGGCGAGCGGCGGACCTGCTGACGGGCCAGCCAGAATCGCTGGCGCGGCACGCGGCGGCGGGCGGTGACTGGCTGCGGGCGGCGCGGGCCTGGCTGCGGGCCGCCGAGGATGCGATGGGCCGGTTCGCGGCGACCGACGCGGCCGCGCTCGCCACCCAGGCCCTGGAGGCGGCCGGGCGCATCGGCAGCACGGAGGTGTCCGCGCGGGCCCTGGTCCTGCGGGGCCGAGCTTACGAGGCGGCGGACGCCGGGGCCGCCGCGTTCGCCGACCTCACCCGGGGCGCCGCCGACGCGCGCGCCGCCGGAGACCGGCGGCTGGAAATGCTCGCGCTGCGCGAGCTGGGCGGCGACGTCCCGGTCTCGCAGGGCCTGCCCATCAGCTACTGCGCGTCCCATCTGGAGAGCGGGCTGCGGATCGCGGAGTCACTCGGTGACCGGGCCAGCGAGGCCCGGATGCTCTCCCGTCTCGCCATCATCGCGGCCAACCGGCTGCGGCTGGACGCAGCGCTCGATTACGGCCTGCGCGCGGTGGCTGCGGGGCGGGCCGCCGCGGACGATCAGGCCCTGGCGGCGGGCCTGGACGGGCTCAAGCTGGTCTACCTCAGCCTCGGTGATACCCGCGGCCTGGCCGCCGTGATCGCTGAACTAGACCCACTGCTGCGGCGCCTGGGTGACCTGTTCCGGTTGCAATGGGCGGGTTTCGAAGGCGGGTTCCTCTTCGTCGCCGCAGCGGACCTGGATCAGGCCGCCGCCGCCGCCGAGACCGCCATCGAGCTCAATCGCCAGGCCGGCTACGCACGCCATGCCGCCTGGTTCGTCGCGCACCTGGGCTGGCTCGCGCGGCTGCGCGGCCGCGAGGAGGAGGCGATAGCGCTGGGGCGGCGGGCGGTGGAGCTGACCGAACAGCACGAGCACACCTGGTGGCAGTCCTCGGCTCAGGCCATTCTTGGCGGCACCCTGCTCGCGGCCGGCGACCGGGCCGGGGCGATCGAGCTCTTCGAACACGCCCTGGCCGCGGCCCAGCACGCCGAGATGGAGGCTTACCTGCTGCGATCCGCCGCTCCGCTGGCCGCGGCCACCGGCTCGCTGGCCATACTCAGCCAGGCGGCCGGGTTGCTCGAGAAAGCCACCATGCCGGCTGGCGCCGCCTGGGTGCTCGGCTATGAGGCCTACCTGTCGGTGGCTCAGGCGTGGCTCGGGCAGGATGATCCCGAACGCGCCCGGGCGGCCCTGGCTCCGTTGCGTGCGACGGCCGAGCGAGAACCGTGGAAGGTCGCACTGGCCGAGGCCCTGGTGGTCGACGGCCGAGCCCTCATCCGGCTGGGCGAGCGGGGACAGGCCCGGTCATACCTGGAGCGCGCGGCCGGGCTCGCGGCTGAGCACGGGCTGCCGTACGTGCTGCGCGACGCCCGGTCAGCGCTTCGCCAGCTCAACTAAGCCAGGTCGGATAAGCCAGGCTCAGATGAGCTCGGCGAGGCTGGCGGCGGCGCGCGCCGCACCGTCGGTCTCGACGGGCCGGTAGCGGACCGGGCGAGCGAGTTCGTCCGCGATCGCCTGGGCCAGCACCTCGGGCACCGTCTGCTCATAGTCCAGGCACCGGCCGGCGCCGTACCGGTTGAGGCGGTGCCTGACGTGGAAGCTCTGCTCGAAGTGATGACGGAGGGGCACGTAGATGAACGGCCGCTGGCTGGCCGTGAGCTCCATCGTGGTGGTCAGGCCGCCCTGGACCACCGCCAGGTCACAGGCCGCCAGGTGCTGATAGAGGTTGGGCACGTAGCCGCGCACGTCAAGCCCGTCGGGTCCGTCGGGTCCGCCCGGTGCTGCCAGGGCGGCCGGGTCGATCCGCGGCCCGGTCACGACGATCATCCGCAACCCGGGGACGAGGCGGCGCGCCGCCGGGAACGCGGCTACCGCCCGGCGGAGCAGGTCCGTGCCGACGCCGGAACCCCCGACCGTGACGATGCAGACCGGCTCGCCGGGCCGGTAGCCGAGCCGGGCACGGATGGCGTCACGGTCGGCGAACTCGGCCGGGTCGAAACCGGAGACGTAGCCGGAGAACTCGTAGTTCCGCTCGACCCAATCGCGGATCGCGGGCAGGCCGTCGCCGAACGCATCCGGGACCACATCATCGGCGTTGCCGACGAACACGGCGCGGTCCCGCAGGCTCGGGAACCGAGCGATCTGCTCGATCATCTCAGCGTTGTAGTCGCCGGTCAGGGCCCGTTCGGCCGGGCCGCCGTCGGCCATCGGCAGCCAGCCGACGAAGTCGGTCATCCAGGCGTACGGTGACCGCTTGAGCTCGGGGTTCTCGTGCAGGAAGTAGTCGATATCCCAGGCTTCATCGCCGACCACCAGGTCGAAGGGCTCGTCCCGCGTCAGGTCCGCGAAGACCATGAAGTTACTGATGAGGATCTCGTCCATGCTCCTGACGGCCTGGAACGCGTGCAGGTCGTGCTCGGCGGCCTCGCTCTCGATATGCCCTGATTCGCTGGCCAGGAAGGCCGAAGCGGGATGGATCAGCTCAGAGCGCTGCCGCAACAGCTCGGTAACCGGATGCTGAGCCAGCCAGTGCACCTCAAGACCGGGCCTGAGCTTGCGGAGCTCGTCGGCGATGGCCAGGTCACGGCGGGCATGCCCGAGACCGATCGGCGAGGACACGTAGAGTACCCGCTTGGGCCGGTTCAGCGGTCTGGTCCAGGTCCGCCGGGCCGGCGGCACCGGCGAGGCGGGGCGGAAGCGTTCGGCGAAGTCCTGGATAGCACGGTTGACGACGACAGGTTCCCGGGCGTTCGGCGCACCCCCGGCGCCCGCTAGGAGCAGCAGCTCTCCGCCGGTCAGGGCGGCCAGCCGCTCACTGCGTGCCCACGGCTCGCAGCGGTCCTGGTCTCCGTGGATGGCCAGCACGGGACAGCTCACCCGGGCCAGGACGGCCTCGGTCTGCTCGCGGGACGATGACGACAGCGACCCGTATTCGTGCGCCAGGTAGGTTTCCGCGGTGGTGTCCATGGCCCAGCCCACGCAGTCCTCGCGCTGCTTGGTGGAGTGCGGCTCGGGCAGCAGCTCGTCGAAGAGGAACTCCAGGTAGCCTCGCCAGTCGCGCCGCCAGTAGTCCCTGTTCTCCTTGGCCCAGCCCTCGTCGGTGTCGTAGACCTGCTCGAAGTCGTACTCGGTCCGCCAGGGCAACGGCGGCGTGAGGAACGGTGCCGACAGCCCGACGGTGACGACGCCGAGCACCCGACCGGGATGCAGGGTGGCGGTGAGCAAGGCACGCCAGGCGCTGATGCATTCCCCGATGAGCACCGCCTGCCCGACGCCGACCGCGTCCATCACCGCGATGGTGTCCTCGACGAACTCGGTGTCGGCGTAGGCCTGTGGCGACCGCGGCCGGTCGGACCGGCCGTTCCCGCGCGGGTCGATGGTGACGACCCGGAAGGTCCGGGCCAGGTAGGGCACCTGAGCCTTCCAGACCCGCGAGTGAACGATCGCGTCCATGGGGCCGAACACCAGGGCGGGCTCGCCCTGGCCGAAGACCTCGTAGCCGACCTTGACGCCATCCCGCTCGATGAAACCCTCAGTGTCCGGATACCTCGCCCGCATGCCCCGCCCTTCCTCGCTCGTCCCTTCCCGTTTTAGCTGGCTTCGTTGCAAACCGGTTGCAACGCCGCTGCAACGCCCGGGAGCAGCCTGGCCCTAACCGCAGACCACGCGACAAGGGAGTTTCATCATGGCCATCGACAACGACAAACTCAACGCGTTCCTCGGCAAGTTCGTCACCGACCTCGGGGCGACGGCAGCGGCCGGGAACGTGGTCATCGGCCACAACCTCGGCCTGTACAAGGCGCTCGCGGCCGAACCCGCGACGGCAGAGGAACTGGCGGCACGCACGCATACCGACCCGCGCTACATCGCCGAATGGCTGCGCGGCCAGGCCGCCGGCGGCTACGTCGAATACGACGCGGCCGCGGACAGCTATTCGATGACCGAGGAGCAGGCATTCGCGCTGACCAACCCGGACGGCGGCATCTACGCGCCGGGCGCGTTCGTGCTGGCGCTCGGCGCGCTGCGGGCCGAGCCGCGGATCACCGAAGCCTTCCGGTCGGGCACCGGCCTGGGCTGGCACGAGCAGGACGCGGACGTCTTCATCGGCTGCGAGCAGTTCTTCCGGCCCGGATACATCGCCAACCTCATCCCGGCCTGGATCCCGTCGCTCGACGGGGTGGAAGACAAGCTCCGCTCCGGTGCCAGCGTCGCCGACATCGGCTGCGGCCTCGGCGCGTCCACCATCTTGCTCGCGCAGGCGTATCCGAACTCCAGGTTCACCGGATCTGACTACCACGACCAGTCAATTGAGCTGGCCCGCAAGCATGCCGGCGAGGCGGGCGTCGCCGACCGGGTGACCTTCGAGGTCTCCTCGGCCGCGTCCTTCTCCGGCGCCGGCTACGACCTGGCCGCCACCTTCGACTGCCTGCACGACATGGGTGACCCGCTGGCCGCGGCCAAGCATGTCAGGCAGGCGCTGGCGCCCGATGGCACCTGGCTCATCGTCGAGCCTTACGCGTCCGACGATGTCATCGGCAACATGAACCCAGTCGGGCGCGTCTACTACAACTTCTCCACGCTGCTGTGCGTACCGAACGCGCTATCGCAGCCCGGTGGCTACGCGCTCGGCGCGCAGGCCGGCGAGGCGGCCATCAGGCAGGTCGTCACCGATGCGGGGTTCACCAGGTTCCGGCGTGCCACAGAAACGCCGTTCAACTGCGTGTACGAGGTCCGCCCCTAGCTGAGTCCGGCGCGGCTCCCTGATTGGATGGTGCTTTCGCACTAGCCAGCTAGGAGGGAAGCGCGCTGAACGCCGCGGTGGGCGAGGCGGTCGCCCTGATGGCCCTGGTCGCCGTCCTGGCGTGGGCGGTGATCAGGCCGCGCGGCTGGCCGGAGGCGGTCGTGGCGGTGCCGGCCGCGGTCATCCTGATCGCGGCCGGCGCGATCGGCGGCAGCGGCGCGGTCACCGAGGCCAGGCAACTGGGACCGGTCATCGGCTTCCTGGCCGCCATCTTGGTGCTGGCGCACCTGTGCGATGACGACGGGTTGTTCCAGGCCTGCGGCGCGTGGATGGCGCGGACCGGAACCAGCCATCCGAGGGCGGCAGGGGCCCGGCGGCTGCTCGCGCAGGTCTTCGTGATCGCGTCGGTGACCACGGCCGTCCTCAGCCTGGACGCCACGGTGGTGCTGCTCACCCCGGTGGTCTTCGCCACCGCGTCCCGGCTCGACGTGCGGGCCAAGCCGCAGGTGTACGCGTGCACGCACCTGGCGAACTCCGCGTCCCTGCTGCTGCCCGTGTCCAACCTCACCAACCTGCTCGCGTTCGCCGCCAGCGGGCTGGCCTTCGGTCGGTTCGCCGCGCTGATGGCGCTGCCCTGGCTGGCCGTCATCGGCACCGAGTACGCGGTATTCACCCGTTTTTTCGCGGCCGACCTGTCCGTCCGGCCGCGCCCTGACCCTGACCGACGCGAGAATGACACCGGCCTGCCCGTGTTCACGCTCGCCGTGCTGGCTCTCACGCTGGCCGGGTTCGCGGGAGCCTCGGCGGCCGGGGTGAACCCCGCCTGGGCGGCCTGCGCCGGGGCGGCGGTCCTGGCGGTACGCGCCCTGGCCAGGCGCCGGGTGGCTCCGGCGGCCCTGGTGCGGGCCGCCGATCTGCCTTTCCTGCTGTTCGTGCTGGGCCTGGGCATCGTGGTCAAGGCGGTGGTGAGCAACGGGCTCGGCGCCGCGCTCGCACCGCTGCTGCCCGGCGGGACATCGTTGCCCGCGCTGCTGGCCACGGCGGCGCTGGCCGCCACTCTGGCCAATGCCTGCAACAACCTGCCCGCCGTCCTGGTGCTGCTGCCGCTGGCCGCGCCGTCAGGCGCCGGCGCGGTCCTCGCCGTGCTGCTCGGAGTCAACATCGGCCCGAACCTCAGCTACACCGGGTCGCTGGCCACCCTGCTGTGGCGGCGCATCCTGCGGCGCCACGGGTCGGCGCCAGATCTCGGCGAATTCACCCGGCTGGGGCTGCTCACCGTACCCGCGGGACTGCTTGTCGCGGTCCTGGCGCTGTGGGTCTCGCTGCACGGAATTGGAGGATGATCAACGTTGGCCGGAAGTGATGCCCAGAGTCGTTCCGTATTGATCTGGGTGTGTGAGGGAACGTGGCGGGCCAGTGTGGACGCGGGCCTTAGCCTGGCCCCGGCCGGAGCCAGATTTACCCTGCTGCACGTCACGCCGGCCGAAGTGGCGGACGCCGCCCACGGCGCCTACCTGGGGTTGTTCGGGCGAGGTCATGGGGTGGGACGCGATCCCGGGGCCAGGCTCGACGAGCTGGCCGCCGCATCGGCCGGTGACCTGCTCGCCAGAGCGGCGGGCAGGCTCGGGCACGATTGCGAGAAACTCGAAATTCACGGACATGCCGAACGAGCCGTGGTGGCAGCCTCAGCCCGAGCGGATCTGCTGGTCATGGCGCGAGACGGCGACCGGGCCCGGCTCGGGCCGAAGAGCCTGGGCAAGGCCGCCCGGTTCGTCGTAGATCACGCCGCCTGCCCCGTGCTGCTGGTCTGGCCCGAGCCTGCGCCTGACATCGCCACCATTCCCCCGCCACCGCACGCGGGCGGCTAGGGCTAGCCGGCGGCGCGGCTGGCCAAGGGGCGGCGGCGGGCCGCCGGGTCGGCGAGCGACGGAAGCTGCCAGCCCGCGTCGGCGGCGTTCAGCGTGACGCCCGGCGGGACGATCTGGTCGATGCGGTCACCGATGTCGTCGTCCAGTATCACGTCCGCGCCTGCCATCAGGTCGGTGAGCTGGTCCATCGTGCGCGGGCCGATGATCGCCGAGGTCACGGCGGGATGCCCGGTCACGAAGGCCAGCGCCATGTGAGTCAGCGAGCAGCCCGCGTCGGCGGAGATCTTGATGAGCTCCTCCACGGCCGCGAGCTTGGCCGCGTTCCCGGGCAGCGACGGGTCAAAGCGCTGCGGCAGTCGCTGCGCCCGCCCGATGCTCATGTCCACGTCGGTCCCCTGCCGGTACCGGCCGGTCAGCCAGCCGCCGGCCAGCGGACTCCACGCGATGACACCCATGCCGTACTTCTGGCAGGTGGGCAGGATCGACCCCTCGATGCCCCGGACGAAGATCGAGTAGGGCGGCTGCTCGCAACGGAAACGAACGTGACCCCGGCTCTGCGCGACCCACTGCGCCTCGACGATCTGCTCGGCCGGGAACGTCGAGGAGCCGATCGCGCGGACCTTGCCGCTGCGCACCAGATCGGAAAGCGCGGACAGGGTCTCGTCGATGTCGGTGTCCGGGTCGGCGCGGTGCATCTGGTACAGGTCGATGTAGTCCGTCTGCAGCCGGCGCAGGCTGTTCTCCACCTCGCGGACGATCCAGCGGCGTGAGTTGCCGCGCATGTTGACGTCCTTGCCCATCGAGGAGTGCGCCTTGGTGGCCAGCACGACGTCGTCCCGGCGGCCGAGCAGCGCCTGGCCAACGATCTCCTCCGACTCCCCCGCCGAGTAGACGTCCGCGGTGTCGACGAAGTTGATGCCGCCGTCTAGGGCCGCGTGAATAATCCGGATGCTCTCTTCGTGATCAGGGTTGCCCCACGCGCCGAACATCATCGCGCCGAGGCAGTAGGAGCTCACCTTGATCCCGGTACCGCCGAGCGTCCGCATCCGCATGCCTGCCGCCTTCCGTGTCCTTGCCGATCTGTGTCTTCCGACCCGTCAGGAAAAGCATCCCATATTTGCTAAGGGCATGTATATGGTTGACTTAGGCAACCAATTGTCAAGGGGATGGCATGAGTGAACTGACGGCCGCCGGCGCCGGCGCCGAGCTCGCCGGGGTAGCGGATGACACCGGGGTAGCGGATGACGCCGCGGTGGCGGCGGTGCGGGAATTCAACCGGTTCTACACGAACGTGATCGGACTGCTGCGCGGGAAGTACCTGGATACGCCGTACTCCCTTACCGAGGCGAGGCTGCTTTTCGAACTGGCGCAGCGCGACACCAGCGAGGTCACCGACTTGCGCCGGACGGTCGACATCGACCCGGGCTACCTAAGCCGCATCCTGGCCAGGTTCGAGGCCGACGGCCTGATCGCCAGGCAGCGCTCCGCCGCTGACGCACGACGTCAGGTCATCGGGCTGACCGAGACCGGGAGTTCGGTCGTCGGAGGCCTGGACGCCAGGTCGGCCGGCCAGACCAGGGACATGCTGGCCGCCGTCCGCGACGAGGACAAGCGCAAGTTGCTCGAGGCCATGCGCGTGATCACGGAAACCCTCACCGGGTCGGCGCAGCCGCGAGGCTATCTGCTCCGCCCGCCCCAGCCGGGCGACCTGGGCTGGGTGGTGCAGCGGAACGGGGCGGTCTACGCGGACCAGTTCGGGTGGGATTCCTCCTACGAGGCCCTCGTGGCCAGGATCGTCGCGGATTACGCGGACCACAGGGATCCCGGTGCCGAAGCGGCCTGGATCGCCGAGGTCGACGGTGCGCCGGCCGGCTGTGTCTTCTGCGTGCGCGAGAACGCCACCACCGCGCGGCTGCGACTGCTGCTCGTGGAGCCATGGGCCAGAGGCCTGGGGATCGGCTCCCGGCTGGTGGAAGAGGTACTCCGGTTTGCTCGCCAGGCCGGGTACTCCGCCATCACCCTGTGGACCAACGATGTTCTCGCCGGCGCGAGGCGGATCTACCAGCAGGCCGGTTTCACCCTCGACAACGAGAGCCGCCACCACAGTTTCGGGAAGGACCTGACCGGCCAGAACTGGTCCCGCGCGATATGACTGCGGCGTAAATCGGACCGTCAGTCTCCGGTCGCGACGGGGCGGTCCGGATCGGCGACCCAGTTGGACCAGGAACCCACATAGAGCGCCGCGGGCAGGCCGGCCAGCGCGAGAGCGAGAATCTCGTGGGCGGCGGTGACGCCTGATCCGCAGTAGGCCCCGACCGGGGTGCCGTCCCCGGTGACGCCGAGGGCGGCGAACCGGGCCGCGAGTTCCGCGGCGCCGGCGAACGTGCCGTCCGCGTTCACGTTGCCGGTGGTGGGCGCGCTGACCGCCCCGGGAATGTGGCCGGCGACCGGATCGACGGGCTCGGTCTCACCCCGGTATCGCTCCGCGGACCGCGCGTCGAGCAGCCGCCCGGTCCGCGCGGTCGCCTGCGCGCCCGCCGCGTCCAGCGCCGGCATATGGCCCGGCCGCGCGGTGAAGTCGCCGGGCCCGGGTCCGGGCTCGGCCTGGGTCACCGCGAGCCCGGCACTGACCCAGGCCCGGTAGCCGCCGTCGAGAACCCGTACGTTCTGGTGCCCGTAGTAGCGCAGCGTCCACCAGCCGCGGGCCGCGATCGTGGAGTCCCCGTCGTCATACACCACCACGGCACGGTCCTGACGTACCCCCGCGGCGCGCATCGCCGCCTGGAAGGACGTCAACTCGGGCAGCGGATGCCGCCCGCCGGGACCGGGCGGGCCGGCCAGGTCGCGGTCCAGATCGGTGAAGACCGCGGTCGGAAGATGCCCGCGGCGATAGCTGTCGATGCCCGGCGGGCCGCCGAGCTGCCACCGCACGTCCAGCACGACGGGACCCGGCTCATTGGCCAGGTCCGCGGCCAACGATGCAACGCTGACGAGAAGATCGCCGGAGCGTGTCATGCCGCTCGGAAGATGAGCGCCGGCACGAACTGCTCGGCGGATGTGAGCGAGCCGTGCATGCCGAGCAGGGCGGACTCCCTGGGCTCCGCCTGCGTGGCCACCAGGGCAACGGAGCCCGCCGGAGCGGCCACGACATCGCCGATCCGGGCGGCCATGCGCTCGTCCACCGGGCCGAACCATCCTTCCTTGATGGCCTCTTCCCTGGACAGCACCCAGGCGCGCTCGCCGAGCACCTCGCGCCAGGCGGCCAGGACCTCCGGGGCGGCACCGGGCCGCGCGTACAGATGCCTAGCTCGCGGCTCACCGCCGAGCAGGGCCAGCCCGGCCCGGAGCTCTGGCATCGCGTCTATGTCGAGCTTGTCGTCGGGGCCGACGTCCACCATGCCGTGGTCCGCCGTCACGTACAGGCAGGTCCCGGAGGGAAGCGAGCTGGCGAGCTGTTCGGCCAGCTTGTCCACGTGCGCCAGGTGGTTGTACCAGGCGTCCGAGGCAACACCGAACACGTGTCCGGTTCCGTCGAGATCACCGTGGTACACGCTTACGTAGGCGCGCCCGTTCTCGTGCAGCGCCGTAGCGGCCTGAGCGGCCAGAGCGCCCATGCTGCCGGCCGGGCGGAAGTCCGCGCCGCGCATAATGGCGAGGGTCAGCCCGGTGCCGCGGAACGAGCCCTGAGCCACGTGCACGGCCGCGATACCGGCCCCGGTAGCCCGCTCGTAGATCGTCGGCAGCGGCTGCCAGCGCAGCGGATCGACCCGGGAATCCCAGCGCAGCCCGTTGAGCAAGCGATCCTCGCCGGGAATTATGACCTGGTAGCCGAGTAGCCCGTGCTGGCCGGGCGGCCGCCCGGTGCATATCGAGCCGAGGCTCGTGACGGTCGTGGAGGGGAACCCCGCCGTGATCGGCTTGGAGTTGCGCGCCAGTTCGGACAGGAACGGCGCGGCGGCCGGATGAGCGCGAAGCAACTCCCAGCCAAGCCCGTCCACGATGAGCAGGCACGCACGTTGCGTGGGCGTCAGGCCGAGGACGTTCTGCGACTCCGGCGATCCCGGATCAAGGGATGCGAGGATCGACGAAGACAAATCAGCCAGGGTCGCCGACCCATAGGACGGCACGATGGGCGAATGTCTCGGCTCGAGCGTCATACGGGAATCCTCATCTGCTACTCGTGGGTGCCACTCAGCGTTCCTGCCGCGGCATCTTGCCCCGGCATCAGCATCTTGCCGGAACATGCTGCCACTAGGCGGGTAACGACGACAAAACGGGCCCTCGGCTAACACCCCGTCGAGTCCTCAGCCGCCGCTGACCGCCGTGGCGTCGGAGAGCTCGCGCGCGAACCCGAGCAGTTGCCGGACGGCATCCTCCCCGTCCGCGGCGCGGCTTACCCGCAGCGAGAAGTCATCAGCGGTGATGGTCCCGAGATAGCCGTGATCGGCCTCGCAGGTCTCATCTCCGCAGTGCGCCGGCTCGAGTTCCAGGTGGGACAGGACATTCCAGCCGATGGTCAGCATGACCTCCGACGGTATGGTGACGCCCGGCACGTAGGCCGCGGGGTCGGGAACGACCCGGCTCAGGGCCACTGATGAAATCTTGGCGAACCGGATCGCCTCCGTGCTTGTCTCCGCCCGTGGCCGGGTGTCCGGATCCTCGGCGGGATGCTCGTCGGTGTGCGAGTACACCAGCCGGGTGGGGGTGAGCGCTAGTACGGTCATGTGACGGCGCACCTCCATGCCCGGATCGAAGATCGCGTCGTGATGGACGACGTAGGCCGTAACCGGCTCCGACCCCAGCGCCGAGGCCACCGCATCGGACACCAGACCGGGGTAATATCCGCTGTGCTCGATCGCGGCCCGCAGGCCATCGGTCATGACTCGCGTTTCCCTCATCCCCCCATCCTGCACCGTCCCGCCGGGTACTTCACCCACACGGGACCGAATAGTCATCGCCGAGCCGCTCTTGCGGGTCCTACCATCCCACTGCGAAGGCAGGCTCCGGCACTCCTGGGTCCCCCGGGGCTTCCGGGGCTTCCGGCGCAGTTATCCCGGCGACTCGCAGAACGCGCTCTTCGGTCGGCACCGGCCTGGCCATGGCGCTCGCGCTCGGGGCGGGCTTGGGCTTGCGCGGCTTCCTCGGCCCGGCCCCGCCGCCGCGGCCACGGTAGATGATCAGGCCGTTCACCGGGTCGGGCGCGCCATCGAGGGCCGAACGCACCGCCAGGAGGGCCCGGAATGCCTCCCACTGCTGATCGGAATCGAACAGGACCTCGAACACCACGCCGTAGCGATGCTCGTGCCATTCCCAGGACATGGCCCCGTACGCGACCGCGGCCTCGGTGAGCTGGTCCTGGTAAGAGTCCTTCCAGCGGCGGGCGGGCAGCTCCGTCGCGTCGAAAACCTCGATCGACCACCACTCGGACACGCTTATCCACCGCCATTGGTTGCGTTCTGATCCCCTGCTCAAGATAGTACGTCTTTCGCGGGCCGACCGATAGGCTCCTTCGGCATGAGATGCAATGGCCTGCGGCTGTCGGTGACGCTGCTCACCGTTATCCCGCTGCGCGGCGCCGTCCCGGCCGCCGCACCGGAGGCCGGCGAGACACCAGCGACCCTGGTTCCAGCGCCGTTGGCGCCGGCCACCGTGGCCGCCGCGATGGCCTGGGCGCCGGCGGTGGGGCTGCTGCTCGGCGTCATCGCGGCCGCCATCCTGCTGGCCGTAGACCATCCGCTCGGGGCCGGCCCGCTGACCGGCGCGGTGCTCGCGGTGGCGACGCTCGCCGTGGGCAGCCGGGGGCTTCATCTCGACGGTCTCGCCGACCTGGCTGATGGCCTGGGCAGCGGCAAACCCGCCCCCGCCGCGCTCGCCATCATGCGCCGCTCCGACATCGGGCCGGTTGGCACCGTCACGCTCGTCCTGACGCTGCTCCTCCAGGTGGCAGCGCTTAGCCGCGCGGAATCGGCTGGTGGGGCCCGGGGAGCCGCCGCGCTGATCGCCGCGGCGGTCACTGGCAGGCTCGCGCTGACCTGGGCCTGCCGGCGGGGCGTGGCCGCGGCCCGGCCGGACGGGCTCGGCGCCCTGGTGGCCGGGTCGGTAAACCCGGCGATCCCGGCCATGACCACCCTGGCCGCACTGGCGGCGGCGGTCGCGGCGGTGGCGGTCTCCGCCACGGTTATCGGTGAGCCGCTCGGCTGGACCCTCCCGCTGGCTGTCGTCGCGGGCCTGGGGGCCGCTTTCGTCCTGGAACGGCACGCGGTGCGCCGGCTCGGCGGTATCACGGGTGACGTTCTGGGCGCGCTAGCCGAGGTGGCGGCCACCGTCACCCTGCTGGTGGCGGCGATGGGCCCTCCGGCCTGAACCGGCCGCCTGCCGAGTCAGCGCAGCCGCCCAGGCGTGTTTCAATGGCCAGAAGACCAAAGGAGGCAGAGCCCCGCTGATGCCGCCGACACACGAGGTTTTCAATCAGCCGCCCGCGCTGACCGGATACGACGTGTCCGATGACCCGGCCATGCTGGGCGCGCTGCGCCGCGAGGGCGCCGCCTGGGCGCAGGAGGCCGTCCGGGACCTCGGCCGCCTGGCCAGATCGGCGCAGGCACAGGCGCAGGGTCGCCAGGCGAACGAGAACCCGCCGGTCCTGCGCACGCATGACCGCTTCGGCCATCGCATCGACGAAGTGGAGTTCCATCCGGCCTGGCATGAGCTGATGACCGTGGCCGTCCGGCACGGCCTGCACGCGGCCCCCTGGACCGACGAGCGTCCCGGAGCCCACGTGGCGCGGGCCGCGGGCTTTTATGTCTGGGGCGCGGTGGACGCCGGGCATTGCTGCCCGGTCTCCATGACCTATGCCATAGTCCCCGCGCTCCGGCACGCGCCCGCTCTGGCCCGGCGCTTCGAACCGCTGCTCGCGGCTCAGGAGTACGACCCCGGCCTGCGGCCACCCGACACCAAGCGAGGCCTGCTCGCGGGCATGTCCATGACCGAGAAGCAGGGTGGCTCCGACGTCCGGGCGAACACTACCCGGGCCGTCCCGGTGCGGGGGGACGGGGAGGCAGGCGGGGGCAGCTACCTGCTGACCGGGCACAAGTGGTTCACCTCGGCGCCGATGGGCGACCTGTTCATGGTGCTCGCGCAGGCGCCCGCGGGCTTGTCCTGCTTCCTGCTGCCCCGGGTCAGGCCGGACGGCAGCCGGAACGGCATGCACCTGCAGCGGCTGAAGGACAAGCTCGGCAACCGGTCAAACGCCTCCGCCGAGGTCGAGTATGACCAGGCCCTAGCCTGGCTGGTCGGCGAGGAGGGCCGCGGCGTCCGCACCATCATCGAGATGGTGAACATGACCAGGCTCGATTGCGTGCTCGGCACGGCGACCGGGATGCGGGCCGGCCTCACGCTGGCCGCGCACCACGCCGCGCACCGGACGGCTTTTGGCCGGAAGCTGGCTGACCAGCCGCTGATGGCCAGCGTGCTGGCTGACCTCGCGATCGAGTCGGAGGCCACCACGATGGCGGCGTTCCGGCTGGCCGGGGCGACCGGCCGGGCCGCGGGAGGCGATGAGGCCGAAGCCGCGTTCCGTCGTCTGGCGCTGGCGGCGACCAAGTACTGGGTGTGCAAGCGCGCCCCCGGGCACGCGGCCGAGGCCCTCGAGTGCCTGGGCGGCAACGGTTATGTGGAGGAATCGGGGATGCCGCGGCTGTACCGTGAGGCGCCGCTGGCTTCCATCTGGGAGGGTTCGGGTAACGTCGCCGCGCTCGACGCGCTTCGCGCCCTGACCCGGCAGCCGGAGTCAGCCGAGGCCTTCTTCGCCGAGCTCGATCTGGCTGCTGGAGCCGACAGCCGGCTGGATCAGGCGGTTGTCCGGCTGCGCAAGGAACTCAGCGACCCTGGCCAGGCCCGTGCTCGCTATCTCGCCGAGGGCATGGCGCTGGCCTTGCAGGGTGCGCTGCTCGTGCGGCACGGCCCCCCCGCGGTGGCTGACGCGTTTGTCGCGTCCCGGCTGGCCGACGGTTCCGGGGAATTCAGGGGATGGGGGCACGCCTACGGGACGCTTCCTTCCGGCACCGACACGGCCGCCATCATCAGCCGCGCCATGCCGGCCATCTGAACTGTCGCACCCGGGCCAGCCTGAACACTGGCCATCAAGGCTGAAGGCGGGCCTGGCCAGGCCCGCCTTCTGGGAAATGCACCTAAACCCGATGGCCCAGGCATAGCCGCTGTGCCCTTCTATAGCCTTACGGCCACAGAAGGGCACAGCAGGGTGGAATGTACTGAAGTCACGAGCAGGGAAGTCTGTGACCAGACCCTGGTTCGGTGCCCAGAAAGCATGAGCCTCCCATCCGATTACCAGCCGCCAAGACCATCCGCACGTCTGACTAGTTACCCGTAGCCGCCCGGAACCTGACGACCAATTCAGCAGGTACGCGACCGCGATCCTTGACTTCGATACCCTGCGCCTTAGCCCACTCACGAACCTCCGTGGTGTTAAGACCGCTGGCGGCCGCCCTGCGCCCGCTCCGGGCTGGCCGCCGGGCCGTGCCGCCACTGCTCCGCCGGGCGGCGTCAACATATCGGGCCAGCGCCTTACGCAGCGCCTCAGCATGCTTCGCGTTCAGGTCGATCTCGTACTCCGCACCATCTAGTGCAAAGCGGACGGTCCCCTCGGCCTCGCTACCATCGATGTCGTCGATGAACAAGGTTTGTATCTTCTGAGCCACGTGTACTCCCGTTCCACTCGTTGAATAGTATATAAGCGTAGACGATCGACTCACTATAAGTCCGCAGCAGCCCCCCATTTACATTACGTGCCGTTCGATGAACGCCGCCCGTCACTTCCCGCGATGGAGCAGGCGCCTGCGGGCGAAGTAACCAACCGTGCGCGACCGCACACCTTAAGCCGCAGGGGTAGTGCGGCTCAGGCCGCACTTGGACTACCTTGCGGGGCCAGCGTCTTTGCTGTCATGCCGGAAACTGACTACCGCTTGACCCGTGTCGTATTGCCCCGGTAACCGAGTGCACTTAACGCCCCGGCACCAGCCCGGTATGTAGGTCGCAGCAACTGCGCACGCGATTGCGGAGTATCTGACAGCGGTCGTGTCACTACGAATTTTGCTGAGCCGAACGTTCAGAACGATCCCAGCCCAGGGCCTTCTGCCGGTTCTTTCACGCGGTGGCCGCGGCGCATAGGCGCCGCGGTAACCGCCGCGGAGCCGGCATCGCGGCACGTGATGAGCGCGGAAAACCTCGGGATACCAGCTTATTTAGGCAGGTCAGATGGCCTTCTGGGGACACTGTGGTCCGCAGGCGGCGATCATGCGCCAGGCCGCGCAAGCCTCTTCGGGAAGATGACTAATCTTGTTAAGGGAGGATAACTGATTCTGCGTCGTTAGGATTTCGACTACCTTGCCGCCTTTGCAGCGGCCAACGCAAAGTCTCGTACTTCGGCCGGCGTCCAGCGGGCTCGGCACCCGCATGAGCCGGTATGCGTTCCACGTCATACAAGTCGCGTCCACGATTTATCGTCTGCTGAGAACACATCGTCGATACTTGCCGTGAGATCAGGGAAGCCCGTCAGTCCCTCTCGTATCCTTGCGTTTCGGCCCGTCGGGTGAACCACCGCCAAGCTGTGTCCCATCTACCGTTCGCTAGTGACTGACTAGCCATGTTCTTTCCGCTCTGGTAACGACCCGGGAACCTATTCAGCAAGGATTTCGCCGGCGGCTGGGCTGTCCCCCGGCCGGTCCCGCAGTTCCTGCCAGGTCTTGCCGCTGCGAATACTATCCGGCCGCTCGGCCACGATGTCTGATCCCGGGCGCGCGTCGGCATCGCGGACCTTCACCAGAATCCAGCGTTCCTCGCCGGTCCGGGTCAGGGCAAAGCCGCCCGATAGTTTGCGGCCGTCCAGGATGAACGAGAGATGCCCCGGCTCATCCCGGACGATATCGGCGGTGCCCTCGTCCCAGATGATGACGGCGCCGCTGCCCCGTCGGTGGTTCTCGTGAACGCCCTCGAACTCGCCCGCCGACATCGAGTGGTCCTCAACCGGGACGGCGAGCCGCCGGACCGCAGGGTCGAGCGATGGCCCCTTGGGTACCGCCCAGGAACGCAGGACGTCGCCCGATTGCAGGCGGAAATCGAAATGCAGCGTCGTCGCGTCGTGCAGTTGCACGACAAACCGAGGCAGGGTGACCACATCTCAGTATCGAGGCATTGCCTGCCCTCACCGGAACGGCACTGTCCGCCGGGCCCCGGCGCGGCGTACGCTCGAAGTACCGCCGCGAGCTCTGGCGGCCGTGAGCGCTACTCCGCACCAACTGGGGAGTTGATGATGGGCATCTTTTCCTGGCTTTCGCGCTGGCGTGAGGACCCTTCGGAGCGGCACACCTTGGTGTTCCGGAACGACGAAGACGCCCCGGAGTTCGACGAGGTCAGGCGGGCAGCCGCGGCGGACGTCGCCGCGGTGGAGCAGGACGACAAGTTCTTCGGCCCCAACTCCCCCGCGAGCCAGGGCGACGGCATCTAACCGGCCCCGGCCCGTAACCGGACTCGCCGGTTCCGGCTGAGCGAGGCCGGCCGGCCTCATCGCGTCAGAGCTGGAAGCTGGTGCCGACCGCGTTCGGGATGAACGCGGCGGGGAACCGGGCGGATATCGCGTGCTGGGCGCGCCAGCCCGTGCAGTGGGCGGGCACCAGCACGCCCGGGTTCAGGGCGGCCAGGTCGTCAAGGACGCGCGGGATCAGCGGCTCGAACCCCGGGCCGGCCAGGTGAAACCCGCCGAGCAGCGCGTAGAGGGGCTGGCCGCCGGCCAGCCGCTGGGCGTAGCGGGCGATGTTGACCACGCCCGCGTGACCGCAGCCGGTAATGACGACAAGGCCGCGGTCGCGGACGTTGATGATGAGCGCCTGGTCATCCAGGACCAGGGGATCGGGCCGCCAGCGGCCCTCGAGCCAGGCCTGCTGCGCCGGGAAGCCGGGCTCGTACCCGGTCGTACGCGCGACCTCACCGGTGACCAGCACGGACCGGCCGAACAAGAAGCTGGGCTGCTGCTCCTCGATGATGTCGAAGCCCGCCTCAGTCAGCGCGCGGCGGCTGGTGGTCGGGAGCTCCCGCGGCTCGCGTCCGGGCAGCTGCAGGCGACGCCGCCGCCAGAAATGCGGGTGGATAAGCACCGGCATGTTCACCTGGCCGAGGACGCGGATCAGCCCGTCGATCCCGGTCGTGTGATCGAAGTGGCCGTGACTGCACACGATGGCCTCGATGGAGGACGGGTCGATGTCGAGCCGGCGCATGTTCTCCGTGACGCCGTCGGGGCTGGTGCCCGCGTCGAACAGGAACCGGTGCTCGGTCCCGGCCTTGGTCACCGTGACCAGCATCGAGAATCCGTGTTCCGCGATCAGCGCGTCGGGAACCTGCCCGCCCGTCATCACCGCCGCCGGCCGCCGCGGGCCGGCTCCGAGGGTGACCCGGCGCGCGGGGCCCTGATCGGCCATCAGGTTGTCGGTGAGGTTGTCCATCAGCGTGATCACCGTCACCGAATCGACCGGTTCCAGGTCGATCTCGATCGCGGGCGTCACGTCATGCCGCACGGTGGCGGCCGGCCGGGCCGGGCTGTCATCTAGGCACACGCGGCCATCGTAGGGCCAGCGAGCAGACCAGTCCCTAGGGCGGGGGCATCCGCCTCGTCAGCCTGGCCATGATCGCCTGAGCCACCGTTTCCGGGTCGGCGCAGCCGACGATCCACTCGTCGTAAGAGGATCCCTCGAGTACTACCCGCAATCCCCTGGGCGTGCCCGGGTGCACGACGGCGAATGTCTTCCTGCCATTGCTCCACACGGTGCCGACCTCGATCGAGTCGGGAATTCTCGTGCCTAGCTTGATGCCGCCATCGGCCGGGCCGTGGGCGTCCTCGACCACCTCGATGCTCCGCAGCGCCGACAGCGGCACCCGGAAGTCACCGTGGACCCCGCCGATCTTCTCCGCCACCGACAGGCGCAGCACCAAGTCGCCGCCCACTACCTGCAGCTCTGCCATCCAGACCTCATCGTCCCTGCTGCTCAGTCCTCTACCCGCCAGCTTATTGAGCTGTCAGCAGCTTATTCGGCTGTCACAGTGGCCTATGGACCTTGAGGCATTCGAACTGGTGCTGCTGCGTCCGCACCCGGCCTGATTGTCGTTGGGCGGTAGTCCGAAAGTTACGAAGCTGTGACCGGTTAAGGGTGGCCTGACGAGTCGCCGAGCAGTCTTTAACCAGGGGCGCATATTAACGGCGCCGCGCGTGACAGTGGCCTGATTTCGTCGTTGGTGGGGAGAGCACATGCCGAGCAGCTGTCTAGACCGAAACGCTTCCGCGCATCATCTCGGATCGCCGCAAGCCGGGCGTGCCCTTCGCCGGGCCGGGACCGTGATCACCGCGGCTCTTGCCCTCACACTCACCAGCGTCGTGTCCTCCTCCGCCCTGGCCGCTCCCGCACCGGCGACCGCGCATCCGGCCGCTCCGGCCTGGGACATCGTCAAGCAGGTTCACAACGGGCCGTTCGGCGGCTTCACCACGGTCATCGCGGTCGGCCGGAACGGCGGGTGGGCCTTCAACCAGGGCCCGGTGCCCACCGCCTGGCGGCGCAGCGGATCGACCTGGACGCAGGTGCGGTTCCCCGGCCAAGCCAACGAGGTGGTGGTCGCCGCCGGGGCCACATCGCCGACCGACGTCTGGGCGTTCACCGCCGGAGGAGCGCAGTCGCAGGCGCTGCGGTGGAACGGCCGCACCTGGACCGTGCAGCGATCCTTCGCCCAGCAGATCGGCGGGGCCGCGGTCATCAGCAGCAGCGACATCTGGGTCTTCGGCCAGCCGTACTTCCCCGGCACCGGTCTCGGCGCCTGGCACTACAACGGCCGCACCTGGTCCCGCGTGGCCTCCGGCCGTGGCCTGCAAGGCGGCAGCGCGCTGGCGGCGAACAACATCTGGGCCGTTGACGGCTCGGACATCGCCCACTGGAACGGATCCGGCTGGTCCCGCACCTCGGTGTCGCACCTGCTGCCCCCCAAGACCGAACTCAACGGCCCGCTGCTCACCGGCATCTTCGCGGAGTCCGCGCACAGCGTCTACGCCATCGGCAACGGCGGTCTCGAGGATGAAGGCGGCCCGCTGGTCATCCTGCACTGGAACGGTCACCAGTGGTCCAAGGTGGCCGAAGGCAACTTCGGATTCGGCACCCAGCCGCTTCAGCAGGCCAGTTCGGACGGTCATGGCGGCCTGTGGCTCCCCATGCCGGGCGTGGACGGCCAGAAGTCCTACCTGCTGCACTACGCTCCCGGTCACCCGCTGGCTGAGGCGTCGCTGCCGCACGGGCCGAGCGGGATCAGCATCGAGGCGGTGGCACTGATCCCCGGCACCACCGACCTGCTCGCCGGAGGGGACACCCACGCCGCCGACAAGCCCGGCACCAACGTCGTCGCGGTCCTTTTGCAGTACGGCAGCTGAGCCGCTAGCGTGCCAGCATGGCAGCGGACGGGCAGCGGCACGTAATCGCGATCGGCGGTCGCATGCTCGTATCCGACGGCCAGGTGCCCCCGCATATGGACTACGCCCTGCGGCTGACCGGACGGCCCGACCCGCGGATCTGCCTGCTGAATACGGCGGGCGGCGACGACCCGCGGTGGGCACTGCAGATGTACGACCGGTTCGCCGGGTACCCGGCCCGGCTCGGCCACCTGGCCTTGTTCCCCATGCCCAACGTCGCGGACCCCGAGGACCTGCTGCTGTCGCAGGACGTGATCTTCGTCGGAGGCGGCAGCGTGGCGAACATGCTGGCCGTCTGGCGGGTGCACGGGCTCGACGTGATCATGCGCAAGGCCTGGCAGGCGGGCATTGTCCTGGCTGGTTCGAGCGCCGGGGGAATCTGCTGGTTCGAGGGAGGGACGACGGACTCGTTCGGGCGCGAGCTGCGAGCGTTCACGGACGGGCTCGGGCTGCTGGCCGGCAGCTACTGCCCGCACTATGACTCCGAACCGCGCCGCAGGCCGCTCTACCATCAGCTGATCGCCGACGGCACGCTGGCCGCCGGCATCGCCTGCGACGACGGCGCGGCGGCGCACTTCACCGACGACACGCTCACCGAACTGATCGCCGACCGGCCTGGGGCGAGCGCGTTCCGGGTCGATCCGGGCGGCACCGAGACCCGGCTCGCCACCCGGTTCCTGGGCGAGGGCAGCTGAGGTCGGCGGCTCCAGCGAGGGACGTTCTCTATCCAGGGGTGGAGGGATAGATCTACCCCTGGCCTGACGCGCTGGCGGGACGCGGGCGGCACGATCGGGATATGAGCGAACCAGATGTAGTGAGCGTGCGAGGTCTGCGCAAGTCGTACCGGGCCAGGGTGGTGGTGGACGGGCTTGACCTTGACGTTCCCGCCGGTGAGATCGTCGGCCTGATCGGCGCCAACGGCGCCGGCAAGACCACGACCGTCGAGTGCGTCCAGGGACTGCGCCGGCCTGATGCCGGTACCCTGCGGGTACTCGGCTATGACCCGGTAACGCAGGCCGGGCAGTTGCGGCCGCTGGTGGGCAGCCAGCTTCAGGATTCGGCGCTGCCCGACCGGCTGCGGGTCGCCGAGGCGATCGACCTGTTCAGCACGGCGCGAGCCCGGGCCGGCGGCGAGCTGCTCGAGCAGTTCGGGCTGGCCGCGCGGCGCCGGTCGGTGTTCTCCTCCCTGAGCGGCGGTGAGCGCCAGCGGCTGTTCCTCATCCTGGCCCTGCTCAACCGGCCGCGGCTGGTGATCCTCGACGAGCTGACCCAGGGCCTGGACCCGGCCGCGCGGCGGAACGTATGGGCCGCCGTCCGTCAGCTGAACGACGAAGGCACCACGGTGCTGCTCGTGACCCACGAAATGGATGAGGCCGAGGCGCTCTGCGGCCAGGTGGCCGTGATGCGGTCGGGGCGGGTCGTCGACGCGGGGGCGCCGGCGGACCTGGTGGAACGGCACGCGAGCACGGCGACGATCCGCTTCAGCATGCCGGATCCGCCCGCGGGGTTGCTGGACCTCCTCCGCCGCCTCGACGGCGTGCGGCAGGTGGAACGGTCCGGGGCGCTGGTCACGGTGCGCGGCCACCGGCGCATCATCGCGTACGTCGGCGCCGCGCTGGTGCGCTGGGAGCCGGTACCCACCGACCTGAGCGTCCACGTCCCCAGCCTTGAGGACGCCCTGCTCGGCCTGCTCAACGGCGAGACCGGCGAGCACGGCGAGCCTGTTGCCTGCACACCCGCAGATAAGGAACTGGCCGGAGGACGACGATGAGCACCGCAGTAGGACGGCTCGTCCGGGCCGAACTCGCCCTGATGACACGCGATCCGCTCGTGCTGACGTTCGTCTTCGCGTTCCCTATCGTGACCATGCTGATCATCGGCGGTGCGTTCGGCACCACGCCGGACCAGGCGTTCGATGGCGTCAACCCCGCACACTGGTACGTGGCGTCCTACCTCACCGTGGTGATCGCCGCGACGGGCCTGGTGATGCTGCCGGTCCACCTGGCGTCCTACCGTGAGCGCGGGGTGCTGCGCCGCTTCGCCGCGGCCGGCTTCCCGCGCTGGTCGTTCGCGATCGCGCAGCTCATCGTCGGGCTGATGACGACCGCGGTGGCCTGCGCGCTGCTGCTGGCCGTCGCCGCGCCGGTGTACGGCCTACCTGCCGTGCACGACGGATGGCGGGTAGCGGTCGCGCTGCCGCTTGGTGCCATCGCCTTCGTGAGCATCGGCGTACTGCTCGGCTCCCTGCTGCCTTCCGCCCGGGCGGCTCAGGCCGTCGGCCTGCTGATCTTCTTCCCGTCCTTCCTGCTCGGCGCCGGCGGTCCGCCGCCGCACGTGATGGGGTCGGTGGTCAGGCAGGTCGCGGGACCGCTGCCGCTGACGCTGCTGACCAACGCGGTGCGCGCACCCTGGCTGGGCCTAGGGCCTGCCACCGGGTCGCTGATCGGGGTAGCGGTGCTGGCGGTGGCGGCCACGGCGGTCGCGGCCTACCGTACGGCCCTGTGACGCGGCCGGTCATAGAATCCGCAGCATGACCGACGATCTGGATCCGGCCGGATTCGCGGAGTACCTGGCCGGCCGGGTCAAATGGATCGCCGTCGCCGCCTTCGCCGCGGTCATCACGGCCGGGGCGCTCCGGTTCACGCCCGTGCACCCGAGCCCGCTGGTCGCCGCGGCCGGGGCGGTGACCGCCGTCGGCGCGGCCACCCTGCTCGTGCTGCGAGGCCGGCCCGCGTTGCTGTACGCCGCGGTGGCGACCGCGGGGATCGCCGTCCTCGCCGACGGCGAGTCGAATAACATCGCCTGGTTCGCGGTGTGCCTGCTCGCGGGCGCGTGCGTGCTGGCCGGCCGCCGCCGCGAGGGCCTGGCCTTCTGGGCCGGCACGATGATCTTGTTCACGGTCGAATGGCTCTGGGTTCCCGACCCAGGCTGGGGTGCGTGGCTGGCCGGGGTCACCCTCACCAGCGGGTTCAGCCTGCTGATCAGGCATGACAGGCACCTGCTCGCGCAGCTGCGGCAGGCTCAGGCCGGCCTGGCCGAGCAGGCGAGAACGCAGGAGCGCAACCACATCGCCCGGGAACTGCACGACATCATCGGCCACACCCTGACGGTCAGCTTGCTGCACGTCCAGAGCGCACGGCTGGCGGTCGAGCACGATCCATCCGACGCCGCACGCGCCTTGGCCGAGGCCGAACGGCTCGGCCGGGAGTGCCTGGCCGAGGTTCGGATGACGGTGGGCATGCTCCGCCAGGACGGCGATCGCCAGGATGCCGGCATCGCGCCGTTGCCGGGGATGGACAGCCTGCCCGCGCTGGTCGGGCGTTTCCGGTCCGCGGGCGCCGATGTCACCCTCACCGTCGAGGGTGATGCCGGCGGGCTGCCCGCCACCACCGGCCTGGCCGTGTACCGCATCATGCAGGAGGTCTTGACGAACGCGGTCAAGCACGCGCCAGGCACGCCGACCACGATCCGGCTGGCCATCGGCGGCGGCACCGTGACGCTGACCGCGGACAGCGCGGCCGAACCGGGCACCGGAACCGGGCTCGGCCTGATCAGCATGCGGGAGCGCGCGGAGTCGGTGGGCGGCAGCTGCGCAGCCGGCCCGGGCGGCCACGGCTGGCTGGTGCGGGCGACGCTTCCGCTCGGCGCGGGCCTGCGGGCCGCGAAGGGCGGCGCGTCATGACGGGCGGGACGATGATCCGGGTGCTGCTCGTCGATGACCAGGAACTGGTCAGGACCGGGCTCCGCGGCATTTTGCGCACCGCGTTCGGCTTCGACGTCGTGGGTGAATGCGCCGATGGCAGCGAGGTCATCGCCGCGGTTGACGCGCTCGCGCCCGATGTGGTCCTGATGGACGTGCGGATGCCTGCCGTCGATGGCGTCCAGGCGACCGCCGGGCTGCGTGACCGCGGCGGCGGCCCGCCGGTGCTGGCCCTGACCACGTTCGACGACGAGGAGGTGCTGGCCGGCATGCTGCGGGCCGGGGCGGCGGGCTTCGTCCTTAAGGGCGTGCCCGCCGAGGACCTGCAGCGGGCGGTGCGCGTGGTGGCCGAGGGCGGCGCCTGGCTCGACCCCGCGGTCACCGCCAGGGTGCTGGCGATCTACCGGTCGGCCGCGCCGCCGACCTCAAGAGCCGCGAGGGCCGCCAGGGACGCCGGACTGGACACGCTGACCGGCCGGGAGCTTGACGTGCTCGCGCTCATCGGCCGCGGCCAGACCAACGGCGAGATCGCCGCAGCGCTCTTCGTCAGCGAGGGCACGGTCAAGACACACATCAACCACATGTTCACCAAGCTGCGACTTCGCGACCGGGCGGCCGCCGTGGTCTTCGCCTACGACCACGGGCTCGTCCGGCCGGAGTTAGGTGAACCTGGCTGGTCGCGGGAACCACGACCGTTCGGTGTCAATGATTTTCACCGGTTACGGCGGTGGCGCGGTACAGGGACCAGCCGAGCGCGCCGAGGACGCAGACCGGCAGCAGCCACCAGGCGTTGACCCCGGCCGCGTGCACCAGCAGCGCCGTCAGCGCGAGGGCGGTGACCACCACGGCCGCGACGCGCCAGTCATCGCCGATCACGAAGTCATACCAGAACGCGCCGATCGACTTGAGCCGCTTCATCAGCTGGTCACACCCTCAGACTTCTCAGATTCCTCGGACGGATGCGCGACGGGCGGCGCGGGGATGGTTCGCCACTGGCGCAGCATAAGGGTGTAACCGAGCGACACGAGCGCCACGACGGGGATAAGCCCGAGCAGGGACGCGTCGTGGCCCGGCCAGGAGACGCCGGCGCCTTCGGCTCCCCAGAACAGGCCGAACGACGTGAGCATGATGCCCACGACAAACTTCATCGCATTCTCAGGCACCCGCGCCAGCGGGGCCCGGACCGCGATACCCGTCACCGTGATCACGATCACGGCCGCGGCCGCGCCGATCACCGCGGCCCCCAGGTTGCGCTGGTTGTCGCCGAACGTGATCACGATGAACACGACTTCCAGGCCTTCCAACAGGACGCCCTTGAAGGACAAGGTGAACGCGTACCAGTCGTTGACGCCCCGCCGGGAGGTAGCCGTCGCGGCCTTCGCCGCCGCCACCTCGCGCAGGTAGGCGCTCGCCTCGTCGTGCAGCGACTTGTGCCCGGTCGCGCGCAGGATGGCCTTGCGCAGCCACTGCACGCCGAAGATGGCCAGCAGCGCGCCGACCACCAGGCGCAGGCCCGCCAGCGGGACCAAGGTGAGCGCGGGACCCACCGCGGCGACCACTATGGCCAGCACGACCAGGGCCACCGCCATGCCCTGGAAAGTGGAACGCCACTCGCGGGTCAGGCCCGACGCGAGCACGATCGTCAGCGCCTCGGTCGCCTCCACCGCGCAGGCGACGAAGACGGTCAGGATGAGGGGAAGCGAGTTCACGCTGTGTCCTTAAGCACGGGACCTCCGGCGGGTCGGGGACAATGAGCGGGTGACCGACAACACTGCGGAGAAGACGGCCGGGAAAGATGACCGCACGGGCTGGCTGGTGCTCATCTACCGGGTACCGCCTGAGCCAACCAGGCTGCGCTCCACCGTGTGGCGGAGGATCAAGAGCCTGGGCGCCATCTACTTGCAGAATTCGGCCGCCGCGCTGCCGGCCAGCGCGGCCACCGAACGGGCGCTGCGCAAGCTCAGGCGAGAGATCATCGAGATGTCCGGGACGGCGGTGCTGCTGTCCTGCTCGGTGCTGGCCGGCGAGTCCGACGTGCACAACGCGTTCCAGGCGGCCAGGAACGACGAGTACGAAGAGATCGTGGACCGCTGTGAGGATTTCCTGCGGCAGGTGAAGAAGGAATACACGGAGAACCACTTCACCTACGCCGAGCTTGAGGAAAACGAGGTCGACCTGGTCAAGCTGCGCAACTGGTTCGCCAAGGTGCGGGACCGCGATGCCTTCGACGCCGAGGGCCGGCTGGCGGCCGAGAAGGCGCTTGACGAGTGCGAGCAGTCGCTCGAGGCTTACGCCGCCCGGGTGTACGCCGAGGAAGCAGACGGCCACTGACCTCAAGCTCCGCAGCGCTGGCACATCGACTCCCTCAGCTTTGCAACCACCGTTAGATTATAGCCCTAACTTGCGTTAGAGCCATTTTGTGACTATGGGTTCATCTTCAGGCCAACTTCTGGACAATTCGCGTACCGATGGCCGCTGCACCGCCGTGCGCCTGCTTCCTGCTGCTGGCCGTCTCGCCGCGGCTGTTCAGCCAGGGCAGCCAGTGGTTCACGCTGACGCACCTGCACCAGGCGCTCACCGGCGCCACCGCGGTGGCCGTCGTCAACTCCCTGTGGGTGAGCAGCGCCGCGGCGGCGATGGGCGTGGCGCTCGGCTTCCCCAATCGCCTGGCTGGCGGCGCGCACCACCTTGCCGGGCCGCCGGCTGGTGTCCGGCGCCATGTGGCTGGTGCTGCTGCTGCCGTCGTGGCTGCCGGCGCTCGGCTGGGAGCGGATCGTGCAACCGGACGGAGTGATGTACCGGCTCGGGCTGGACTGGCCGTGGGTCACGCACGCGATCATGGGGCCGTTCGGCGTCCTGCTGCTGCTCGGGCTGCGCTGCGTCCCGTTCAGTTACCAAAACCATGAGGCCGAACGAGCCGTGGCTAGAGCCCGGGCTGATCTCGCGCCCTGGTGGGCGGCGCGGCCGGACCAGGCCCTAGCGGGTCATGCGGGTCATGTCGTCGCCGGCTGCGTCCTTACCAGCAGGAACACGGTCAGGCCAGGGACGTGCCTGACCTGGCTGACCCGGTAGCTCCTGCGGAGCAGGGCCGCCTCGGCCAGCGTCAGGTTCTTGGCCGGAGCCTGGTGGTCACCGCTCTCGACGACCCATATCCTCGGCTCGTGGCCCCGGCAGGCCGCTGGGCCGACGCACGCGACCGGGTACAGGGCGTCGTCCTGTGAAAGCTGCCGGGCGACGAACAGCTGATGGGGAAGCGGGGCGCCGCGCGGCATGTCCCGCTCCAGGTAGTACTGGACGCCGGAGCCGATCAGAAGATACTTGAGCTTGGCCTGGTAGATGGCAGCGTCCCCCGGCCTGACCTGGTGGGCGATGATCTCCGCAGCGCCCGCAAAATCGGCGTAGGAACCGCCCGAAGCGACGGGGTAGTACGCCCAGCTGTGAGCACCTGGTGTCCGGATCACCTGCTGATCGCCCGCACCGAGGACGGCGACGACGACGACAGCGGCCGCAGCGAATCTAACGTCGAGCCTGCTCAATCCGATTCCAGCCAGGACGGCCCAGGCCGCGACCGTGAGCAGTAGGTACCGGGGGAAGAAATACGAATGCGGGCCCTGTGACACTAGCCACACCGCGACCACGGGAATGATCGCGATGGCCGTCATGAACGCGGCTTCCCGCCGGGCGACCGCCCAGGCCAGGACGGCGAGGACGATGAGCGCGGCGGCCACCGATGTCGAATAGAACAGGTTCCGGCCGAAGAAGGCAAAGGTGGTCAGGTCAAGGCCGGGCCGCGCTATCCATTTGACCTGGCTCGCCGCCTGGTCCGAGCCGACCAGGGCCAGCGGCAGGCAGGCCGCGAGTCCGCCGAACGCGGCGGGAGCGAACCAGAGGTGGCGGCTATCCCTGTCCTGCCACCAGCGCAGCGCCACGGCCGCCGCTTGACCCGCGATCACCGAGAGGGCGACGAGGTCGACGTAGCCGAGCACCGCCAGGCACGCGCCGTAGGCCGCCCACCGCCAACGTGTGCCCTTGTCCAGGGCCCGCAGCAGGAGCAGCGTGGCCAGCGTCGCGACCAGCACTTCGAGCGCGTAGAACCGGATCTCCTGAGCGAACCGTGACACGCTCGGCACCAGGGCGAACACCAGCCCGGAAATCAGGCCGGCCCGGGCGCCCGCCATCCTGCGGCCGACCAGCGTGACGCAGGCGGCCGCGCCCGCCATGGCGAGCACGGACAAGGCGCGCATCGCGTCGGCGGAGTCCCCGAACGCCGCGATCCAGAAGTGCAGCAGCAGGTAGTAGGGAAGCTGGGTCGCTCCCGTGCTGTGCACCGCCGTGATCAGCCGCGGCAGCGGGCGGCTCGCGAACCACCAGCTGGCCACCTCGTCTCGCCAGAGCTCGGGCCGTCCGGCCTGGTACAGGCCGAGAGCCAGGCTCAGCAGGACCGGCCCGCACCACGGCAGGCGCGCAGCCCAGTCGGCGACATCATCGAAGGCCGTTCTTCCGGCCCCGTCTCCGCTCGGGAGGGCCTGGGCGGGCGCCGGACGTTCCCGCAGGTAACTAGCAGAAGTCATCAGCCATCCCTCACCGGGTGATTCCCGGCCGCTTCCGGGCGTTCACGGGTTTGCGCCGGCCGAAGAAGGCCTGACAACAGGGTGCAACCTCACAGAGGCAGGATTCGCTTAGTTAGGAATTTCGTAATATCACCGGCAAGGACTGACCGCTGTCGGCCGAAGGCCGGAACGCCGGCTCATGCCCTACCATCAGCAGGATGACGGTCACACTGCTTACCAGCCAGTCAGCGCCGACGGCGACCGACGCCGATACCCTCGTCATCGGAGTGTTCCAGGGTAAGGACGGCCCTGTTCCCACGCTGGATACGGATGAAATCGACGTCCTGGCGGCCCTGACTGCGCTCGGCGCGACGGGCAAGCCCGAGGAACTCACCAAGGTTTACACGGCCGGCCGCCTGGCGGCCCCGGTCATCCTCGCCGCGGGCCTCGGCCCTGAGCCGAAGGACCCCACCCCGTCGACCCAGGACCTGGCCGAGCGCCAGGCTTACACCGAAAGGCTCCGACGTGCCGCCGGAGCCGCGGCGCGCGAGCTCACGTCGAGCCGGGCCAAGCGCGCTGCCATCGCCCTGCCCGGCGGGCAGGCCGACGAGGCCGAGGCGGTGGCGCTCGGCGCGCTGCTCGGCGGCTATGCCTTCCGTAAGTACCGGACGACCGCGAACCCGGCGGGTGACCTCGAGCTGATCGTGCACACCACGCACGATGACGCCGTGAGCCGGGCCAGGATCCTGGCCAAGGCGATGACGCTGGTCCGGGATCTGGTCAACACCGCACCCGCCGACATGGTGCCCGCCGACCTGGCCAAGGTGGCCGAACAGGCGGCGGCCGAGCACAACCTGGGCGTGCAGGTGCTCGATGAGAACGGGCTCGCCAAGGAGGGCTTCGGCGGCATCCTCGCGGTGGGCATGGGCTCCGTTCACCCGCCTCGGCTGGTCAGGCTCGAGTACACCCACCCGGACGCGGTCCGCACCGTAGTATTCGCCGGCAAGGGCATTACGTTCGACTCGGGCGGCCTGTCGCTCAAGCCGCCGAAGGCGATGGAAACGATGAAGGCCGATATGAGCGGTGCCGCGGCCGTCCTGGCGGCGGTGCAGGCCATCGCCGAGCTCGGGGCCGCGGTAAACGTGATCGGGTACCTTCCGCTCGCCGAGAACATGCCGGGCGGCGGCGCGCAGCGGCCATCCGATGTCATCACCATCTACGGCGGCAAGACCGTGGAGGTGCTGAACACCGACGCCGAGGGCCGCCTGGTGCTCGCCGACGCCCTGGCCCGCTCCGGAGCCGACGGGCCCAGCCTGCTCGTCGACGTGGCTACACTGACAGGGGCGCAGACCGTTGCGCTCGGCAACCGCACGGCCGGGGTCATGGCCAGTGACGACGCGCTGGCCGCGGCGGTCGCAGACTCGGCGAAACGGGCAGGTGAGGCTATGTGGCCGATGCCGCTGCCCGAGGATCTCCGCAAGGGGCTCGAGTCAACCGTCGCGGATATCGCCAACGTATCGGGTGACCGCAGTGGCGGCATGCTCGTGGCCGGGCTGTTCTTGCGCGAGTTCGTGCCGGCCGGGGTCCGCTGGGTGCATCTGGACATCGCCGGCCCCGCCTTCAATGACGGCGCCTCGTACGGCTACGTCGCCAAGGGCGGTACCGGGGCCGCCGTGAGGACCCTGGTGCAGATCGCAACGGACGTTGCGGCAGGCAAGCTTGCGGCACTTGGGTCTGGCCCGGCTGACGGCAAGTGAAATGATGAAGTTTGGGTAAGCCGACTAAGGCTGACTAAGGAGGCTTGAGGGGTGGCAGAGGGCATCGGCAGCTATGACATCGTCGTACTCGGCGGTGGCAGCGGCGGGTACGCCTGCGCGCTACGCGCGGCCGAACTCGGCAAGCGCGTGGCGCTGGTCGAGAAGGACAGGGTCGGGGGGACCTGCCTGCATCGCGGCTGCATCCCGACCAAGGCGCTGCTGCACGCGGCTGAGATCGCTGACCACGCCAGGGACAGTGCCTCCGTCGGCGTCCGGTCCACCTTCGAGGGCATCGACGTGCCCGGCGTGCAGTCCTATAAGGACGGTGTGGTGGACCGGCTCTGGAAGGGCCTGCAGTCCACGATCGCCAGCAGGAAGATCGACACCATCGAGGGACACGGACGGCTGGAATCGCCGCACAGTGTCCGGGTCGGTGACACCATTTACGAGGCCGAGCACATCGTGCTCGCGACCGGATCGCAGCCGCGGAGCCTGCCCGGCCTCGATATCGACGGCGAACGGGTGATCACCTCGGACCAGGCGCTCACGCTGGACCGGGTCCCTGAGTCGGTCGTCGTCCTGGGCGGCGGTGTGATCGGAGTTGAGTTCGCGAGCGTATGGCGGTCCTTCGGGGCCGAGGTCACGATCGTGGAGATGCTGCCCCAGCTGGTGCCCTTGGAGGACGAGACCAGCGCGAAGCTGCTGCAGCGGGCGTTCCGGCGCCGCGGCATCCGCTTCGAGCTTGGCGCCAAGTTCGAGTCGGTCAAGCACACCGACACCGGAGTTACGGTCACGCTCGAGGGCGGCAAGACGATCGACGCCGACCTGCTGCTGGTTGCGGTCGGCCGCGGGCCCGTCTCCGACGGCCTCGGCTACGAAGACGCCGGCGTGGTCATCGAGCGGGGTTTTGTCAAGGTGGACCCGGTCTGCCGCACGAGCATCCCGTCGATTTCCGCGGTCGGCGATCTCATCAACACGCCGCAGCTCGCGCACGTGGGGTTCGGGGAGGGGATTCTGGTCGCCGAGCGGATCGGCGGGCTGCCGGTCACGCCAATCGACTATGACGGCGTGCCGCGGATCACCTACTGCGACCCGGAGGTAGCCTCGGTCGGCATCACGTCGACGCAGGCCGCCGAGCGCGGGCTCAAGACCGTGGAGTTCAACTACTCGCTCGGCGGCAACGGCCGGAGCGTGATCTTGCAGACGCAAGGCTCGGTCAAGGTGATCGCGATCTCCGAGGAAGACGGTCCCGGCCGGGTGGTCGGCATTCACATCGTCGGCAGCCACGTCGGCGAGCTCATCGCGGAGGCTCAGCTCATCTACAACTGGGACGCCGAACCCTCAGACGTGGCCCAGCTCATCCACCCCCATCCCACCCAGTCGGAGGCGATCGGCGAGGCGATGCTCGCGCTGGCCGGCAAGCCTCTGCACGTACACGCCTAGGAGTCACGGGAATCATGTCGGTCTCGGTATCCATGCCGCAACTCGGTGAGAGCGTCACCGAGGGCACCGTTACGCGCTGGCTCAAGAAGGAAGGCGAGCGTGTGGAGGTGGATGAGCCGCTCCTTGAGGTGTCGACGGACAAGGTAGACACCGAGATCCCCTCACCCGCGTCCGGGATCTTGCGCGGCATCGCGGTCGATGAGGACGAGACGGTCGCGGTGGGTGCGCAGCTCGCCGTGATCGAGGACAGCGAGACCAGCGAGTCCGCGCCGGAGGCGGCAGATGACTCACCTCCGGCCGCCGCCGCCGAGCCTGAGCCACCCGCGGCCGCACAGGACGAACCCTCTCCCGCGGCCAGCTCAGACGGCTCGCAGCCTAACTACGCGCCGCCGGCTGAGCCTGCGGGGCCGGCCCCGCAGGCTCAGCCCGCGCCGTCGGCGCCGTCCGGCCAGACTCCCGGCTATGCTCCGCCGCCGGCTTACGGTCAGCCGCAGACCTACAGCCAGCCGCCCGTCTACGGCCAGCCAGCGCCGCAGGCCGAGGCCCCGCAGACGACTCAGGAGCCCGCGCCGAGCCAGCCGTCGGCGCCGTCCGGCCAGAACGGATCGACAGCTTCGCCGGGTTCTCCGGCCGAGACCACGTCAGCCGAGGACTATCCGCCGCCCGCGCCGCTGCCAACCGGCGGCGAGACGCCTTACGTCACCCCGCTCGTCCGCAAGCTCGCGGCTGAGCACGCCGTGAACCTGGACGATGTCACAGGAACCGGGGTCGGCGGCCGCATTCGCAAGCAAGATGTCATCGAGGCCGCCCGCGCCCAGCAGGCCGCCCAATCGCAGCAGGCCCAGAGCCAGAGCCCTGAGCCAGCCCAGGCGGCCCCGCAGGCACAGGAACCCCAGGAGGAAGTGCAGCCTGCGCCCGCTGAGCAGGCCGGTCCCCGCTCCGGCGCACCCGCACGCCCGGCCGTGGTTCCTTCCTCGCTGCGCGGCACGACCCAGCGCATGACCAGGCCCCGCCGGGTGATCGCCCAGCGAATGGTCGAGTCGCTGCAGGTCTCGGCGCAGCTCACCACGGTGGTCGAGGCCGACGTAACGGCCATCGCCAGGCTGCGCGAACGGGCCAAGGGCGATTTTGAGGCCAGGGAAGGCGTCAAGCTGACGTTCCTGCCGTTCTTTGCGCTCGCTGCCGTCGAGGCGCTGAAGGTCCACCCGAAGCTCAACGCCGTAATCGACGGGGACCAGATCACCTACCACGACGCCGAGCACGTCGGGATCGCGGTCGACACCGAGCGCGGGCTGATGGTCCCCGTCATCCAAAATGCGGGCGACCTGAACATCGGCGGCCTCGCGCGCAAGATCGGGGATCTCGCGCTGCGTACGCGCTCGGGGCAGGTCGGCCCGGATGAGCTGGCCGGCGGCACGTTCACGCTGACCAACACGGGCAGCAGGGGCGCCTTGTTCGATACCCCGATCATCAACCAGCCACAGGTCGCGATCCTCGGCACGGGAACCGTCGTCAAGCGGCCCGTCGTGGTCGAGGACCCGGCCCTGGGCGAGGTGATCGCGGTGCGCTCGATGGTGTACCTCGCGCTCACCTACGACCACCGGCTGGTGGACGGTGCCGATGCGACCCGGTTCCTCACCACGGTGAAGAACCGGCTCGAAGAAGGGGCCTTCGAAGCAGAACTAGGCCTCTAGCCGCCGGTGGCGCTGACATTGGAGCTCCGGAACGCATGAAGGTCGCGATAACCGGCTCGTCCGGGCTCATCGGCACCGCGCTCGCGGCCAGCCTGCGCGCTAGCGGCCACGAGGTCATCCGGCTGGTCCGCCATCCCTCGCGGTCAGCCGATGAGGTCCGGTGGGACCCGCGTGCGGCCGACGCGGGCTTCAACCCGTCCAGTCCCGCTGAGCTGGACGGGCTCGGCGCCTGCGTGCACCTGGCTGGTGCGGGCGTCGCGGACCACCGCTGGACGGCGAGGTACAAGGCGGAGATCAGGACCAGCCGGGTGCTCGGCACCCGAGCGCTGGCGGGCGCGCTCACCAAGCTCGGCTCGCCGCCGGACACCCTGGTGTCCGGCTCGGCCATCGGCTGGTACGGAGATACCGGCGGACGGGAGGTCGATGAGTCCGCTCCCGCCGGGAAGGCATTCCTCTCCCGGGTGGTCGAGGACTGGGAAGCGGCCGCCGAGCCGGCCGCCGACGCGGGTATCCGCGTCGTCCACCCGCGCACCGGGCTGGTGCTCGCCGCGGGCGGCGGCATACTCGGCCGGCTGCTCCCCGCGGCCAGGCTCGGGATGTGCCCGAGGTTCGGTTCGGGTCACCAGGTCATGAGCTGGATTTCACTAGCGGACGAGGTCAATGCGATCCGTTTCCTCATCGACCACAAAGACATCGGCGGCCCGGTGAACCTGACGTCCCCCGCCCCGGCCACCGACTCCGAGTTCACTGCCGCCCTGTCCGCTGCCGTCGGCCGCCGCGACCTGCCCTGGCTCCGGGTACCCGCCCTGGCGCTGCGCCTAGGCCTCGGCGAGGCCGCCAGCGAGCTGCTGAACAGCGCCCGCGTCACCCCCACGCGCTTGCTGGAAGCCGGCTACGAGTTCCGCCACCCCACCGTCGCCGCGGCCCTGTCCGCCGAGCTTGCCCCGCGCTGAGCCTCCGCCTGTGCCTCTGGCGGCAACCACGTGATGGGCAGCGGCGGGCGCTGGAGCCCCTTCTCGATCGCCTGCCCGATTTCGCGGATAATGCCGGCCGTATCGGTCTTCATGCGCTTGGGCGCGAAGTGCAGCGGGAAGATGCCGTGAGCGATCAGTCTGTCGTGCCTCTCAGTAGTGCGATCCTGGTCCTTGGCCGCGAAATGATAAGCACGGGAGTCGACTTCCGCGACGACGCCGGCCTCCTCCCACCAGGCGTCGGCCGTGGCGATGAAGATGCCGTCGGCGTCGAAAAGCTGCGCGTTGAATATCGGCCGCGGCAGACCAGAACGCAGGATCAGCTGCCGGAAATCGCCCTCGGCGACCGACCTGACGCCGTCGCCCACCTCGGCGAGCGCCTCGCGTAGCAAGGCGGAGCCTGCTGATGGCCCCGACTCGAGCTCGGCGGCTAGCTCCGCCGTCGTGCAGGCATTCGCCTCGTGCGATGGATGCGGACAAACGCAACGCTCTGCCGCTTGCAATTCCACGGAATAAGTACATCCACCACATCCGGCCCGGGCGAGCGCAGGTGGTTTCGCCGCACCGCGGTCACCCCGGTAATCATGCTGCCCTGACCAGCGTAAAGCAGCGCTGCCATCTCCCGCTGATCCTGAGTCACCGTTCCGGTGACGCCGAGGTAAACGCCAGGCAGAAGCCGCTGCCAGGGACCTGCCGGCGCGATCCGGAACTGCAAGGCGCCTCGGGACATTCCGCAGGCGGATGCCTGCGCTCGCGAAACAACAAGATGCTGCTCCTGCAAGATGCGATTCAGGTGAGCGCCGTCGAATTCGGACTTTCGTGGCATGCGCACAGCTTGTCACCAAGCACTGACAAAACGCCGCCCCGCCGTCCCCCATGTCCCCCATGTCCCCCATGGGCAGAATCCAATTGGGTCGGTGGCCCACCGTA
>PMST01000504.1 GCA_003168295.1 Actinomycetota bacterium
GACCCGTTCAAGGACACCGCCGGTCCCGCCATCAACCCGCTGATCAAGGTGATGAACCTGGTCGCGCTGCTGATCGCGCCGACCGTGGTGGAATACAGCAGCAACATCGGCCTGCGGGTCGGCGTGGCCCTAGGCGCCGTCATCATCGTGACCGCCGCCATCGTGGTCTCCAAGCGCCGTTCCGCGGGCATGGGCGGTGCCGCGCCCGCCGCCACCGAGGTGGGCGGCGCGGTCTCCCCGGCGCTTGAGGGCGTGAGCCCGGTCTCGGGCGCCGACATCGCCGACGCCACAGCCCGCGACGACGCCGCGGACCGCGCCGCCGCCGCCAAGCAAACCGATTAGCCGCTCCGCCCGGCTCAAGCGAACCCGGGCCGCAGGTTCTGCCGGACCTGCGGCCCGGGTTTTGTCTAGGGTCCGGCGATAGAACCCGCCCGCCCCGCGCAAATGCACCAAAACGTGCATTTCACCGGCTGGCGCAGGGGCTCGCATTATTGTGTGTCGCCACTACCTCTGGGCGGGAGTTGGCGACACACCATAAAGGCGGGTCCGCGGGGTTTCGGTACTGGGCCCCCGGAGCTTTTCGTAGCGGGCGAAGGTTATGCGGTAAGCGAAGAGTATTCGCCTTGTTTGTCGCTTATATAGGCATGTTTCGGACAGGTGGCTGGCGGTACTGACCGTTAAGCGCACGCCTGCGCGACAGCCTAAGGGCCCGGCGATGGCCGCGGCGGCGGCGACTTCTTCGCTGGAGATGCCGAGCAGGTACAAGACCGCGTCCAGGTAGGGGACGCTCAGCGAGGTGTCCGCGGCGTCGCGCACCACGGGCTTGGCGTTGAAGGCGACGCCCAGGCCGGCTGCGGCGATCATGTCCAGGTCGTTGGCGCCGTCGCCGATCGCCACGGTCTGGGACAGCGGGACACCGGCGTCCGCGGCGAACCGGCGCAGCGCGTCGGCCTTGCCGGCCCGGTCGATGACCGGGCCGCTGAGCCGCCCGGTCAGCTTTCCGGCGGCGATCTCGAGCACGTTGGCCGCCACGTAATCGATCCCGAGCTCGGCGGCCAGCGGCTCGATTACCTGGACGAAACCGCCGCTGACGATCCCGAACTTGTAGCCGAGACCGCCCAGGGTCGCGATCAGCGTGCGCGCGCCCGCGGTCAGCCGCAACTCGCCTCGCACCTCGTCAAGGACGCCGGCCTCCAGCCCGGCCAGCAGCGCGACCCGGTCGCGCAGGGACGAGGCGAAGTCCTCCTCGCCGCGCATCGCGGACTCGGTCAGCTTCGCCACCTCGGCCGCGCAGCCGGCCCGGGCGGCGAGCAGGTCGATCACCTCGTCCTGGATGAGGGTGGAGTCCACGTCCATCACGATCAGCCGCATGGCCCGCCGGTGCAGGCCGCCGCGCTGGACCGCCACGTCGACCCCCTGCTCGGCCGCGGCCCGGGCCAGGTCGGCCCGGAGCGCGGCCGGGTTCCCGCCGGAAACGTCCATCTCGATGCAGGTCACGGGGCGCTGTGCGAGCCTGCCGATCCGGTCGATGTTAGCGCCGCTGGCGGCGATCCGGCCGGCGATGGCGGTGATCGCGGCGGGGGTCAGCGGGCTGCCGAGCACGGTGACGTGCAGTCGCTCGCGCCGGGCGGATTCCGAGGACGAGGAGGAGCCTGGCCGGTCCGACCCGGCCGTGATCTCGGCCTCCAGACCGAGATCAGCGGCGAGCGCGCTCACCCCGGCGTGAATGCCGGTCAGGTCCGGCGGCCCGTCGCAGCCGAGCAGGACGCCGAGCACCAGCCGCCCGCGGATCACCACTTGCTCGATGTCCATCACGGTGAGCGGGTACCCGGCCAGGATGGCGAACAGCCTGGAGGTCACCCCGGGCCGGTCCCGGCCGGTCAGCGTGATGAGCAGGGTGGTCCGCGGTGTAGTCACGGCGGCAGGCTACCGCAAAGAACCCTGCGGGCCGCCGGGCCGCCTGCGCACTGGCCTGGCGTGCCATTGTCTGCAGTTTTTGGTTGTCATAACCACCGTGCCCGCGTCGCCCGGCGGTTCACGACATAGCCGAGGAAAGGCGACAATGCGGCGGTGACGCGATCAGCGCGTGACCTTAGTTCGCAAATTCGATCTTTGCCTCCAACGCAACCAAACATCGCGCTCTGGGCGTCCTAACAGATAGGCGTCGCTCGGCTACGTTCCGTAATTCAATGTCCTCCCGGGCGGCCCTCCCGGTCAGACGGTCTGGCCACGCCCGCGGAGGGTGCGTACAGAAGGGCGTGAAGAGTGCATTCCAATCTTAAAAGGGCAATAGGGGTCATGGCGGTCCCGCTGCTCGGCAGTGCCCTCGCGGTAGGCGCGACAGCACTCCCGGCCCACGCCACGACCTGGTCGGACACCGGGCTATCCGCCTCCGCGGTGACCCCGGACACCTTCGGGGGTTCCGGTTTCGGGGTATCCGACGGCACCGGGGTCANNTCAGCTATTCGGGTGCCGCCGTCACCAGCCCGCCCAACGTCGTCGTCGACGCCACCGACACCGCAGGCAACGCCGAGGCGCTGTCGATCCCCATCACGCTCACGGCCGGTTCGATCCAGCTCAACGGTCCCACCAGTGGCGTCATCACCGCGAGCCTGTCCGCGCTGGCCGATTCGAACATCTCCGGCACCGTGAAGTTCACGGCCACGAGCTCGGTAAGCAACAGCATCAGCTTCTCGGAGTCGAACTTGCCGGCCGGGCTGGTCTCAGGAAACCCCACGCTGACCTACGTCGGGGGAACCGCCGCGCCTGGCACGTACAGCAACGTGAAGGTGACCGCCACCGACGCTGAGGGCGCCGTGCTGAATGGCACCTTCAGCCTCATCGTTGCCGCGAGCGGCGGCGTCACGATCGGTACCGCAGGCGATGAGGTCAACCCGTTCGGCAACGGGTTCGATGTGTACCGGCAGCACCAGCACCCAGGGGCGGTTATCGCCGGGTGGCCCGCGACCCAGGCCGACCCCGCGACGCACTTCCAGATCCTGGCCGGCACGCACGCGGGTGCGGTCAGGTTCGAGTACGCGCCGGACGGAACGGGGACCGGGCTCTGCGTGTCCGACCCCCGCGGCGGCTGGGCCTCCGATCCGCTGCCTGACGGCCTGATCCTCACCTGGTGCAACACCGGTCCGTTCCAGCAGTTCGTCCCGCAGCCGAACGGCACGCTGAAGAACGTGGCCACCGGCCTGGTTGTCAACCCGGCCGGCAAGGGCGCGCAGCTGCGCGGCAGCGCCACGCCGACGGCGTGGGGCGGCTCGGTCTACACCTGGACGGTTTACACCAGCCTGCCGCAGTAGCAGGTTCTTAACCAAAAGCGAAGGGGCCCCGCAAGGGGTCCCTTCGCTTTTGGTTACGATCACCACGGGTAGCTGGCCCGACGGCTAGGGCAGCAGCAGGTGCACGTCGCCGAACTCGTGCCACAGGTATCCGGAGCTGATCGCCTCGGCGTAGCACCGGGCCAGCAGCTCCGGGCCCGCGAACGCGGCCAGCATCCGAAGGTGCGACGAGCGCGGCTCGTGCAGGCCGGTGAGCAGCCCGTCCACCGCCCGGACCCCCGTCTGCGGGGTGACCACGTGCGCCGTCCAGCCCGCCGCGGCCGCCACCTGGCCGTCGGCGCGGGCCGCCGTCTCCAGCGCGCGGACCACGGTGGTGCCCGCCGCGATGACCCGGCCGCCGGACGCCCGCACGTGGTTGCCCAGCCGGGCCGTGGCGGGCGGGACGTCGTAGAGCTCCGGGTACGGGTCCTCGCCG
>PMST01000473.1 GCA_003168295.1 Actinomycetota bacterium
GGCGAACGCGTCCGGGACGGTGGTCAGCTGGCCGTCGGTGGTGCTGAGCGTCAGCTTGGGGAACGGGTCACCGGGGTTGAGCCGAGGCATCGCGGTTCTCCTTCACGGTTGGCCCTGATGGTTCGGACAAGGACCGTCTGACAGGCAGGCGTCACCCCGGCCCCCGGGTGTTACCGATGAATGTCACCCGGGAGCGCACAGGTAAGACGAGCGGGCCGCCGGGACGCGGACCGCCGGGGCGGGGACCGCCATCGGACGCGCCGCCGGGCCTACCCGGTCCGCGACCTCCCGGTCGAGGACCGGCGAAACCGCCGGGACCACCGGAACCGCCGGGGGCACCAGGGGCACCGGCCGGCTGTCCCGGACGGCTAGGTGCGCCCGGCTGACCGGGCGCGGCCGGCGTCTGGGGCCTAGCCGGAGGCGCCGAGCCCATGCCTGTGGCGGTCGAGCTGAACGGGTTATTGCCCGGCCGTGGGCCGGGACGCGGACCACCACCGGGACGGGGGCCCGCTCCAGCCGGCCTGGGCGCACCCGACCGGGGCGCGCCTGGTCCCGAAGTCCTGGACGTGGACGGCCTGGACCCAGCGGCTCCGGGTGCTCCCGCAGCCGGACCCGGCTGGTCGGGGCGACCGCCGGAGCCGGCGGGACGCTGACCCGTGGAGCCCCCGGGGACGGCGGGCCGAGGGGCGGAAGGGCGAGCCTGGCTGGTCCCCGGACTCCTGAAGTCCGCCGGGGTAGCCGGGGTCCGCTGCGGTCCCGGAACCCGCGGAGCCCCTGAACCGCCGGGGGTCCCCTGAATCGCCGTGTCGCCGCCCGGACCGGGCCGGGACGCGGGTGAGGGCGCAACCGGCGGCAGCCGGCGCGCCGCTCCGTCAGCGGCGCCCCCGGAAGCGCCGGGAGAGCCGTTGGCGGACGTATCGGGTACGGCCGCGCCGTTCGCGGTCCCGTTGGCCGCTCCGATCGCTCCCGCAGGCGCGATCGGAGCCGACTGGACAGCAGGTGCCGCTCCGGCAGCTGCAGCCGCCGCGCGGTCATCGCGGGAGGCCGTGCCAGCGCCGATATCAGGTCGCGGCCCGGCACCCGGACGGGGACCGACGGCGGAACCTGCGCCAGCCGCGGGACTGCTGGACGAAGCCGCTGGTGCCGCTCCGGCCCGCGGCGCGGATGATGGTGCTGGCCTGGGCTTAGACCCCTGGGCCGATTGCTCGGTTGCCTTGGAGGCGAACGCCTCCTTCAGCCGCCTGACCACGGGCGCCTCGATCGTCGAGGATGCTGATCTTACGAACTCGCCCATCTCATTGAGCTTGACCATGACGGCCTTGCTCTCTACGCCGAACTCCTTCGCGAGTTCGTAAACCCGGACCTTCGCCACTACGCTCCTTCTCGGCCCGTTCCCCGGACCTTTTACCGGACCTAGGCCCGGGCAGAGCGTGCTCCGGGCTGGCCTCAGCCTATGGTGATCATCGCAACGTGCTCATCGAGCGCTCATCCGCTTCTCGACCTGCTTTCCGACAGGTATTCCTTACTTGCCTTAAACTCGCTGCCCAGCCAGACTGTTCCGCCTTCGCAATGTTATTCCGGGATTCCGCGCCGCAAAGATACTCAGCTAGCAAAGCCAAGCTGACCGATCTCGTCGTACGCAGTGCCCGGGGGAACGACCGGCGCCGCCGCGCAAGGTCCAAACATGTCGGGCTGGGGTGCAAATAGGCACCCCGACCAGGCAGTCGGGCTTGCGGGTCAGGCCGGATAACATCCCCAGCCGCTACAAGGCGAAGCAGACTGGACTTGACCTCACGCTCCCTGCAGCCTACACAGGTACGCATCACGGGCATACCCGTGGCATGCTGCTGAGCTCGTGTGGCCATTCCAGTGATAAGTCTACCGTGTCCGCAGGTCCCCGAGGCCGGGTAAGAGCCCGGCTCGCCGATCCGGCCCGGCTGGAGCGGCAGGACGAGCCGATGTGCCTGGCGAGTTGATCGAAGCTAACGAGGTCGCCGGTGCTTGCGACACCTCCGGTGTCGCAAGGGCACTCGGAGCACCTTCAGGCTGTTGTGCGTGCTGAGAATCTTGGGCATCTTGCTGACTGAGGGAACTCCGGGAGCCCCGGGAGCCCGAGGGACCCTGGGACGCGGAGGGACCCTGGGGACCCTGGGGCGAAGGCTCGGAGGGTGCTTCTGCTGACGGACCGGAGGACGGGGGCGCGGCGTCGGACCTGATATCGATCCGCCAGCCGGTGAGCCTGGCCGCCAGCCTCGCGTTCTGCCCCTCCTTGCCGATCGCCAGGGACAGCTGGTAGTCGGGGACGATGACCTGTGCTTCCCTGGCCGCGAGATCGACGACATGAACCCGGCTGACCCGGGCGGGCGACAAGGCGTTCGCCACGAAGCCGGCCGGGTCATCGGAATAGTCGACGATGTCAATCTTCTCGCCGTGCAATTCGTTCATCACGTTCCGCACGCGGCTGCCCATGGGGCCGATGCAGGCACCCTTGGCGTTGACGCCCTGCTGGTGCGAGCGAACCGCGATCTTGGTGCGGTGGCCCGCTTCCCGCGCGATCGCGACGATCTCCACCGCGCCGCCCGCGATCTCGGGGACTTCCAGCGCGAACAGCTTCTTCACCAGGCCCGGGTGGGTGCGCGACAAGGTGACAGAAGGACCACGGTGCCCCTTGCGCACGTGGAGTACATAACAGCGGATCCGCTCGCCATGGACGTAACGCTCGCCAGGTACCTGCTCAGCCGGCGGCAGCACGGCCTCCAGCTTGCCCAGGTCGACCAGCACGGTCCTGGGGTCCTTGCCCTGCTGGATCACCCCGGCCACGATGTCGCCCTCACGGCCGGCATACTCGCCGAAGGTCACCTCGTCTTCGACGTCGCGGAGCCGCTGCAAGATCACATTCCGGGCCGTGGTCGCCGCGATCCGGCCGAATCCGGCCGGCGTGTCGTCGAATTCCCGCGCCGCGGTACCGTCCGAGCCGGGCTGGACGGCCCAGACGGTGACGTGCCCGCTCTTCCTGTCTATCTCGACGCGCGCGGACGGCGACGCGCCTTGCGACTTGTGGTAGGCCACGAGCAAGGCGTCCTCGATGGCCTTGATCGCGAGGTCGAGCGAGATATCTTTCTCGCTCTCCAGGCTCCGCAGCACGCTCAGGTCAATGTCCATCGCGGGTCGCTCCAAGCTCCGTTGGCAGGTGCCCGAACTCCACCTGGATGGCTCCAGCGCCGAGCACGGCGTAACTGAAGCGGCGGCGGTTCTTCGGGTCACCGTCGATGTCAAGGGTGACCGCGTCCGGTTCGGCTGAGACGATGCGGCCCGAGATGGCACCGGAGTCCGTGACCGTGACCTGGACCAGACGCCCCACGGCACGCCGCCAGTGCCTTGGATCGGTCAGCGGGCGGTCAACCCCAGGGGACGAGACCTCGAGCGTATACGGGAAATCCCCCATCGCCGCCACGGTGTCAAGCGCGGCCGACAGCTGGCGGCTGATCGCCGCGGCGTCATCCAGGCTCACGCCGTGGTCGCTGTCCACCACCACACGGAGCAGCCGCCGCCTGCCCGCGGCGGTCACCCGGACCGACTCCAGGTCCATACCCGCGGCGGTGACTACGGGCTCGATCACGTCCGCGATCTTGCCCTCGTCGGCCGACCCGCCGGCCGCCGACGGGCGCGGCCTCGGCGCGTGACGCGGACCTCCTGGCATCACGACCTCCTCGTCCACGACCTGCAGGATTGAGACCTAGCCTATCTGGGAGTTGGCCGTCGCGCGGATAGGACCGGCCGGACCCGCCGAACAGCACGTGGTAGCTTGCCGGTGTGCCCGACATCCTGCCGAGGCGCCGCACCCTGCTCGCCTCGGCGGCAACGCTGCCCCTGCTGCTCGCTACGGCCGGCTGCCGGTCCTCCGACGTGTTCACCGGCCCCGACCCGCTGGCAGGCCGGCCGCGTCTCGCGCCCGACGTGGTCACGCTTGTGGCGGTGATCGCCGCGGAGGAAAACCTGATCGGCCTGTACCGGACGGCGCTGGCCTCCGATTCCGCGGCGACAGCCCGCGCTCGCGATCTGCCCGCCCTGCTCGCCCAGCACGAGCAGCACCTCACGCGGCTCCGGGCCCAGCTCATCCAGCCCCCGGGGACCGCCACCGCGACGGCGTCGCCCCGGCCGTCGGCGACAGCGAGCACCGCCGCACCCGGCCGCGTCACGATTGCCGGGCTGCGAGCCGCGGAGCGTACCTCCGCAGCAGGCCTAGTGCGGCGGCTGGCTACCGTGGAACCCGCTCTGGCGCAGCTCTTCGCGAGCATCGCGGCCTCCGACGCCACGCACGTCGCCGTGCTGGGCGGCTAGCGGGGATCACCTTATGGCAGAGATCACCGCGGTGTCCGCGCTGCGCTCCGCGCTCGCCGCCGAGGATGCGGCCATCTACGGCTACGGAGTGGCGGGCGCGCACCTGACCGGGAGCAGGCAGGTCGCGGCGCAGCAGGACTGGGAACGGCACAACAAGGCCCGTGACACGCTGACCGCCATGATCTACGCGCTAAGCGCGCAGCCCGTCAGCGCGCAGGCCTTCTACTCACTTCCCTTCCCGGTGCACGACGGGACCAGCGCGATGGCGCTGGCGGCCTACCTCGAAGAGGGCGTGACCCGGGCTTACCTGGCTATCGTCGCGGTCAGCAATCAGCGGCTGCGCGACTTCGGCGCGGTGGCCATGCAGGGCTCAGCCGAGGCCGCCGCGTACTGGCGCGGCAGCACCCAGGCCTTCCCCGGGCTGGACCCGTAAGCCCTATCACATCACGAACGGGGGCCGGAGAGGCGGACGGGACCGAGAGGCGGACGAGGGGTCAGTCCGCGCGGCGCAGTGAGGCGAGTACCCGGACGATTGTCGTGGCGGCCAGGTCAACGTCGTCCGCGACGGCTATCCGCTCCGCCCAGGACCACCAGAACCACCAGATGCCGTCCTTGCCGCAGCCGACGTAGACGTTCTCCTCCAGTGCCCGCGCGGCCGGGTTCACCACGTACAGACTGGGGCGGCGGCCGGGCGGCGCCATCAGCCACGCTTCCAGCCCGCGATGGGACAACTCGTCGGCTAGCTTCTCCAGATAAACAGCCTGAATCTGGTCGGGCTCGCGGGCCCCTTTGGCTTCCACCGTAACCACCGTAACTTTGGGGAGTCAGTCTAAAGCTTTACGTTGCCACCTGAATCCAGGATGCCGCCGTGGCGGCACCTGTGCAACGCCCATCGGGAAAATCCCAGCTCAGGAAGTCAGCGGGCAGGTTCCCGCATTTTCCCCTACCCAGACAGACGCACTGGTCCGGGCTCCGGTTCACCAAAGGCCGACTTAAGCGGAGGTAATAATCACGACCGCAGCGGCGCAGGCAACGCCTCAGTATACAAGACGGTCAGCCGCGACACGGCTCGGGTGAGCGCCACGTAGAGCCGCTGCAGGCCCCTGGCCTCGGCCGAGGCGATCTGCGCGGGTTCCACCACGATGACGTGATCGTACTCAAGCCCCTTGGCCAAAGTGACGGGCACCAGCGTCAGCCGGGAGTCAGAACCGGGCGTGCCGTGTTTCACCCAAGCGCCGTCAAGCACCCGGGCCAGGGCCGGGATCTGCGGGTCGGCGGCGATCACGGCGACCGAACCGGGCCGGGCGCACGCCTGCAGGCACGCCTGCACCAGGGCCGGCCCGAGCGCGGCGGCGGGCACCTGCACCAGGTCCAGGGCGCCGGGATCGGCCCGCAGCGAGGAGGCCGGCCGCAACTCGGGGGCGATCACGGCCAGCAGCGCGGACGCGTAATCCAGGATCTGCCTGGGCACCCGGTATCCCACCGACAGCTCCCTGACCTGCGTATCGGGCTTGCCCAGGTTCGACAGCAGCGATTCCCAGGACGGCGCCGCCCAGGGCGTGGTGCCCTGGGCGAGGTCACCGAGCACGGTCGCCGCCCCGGTCGAGCACCGGCGGCCGAGCGCGCGGCACTCCATCGGCGACAGGTCCTGCGCCTCATCGACGACCACGTGGGCCAGGCTGGGCATCCGCGTGATCAGGTCGCGCGCCTCGTCGATGAGCACGACGTCGGCCGCGGACCAGCGCGCCGAGCCCGGACCGCGCGGTGGGGACGACCACACGATCTCGGCCTGTTCGGCGGCGGTGAGGATGCCCCCGGCCGCCTCCGCCAGTGCCTCCGCCGACGCCAGCAGCCCGAACACCAGCCGGGCCGGATCCGCCTTCGGCCAGATCGCGTCCACGGCGAGGCGCACCGGCCTGGACCGCCGCACGGCCTCGTGCGTCCGGTCGTCGCAGGCCTCCCCCGCGGCCTCCATCTGGGTCAGGATCACGTGCGCGATCCTGTGCCCGAGCAGTTCGCGGGCCGCGCCGTAACGCACCCCCCGGTGCCGCAGCTCATGGACGAGTTCCTCGAGTTCGTAGGCGGCTAGCCGCCAGCGCCGGGCCCCGCGCGGCAGGACCAGGGCCGCGGACGGCCGCCGGATCGACGCCCACAGCGCCCGCCGCAGCACGTCCGCCATCCGCGCGTCTCCCTTGACGATCGCGGCCGCCTCGGTGTCGGCCCCGCGCACGGCAACGGTCCCGGCGGCGGCGACCAGCTCGCCGACGGTCGTCTGGGTGACCTCAAGCTCACCGAGGGCGGGCAGCACGTTGCGGATGTAGGACAGGAAGGCACGGTTCGGCCCGACCATGACCACCCCGCGCCGCCGCACCTGCTCGGAGTACGCGTACAGCAGGTACGCGACCCGGTGCAGCCCCACGGCGGTCTTCCCGGTGCCCGGCGCGCCCTGCACGCAGACCGTCTGCGCGGCTCCGGCCCGGACGATATCGTCCTGGTCCGGCTGAATGGTCGCGACGATGTCCCGCATCGGCCCCGACCGTGGCCGCTCGATCTCGTCGAGCAGGATCTGGCTCGTCCGGTGCTTGTCTTCCTGACCCGAACGATCGGTGGTGAACAGCTCATCCTCATAGGCGGTTAGCTCGCCGCCGGAGAAGCCGAAGCGCCGCCGCAGCGCCAGGTTCATCGGATCCGCGCCGCTGGCCCGGTAAAACGGCCTGGAGACCGGGGCCCGCCAGTCGATCACCGCGGGCGTGCCGTCGGGCGCATGCACGTGCCTGCGGCCGATGTGGAAGCTATGCCCGCTCACCCCGTCGTCGCCGGTTCCGGATATTCCGGTTCCGGAATATCCGGCTTCGGGGGGGCCGGCGTAGTCGAGCCGGCCGAAGAACAGCGGGGTGTCCGGGATGTCCTTCAGCGCTTCGGCGCGATGGTACAGGTCGGCCTTGAGGTATTCCTCGGACACCGGGTCCCCGCCCAGCGCCTTGAGGGAGAGCACGTCCTCCCGCATCATGTGCAGGAATTCCCGGGAGCGCCGCAACTGGTCGCGTTCGGCGGTCAGGATGGGGTCGAGGCCGGATCGTTCCGTAGGTTCGTCTTTTGATTGTGAACTTGACGCCGCCACGAGGACGGGAACTTACCAGGCCGGACGGCGGAAGTCACGCGGTTTTCCGGGCCGGCGGCTGCCATGCGCCGAGGCCGCGCGGGGTGAGGAAGGCGTCGAAGACGAGCTCAGACGCGCCGGTCAGCGTGCCCAGGTCGCCCAGCGTCGATGGCAGCAGGGCGGGCGGCTGCGGGCGGCGGAACCGCATCAGCGCGGCCAGGTAGGCCGCCTGGACCGCGTCCGGCGCGGCCTGGTAGACCTCGGCGGCCAGGCCGGACAGGCCGACGACCTCGGGGTCCTGGGCGTTCACCAGCGCGCCGATGCCCCGGCCGAGGGCCGCGGCCACCTGCGTCAGGACCCAGGCGCAGCCCGGATCGTCGGCCGCCGCCGCGATGACACGGGTGGCCTGGACCATCCGGTCGCCCTGCTCGCCCAGGCCGGCCGCGCGGAGCAGGCCGCGAGCGCCTGCGTCGAGTTCCCAGCAGCCCGTCGAGCCGCACCGGCACGGATCGCTGCCGCCGGCCAGCGGCATGTGCCCGAATTCGCCCGCCGAACCACGCGCCCCGGTTACCGGCTGGCCGCCGGCCAGCAGCACCCCGCCGATGCCGGTCGCGACGTGCAGGTGCAGGGCGACCGAGACGCCCCGCAGCACGCCGCGGCGAGCCTCGGCCAGCCCGGCCAGCGTCGCGTCGTTGCCGGCCAGCACCGGGCCCGCCTCCGCCGTCAGGAGGCCGAGCACCCCGGCCACGTCGACGTCCTGCCAGTCGGACAGGGTGGGCTGCACCATCGCGCCGCCGCTGAGCGGGGAGGGCACCGCGACGCCGATGCCGATCACGCGGTCGCCGAACTGGCGGCGGCGGATCGTCAGCCTGGCCGCGACGTCGGCCAGCATCGCGGTACCCGAACGCGTGTCCCGCTCCTGGCGGTCGAGCACGGCGCCGCGGCCGGTCAGCTCGAACACAGCCAGGGTAAAGGAGTCGTCCCGCAGGTCGACGGCGAGCGCGACCGGTCCGTGCGGATGCGCCGAGGGCACCCCCGTCGGGCGGCCCCTGGTGCGCTGTACCCGCACATCGGCGGGCGAATCGGCCGGGCTGGGCAGCTCCTCGATGAGCTGGCGTCCGGCCAGGTCCCTGACCAGAACGGTGGCGGTTCCCCTGGCCAGGCTGAGCTGCCTGGTGAGTTCGGCTCGGGTGAGCTGGCCCGCGCCGTCGTGGACGGCGCGCAGCAGCCGCGCCAGGTTGTGCGCGCGCAACTCGGCGCTTGTCGTCGCCGCGCCCTCGTCCCTCCGCACCATCTGATCGTGCCACGCCCGCGCCCCGGCGCGCGGCCGAGCCTGCCTGGGCTACCAGTCCCAGTGGAAGCCGGCGACGGTCTTCTCGGCCAGCCGCAGGTAGCGGTGAACGGCGAATTGACTGTCGAGGACGACCGGCTCGCGCTCGACGATGGGACCGTCCATTCCGTCCCACACCGCCCAGACGACGTTTCCCGGCAGCCTGTCCGGATGGAATTCCACCCGGATATCGAGGTTTTCGACGGAATATTGCACTATGCGGCGGAACTCAGGGGCGGGCGGCAGCGCGTAATGGAAACCCGCCGAATACTCAAGCGTGGCCGTTTCCCCGGCCGCGAGCGGCTTGGCGAGCAGCATGTCGACCACGAACACTTCGGCTGTCGGCTGGTAGAAGGGACCCGCGAGCCCGCTGAATCCCTGCCCGACTTCAATGGTCAGGGCATTGGTGTCGGCCCGGTAGGGCACCCGGTCGACCGCGTCGACGACCGCCTCGATGACGTGGATAACGCGATGCCGGACCGGCATCCCGTCCGGGCCGAGGTAATGGTGATCGTGCAGGGAAAGGGTCTTGATCCGCGGGCTCCCTAGCGCGCCCGCCTTATCGTCGCGGATCGCGCGCGGACCGGAAAGCACGCGGACGTGCGCCGAGCCTTCCCACAGCTTTCCGAGCTGCTCGCGCTCCAGCGTGCCGAGCCCGAACGCATCGGTGAACAGGGTCAGCGTCGCCTTGGACATAAGCTTGCCCGACAGGGCCCGCGCGGCGGTGTCCTTCAGCTGCCTGGGCTGCACGTCGACGTCGCCGCTGGCCCGCGGGTGCTCGGACAGGTAATGGGCGAGCACCTCGGCGACCGCGAGCTGGTTGAGGAGTCCCCGCCGGCTGCGCTCGGCGTACTGCTCCCACTCGCGCCGGTACCTTCCCGGCCGCAGCAGCAGCTCCCGCAGGTACGCCGCGGCCGCCTGGGCGCCGGTCGGCGTCGCGGAATCTGCTGGCGTGACCACGGTCACCTCTGCGTCGATCCTCGGGGCTGAAGACTTTGCGCGGCATTCGCCATCTATCGTAATGCCTGCCGCGATTGGGTGACCTGAGGCTTGTCCGGCACCACGGTCTGGCTCAGCAGCGGCGGGCAGGTGGCCAGGCCGGGTCGTTCACGTGCGGAGGGACCAGCCGAAACTCTGTCGCCGGGGGGTGACCGGGAACGGTAGATTCTTGGTATGTCCGGGACAAACGGTGAGCCGCGCTGGCTGACTGATGATGAGCAGCAGGCATGGCGCGCGACCGTTCACCTGTCCCAGTTGCTCATGCGCCAGCTTGACCGCGACCTGAACGCGCACGGGCTGAACGGCCACGACTACGAGATCCTGGTGGAGCTGTCCGAGGCGCCGGACAGCCGGCTGCGGATGACCGAGCTTGCCGACGCCACCAGCCAGTCACGGAGCCGGCTGTCCCACCAGATATCGCGGATGGAAGCCCGCGGGCTGGTCCGCCGGGATAACTGCGAGGGCGACAAGCGCGGTACCTTCGCGGTGCTGACCGGTGCGGGCATAGACGCGATCAAGCGAGTCGCGCCTGATCACGTCGAAAACGTCCGCAAGCATTTCATCGACCGGCTGACCCCGCGCCAGCTAGAGGAAGTCAGGGACGCCTTCGGGCCGATCGTCGACTACCTGCGCAAGATCCGCGACCGCGACTAGGGCTCAGAACAAAACGGACATGAGGCGGCCCGTTTCGGTGAAGCCGACCCGGCGGTAGGCCGCGCGGGCCGGGGAGTTGAAGTCGTTGACGTACAGCGACACGAGCGGCGCGATCGACCGCGACGCCTCGACGACGACCGCGGCCATGCCCGGCGCGGCCAGGCCCTGGCCGCGGTATTCCGGCCGCACCCACACCCCTTGCACCTGGCAGACCTGCG
>PMST01000016.1 GCA_003168295.1 Actinomycetota bacterium
ACCACCACCGGCAACGTGGTCAGCACGTTCGCGAGCAACGCCGCGGGCGCGGTGCAGACCATGATCGGCGTGGGCAATCACCTGCTGGTCGGTGGCCGGTTCACCGGCATCAACGGCGACACCAATGACCCGTACATGGTCAGCCTGAACCCGGTCACCGGCAAGAGCGACGGGTTCCTGTCCCTTAATGTCTCCGGCAATTACAACTACCCGGGGGTGGCCACCAACACCACGCAGGTCTACAACCAGCAGCTCANNCCTCGGTCGGCGGCCTGCCGCGGCAGCAGATGTTCATGCTGAACGTGGGCGGCGCCACGGCCACGGTCACCGGCTGGACCTCACCGGAGTTCGACGGCAGCAACCCGGCGTATCCGTACCAGTGCGCCACGGTCGAGCCGTTCTACATCCAGGCCGCGGCCTGGTCGCCGGATGACTCGACCGTCTACATCGGTACCACCGGCTATCACCCGAACGGCTACCCGGTCGGGGAGACGGCGCGCACCGGGCTGTGCGACGCCGCGGCGGCGTTCCCCGCCACCCAGACGTCGGTGCTGCACGAATGGGTGAACTACACAGGTTGCGACTCGCTGTACTCGGCGGCGGCGGATGCCAACGCGGCCTACTTCGCCGGGCACGAGCGGTTCTCCATGAACCCGAACGACTGCGACGCGCTGGGCCCCGGCGGTTACAACGCGCCGGGAATGGAGGGGCTTGACCCGGCCAACGGCAACCTGTACGTCAGCGCCAACGGCAGCGTCGGCTACTACAGCCGCGACGAGGGCCTGGGCGCGGATGACGAGCTCATGACCAGCGCCGGGCTCTGGATCGCCAGCGACAACTTCGATGGCAGCCAGATGTGCGGCGGGGTGCAGAACCTGTCCGGGATCTGCTTCTTGCCCTACAGCTAGGCAGCAGCCCGACTGGGGCCGTGTCTCCGCCCAGGAGGAGACACGGCCCTCTTCCGCGGCGGATCATCTGGGTGGTCAGGTAGCCGAACCACTTCCTGAACTCAAAACCGCCGAAGAGATCCTCGACTCCCTAGCAAAAATATCGCGAAGATTTCAGGCGCGACACTAGCTCTTCGGAGCGCGGACGACCCAGACGCAATCCCGGGGGATTGTCTCGGTTGCCCTTGGTGATCACCTCATAGCTCAGGTGCTCCAAAAAGCGGGCCATGAGGTCATTGGTCATAACCGAGAACGAACCGCCCGACCGGCCCATGAGGTTCTTGTCCACTCAGACAGGAAGCGAGCCCAGCCCAGCTCGCTCAGCGTATTGGTGTGATGGAAAATACAGACCCTTCGGCCGCGCATCAACGCCGGAATCTGAGTCAGGTAGTTGAAAATGTCTCGCGGCTCGATGTGGACCATGGTGTCAAAGCAGAAACAAACGTCGACAGATCTGGCGGGCACGCTGGAGAGCTTAATGCCGTCCAGCTTCACATATCGCACGCCTTCGTCCCCGAGGCGCTCACGCGTCGCCTTGAGCATCTCCGCCGAGATGTCCGCACACACCAGCTCGCTGCAGTGCTTCTTCAGCATGGCAGAGGTCTTCCCGCCACCCACGCCTATTTCCCGGATGTGGTCGGTCGCGACGATGTTGGGAGCAACGTACCGGCTTTCGACCAGCTCGTTGTATTCTTCCACGGACTTGGCCGTGCCCGCGTGCTCGCCGGTCCACTCATCGCCGATATGGGCGAGCCCAGGGTGTTGTATATCCCAGTCCTTCGCGTACTGGTCCCAGAGGCCCTCGTAATTTACCTGATCAAGGCTTCACTAAACTTGTTATACGGGACGGTTTCGCCGGTCCCTAAAGAATTCCGTAATATCCTAGATTCTCTCGTTTCACCTCCCCGTCACCTCCCCTGGCCTGCCCATTTTATTTACTGTCCTTACTATTGCACGGGCTGCTTTCCGCCGGGCAGGATGGCCGAGGAGAGGAGTCCCGCGTGGAACGCGCTCACCACGGTCGGCCCAGCACTACGCTGCTTCAGCCGACGTCCACTGGAAAGGATCGGCGCTCCCCCCGCCGCGCCCGGCGCACGGCCGCCAAGTCGCGTTTCGCCCTGATTATCGGCATCGCTCTGCTGGCCGCAGCCGGCGTGCTGACCGGGTTGCTGTTCGCCACCGGGAGCATCCACACCCTGAACGCTCGGTCCGCGTCGCCGGCCTCGTCAGTGCCGCTGTTCGGCTCCTCGGTGACCGCCTCTGACCTGGCCGAGACCACGGCGCAGCTCGGCACCCTGCCGATCGTGCGGGTCTACTACCCGGGCCTGTCGGTGGCCAACGCCTGGGAGGGCGGTCTTGGCCGGGGCCAATGACTCGGCGGTTATCGTCAGCTTCAAGGCGCTGCCGACGGACATCCTGTCCGGTGCCGGCGACGCGACCCTGACGCATTTCTTCGACACCGCGCCGACCGGCCATCCGATCTACTACTCCTATTATCACGAGCCCGAGGACAACATCGCGGACGGGCAGTTCACCCTGGCCGACTACAAAGCGGCCTGGGCGCGCGTGGTCGCGCTCGCCGACGCGGCGCACAATCCGGACCTGCATTCCACCCTGATCCTGATGTCCTGGGACCTGGTCCAGGCGTCCGGCCGGGACTGGAAGTCCTACCTGCCCAGCGGCGGCATCATCAGCACGCTCGGCTGGGACGCCTATCCAGTGGGCAGCGCGACGAACGTCAACCCGCAGCCCACCCCGCCGGCCGGTTTCATGGGCCCGTGCATGGCGGCGTCCAACAGCGTCGGACTGCCCTAAGGGTTCGCTGAATTCGGTCTGTCCACGGCGACCGGCCGGGCGGCCTGGATGACGGAGGTCGGCAACTACCTGATGAGCAGCGGCGCCCTGTTCGCCTCGGTCTTCAACGGCTCCCCGGAGTATCCGACGCTGCAGCTGACCGACCAGGCCTCGCAGGATGCCTGGAAAGGTTTTGTGGCGAAGTCCGTCGCGGCGAACGAGGACACCGACCCGGCGCCATCGTCGCCCGCGCCGACGGCTGCCGTGACGCCAAACAGCCCGGCTCCTACGGCGACGGCCAGTGCGTCCCCTTCCCCGACCAGCTCGGCGTCGGCCGGCGCGGCCCCACCCACTGACGGCAACAGGGTCACCGGGCTGACCCTGAGCCCGGCGCAGTTCGCTCGCGACGGGGAAAACCACACGGTGATCACTTTCCGGATCGGACAGACCGCAGACGTCGCCATCCTAGTCCTGCGGACGGACGGGACGGTGGCCCGGCAGATCGACAAACCAGCGCACGCGGCCGGGCAGCTCACGGTGCCCTACTACGGGTACGACGGCAGCGGGGTCCGACTGCCTGCCGGGACCTATCAGGTCATGATCATGGCCACCAACGGGAACGGCAGCGCCACCGCGGAGACGCCGCTGACGATCAGCGCGTCATAAGCAGATCGAGGCACGGCCCCGGCTCGTCGATGACCCTGCGGAGGTCGTACTAACCAGAATCATCTACCACACGACCCATATCGGCATATTGCCCAATGTTACAGTGTAAACCATCAATGTAACTGGTGCATCTTCAATACAGCTACATCAGTGCTTGCCGGGGTGGGGTCTCTCCCGGCTAGCTTGGGGAGGGAACATGCGAAAATACCTCATCGCACTAGGCACAGCGGCGGGACTGGTGGTGGCGGGCACCACTGCCGTGCAAGCCGCGTCGGCCCAGGGAGTGGGCGGAGTATCGCCGCCCGCGGGCGTCGTCTCGGCCACCCCGG
>PMST01000267.1 GCA_003168295.1 Actinomycetota bacterium
GCGGCCAGCCAGCGGGGCGGGCCCGGCGGCCAGCTGGACCGCCGGCCCGGTGAGCAGCGTGGTCAGGTCCGCGAGCTCCCGCGGCCCGAGGCGCCGGCCGGCCACCTCGGCGGCCCGGTCGATCACCGCCGAGTAGGCCTCGTACACCTGCCACAGCGCACCGAGCCCGGCGACGGCGGCATCCCAGCGCGACCGGGTCTGCCCGGTAAGCGCGGCGCCCGCGAGCAGCTGCTTGCCGAAGCTGCGGTCCAGCTCAAGCAGGTTGGCCTGGATGGCGTCGCGCTCGCCGGACGCCGCCTTGACCGCGGTCCCGGCCTGCTCCCTGGTCAGCATCGGGACGGTCATTGGCACTCCCCCGTCATCGAAGCCGACAAACCATGACGTTCCCCATTCTGCCCGTAGACCGAGGCTACTGTGTGTCAACGCTAACTAGCGAGCGAGGTTTACCGCCGGTCAGCTCGCGTACTGCGCGGGCGGCGGAGCGGGCACCGGAGTCCCGACCCAGTGCGCGTAGCTGGCCGCCCACTGGCCGTCGGTGCGCAACTGGGCGAGCACCGCGTTCACGAAACGGACGAAATCCGGATGATGCTGCGAGATCGCCAGGCCGTAGGGCTCGTCGGTGAGCCGGGGCCCGACGAGCTTGGTCCACGGGTCCTGCGCGGCGAGCCCGTCCAGGATCGAGTCGTCGGTCGAGATCGCGGCCACGTCACCCTGCTGCAACTGCACCAGGCAGTCGGTCCAGTACGGCACCTGGACGGGGATCGCCCCGGCCTTCTCGATGACGTCGACCGAGTCGGACCCGGTGGTCGCGCAGACCTTCTGGCCGCGCAGGGCGGCCAGGCTCTGCGCCGGGGAGTTCTTCAGCACCAGGACCCGCTGGGCCGCGTCGAAGTAGACGCTGGAGAAGTCGACGTCCTTCAGCCGGGCGCAGGTGATCGTCATCGTGTGGGCCACGATGTCGACGGCGCCCGAGGTGATGTCAGGTATCCGCTGTGCGTCGGAGATCGCCTTGAACACGACCTTGTCCGGGTTGCCGAAGATGGCCTTGGCCACCGCCCGGATCATGTCGATGTCGAAACCCTCGATCTGCCCGGTCAGCGGGTTGAGGAAGCCGAAGTGGTAGGTGCTCTGGTCCACGCCCGCGATGAGGTAGCCGCGGGCGCGGATCTTGGCCATGAACGAGCCGGCGGTCACCTGCGGCGGGCCGGACGGACGCAGGCTGCTCGCTTTGGGGTTACAGGCGGGAGCCGTTGCGGTGCTCACGGTACGTGCGGTGCTGACGGTACTCTCGGTACGTGCGGTGCTGACGGCGCTCGCGGCGGACGAGGCGGACGAGGCGGTCAGCACCAGGGCGCAGGCGGCGAGCGCGCCCAGCACGCGCCGCGCGGTCACCGGTACTCCGCCAGACGGCGGTTCAGGCCCCAGGCCGAGCCGGCCGCCATCAGCAGCGACGCCACGATCATGCCGGGGGCCAGGCCGGTGAACGCGTCCCGGCCCTGACGGGCGCGGGTGGCGAAGACGGCCTGGCTGGTATCGATCCCGCCGGACAGGACCGCGGACAGCCGGGCGAAACTCGCGGCGGAATCACCGGAAAGCGCCGAGGCTACCGCGGCGGCATGGTTCCCGCCGTCATCGAGCGCGCGCAGCGCCGCGTGCGCCTGGTACCAGGCCCGGGCGTCGGCCGCGGCGGCCGTCCCGGCGCTGCCCGCCGACCTGGACGCGGGCCTGCGCAGGCTGAAGCTCGCCGCCTTCACGAACGGCCGCGGTGAATAAGCAGCAAAGGGAAGCCGTCCGGCATGCTTCGCATAGCAGCTAACTATCAAATGTATTTCGTTGTATCAATGACAGAAAGAACCCAATCGTGTCCTTGACACTCGGCCGTGGCCCGTTTTCCTCCGGGCGCGGCTCTTTCGATTTTGATGTTCCCGAGCACGTTCGTTACTGGGAGCCGTGGCCCCGACGGATGCGCGCGGTTCTCGCAGGCCGCACGATCCTGGATAGCCGGCCGGGCTCGTTGTACATGAAACCGGGTGTCTTCCCGTGCATTACTTTCCCAGCGGGGACCTCGACTCGGAGTCGCTTATAGACGCAGGGCCGGCGGAGGACGGCGCACCGCGGTGGGACGTGCGAGTTGGAGACCGGGTGGCCGAGACCGCAGTAATCGGCTTCACTGAACGAGCAGGTCGGCACGACGGACCGCGGCTGGATGGTTATGTCACCGTCGCGTTTGCGACCATGGACCGGTGGTTCGAAGAAGACGACCCGATCTACGGACACATCCGCGACATCTACCATCGCGTCGATGTGCTGACCTCTTCGCAGCATGTTATTGTCCGCCACGGCGGGAAAGTGGTAGCCGAGTCTAGCCGCCCCAAGCTGCTGTTCGAAACCGGCGCCGCGACCCGCTACTACCTGCCCTTCGCCGACGTCGACCTGGGTGTACTTGGGCTGAGCGATACCATCTCCGAGTGTCCCTACAAGGGCGACGGCCAGCACTGGCATTTGGTCGCCGGAGGGAAGCACGTGTCCGACGCCGCCTGGAGCCTGCCCCACCCGTTGCCGGCAGCGCTGGCCGCCGCTGAACACCTATGTTTCTACCCGGACAAGGTCTATGTCGAAGTCGACGGCGAACATGTCCGAGAATGACCTTTATCTCCGGCAGGCCGTGCAGGGTGCACAGCAGGTGCAGTTGTAGGCCCCAGAACCTGCGGGAATGGGAGACGCAGTACCCGTACTGCGCCCATCCGGCCAGATCCGAGCGTTTGACCGTCTCCCTAGAGCGGGCGCACTCGACCGGGGTTGAGTCCACCACCCGGACGTCGTCGGTCCACAGGCTGGTGCTGGCGGCCAGGACCCGGGTGCAGTGGCGGACCAGCCCGCGGGCGGCCCGCGGCCGCTTGTTATAGCCGGGCTGCTGCGGCAGATAAGGGAACACGTGCCGCAGGTGGGCGCCCGCGAGGCGGATCCAGCGGGCCTCGGAGGTAAAGCCGAGCAGTGCCTGCATGACCGCGAGGGTAACCAGTTCGGCATCGCTGAGCTGCGGGGACATGCCCGCTGCAGGCTGCGAGCATTGCGGTCAACTTAGGTGGAGTGGCGCAGTGCCATCCTCTCGGCGACGAGGCATGCGGCGGACGTCATCATGTCGACGTAGCCGGGCAGGCTTGCTGGCGCATCCTCGACCTGGAGAAAGACGCTCACCTCGTCGTAGTCGCCCGACTCGAGGTCCCCAGAGCGTCCGGTCGCCGCTTCGTCGGCCGCGACCGTCCAAATCTGGACCTGCTGCTTGAGTCGGTAACCAGGGATGTAGGCGGCCACCGCCGCGACCATCTCGTCGATCGACGCCTTCACCGCGTCCCTGGCCTGATCGTCGAGACGATCGGTAAGGCAGCGTACGGTGTCTCGCATTATCAACTGGCGTTCAGCTGAGTTCACGACCATGATGGCCTTGCCGCGTGCTGCGCCCCCCACTACCTCAATGGCCGCGCTCGTGGTCTCAGCCAACTTATCGATGTGAGCCTGCGCCCCCCGGCCGGGCGGCGGGGCGGCGACGGTCGTGACAATCTCGCCATAATGGACAGGAGTAATTCGGCTGATGGCGGCGACGATCGGGACCGTCGACTGGCCACCGCACGTGACCATGCTGACATACGGTGCGTCCAGATGCTGCTCGAGGTTGACGGAGGGAACGACGAACGGGCCGATCACAGCGGAGGTGAGGCCGATGATCTGCTTGTCATAGGCAGCGAGCTTGGCCGCGTTCGCCGGGTAGGCTTCGGTGGACGTGGCGTCGAGAACGATCTTGATGTCCTTGAAGTCAGACATGGCGACGAGTCCTTCGACGCCATCCGCGGTGGTCGGGATACCCAGTTGCCTGGCTAGTACAAGCCCATCCGATTCGGCGTCGACCACCGCGACCACGGCTATTGCAAGGGACGTCGATAGGCGCCCGATCTTGCTCAGCAAGTCGGCGCTGATCGCACCCGAACCGATTATCGCCCCCTTGACAGTGCTCAAACCGACCTCCTGTGGCCGGCATCGAGCGGGGGAGGGCTCAGCGCGCTGGGCAGTTTGGGAGACTGACCTAGCACCTCCACCTCGTACCAGTGAGGCGGTATCAGTCCGTTCGTCCGCAGAAGCAGGCTAACTGTCGTCTCAGAGTCAGACCGCCGTCGACTGTCACAATTCATTGTCAGTGCTCCGCCGTCGACTAGCCACTTGATGTGAGTACGGCCTTCTCCATCTCCATGATGTCCCAGCCGCATCCCTTAAACGGACACTTTCCTCCGGTTAAGAGTACTCCCACCGGGCCACTCTCGTCAAGGACGGAGAGATCGTCTGCCTCAACGCTGATCCAGGAGGCTCTCCGGTCGGACACGTCGAGCTGGCGGACCTCGACCGATCCTGTTCCGCTCGAAAATAGGATTCGGCAGGTGACCTGCAGGTCTTCCGTGCGTCAGGCGGCGTGCGTGTATTCGTTGATCAGGCCGCCCAGGACGGGTTTTCGGCGGATCTGCTGGCTATCGACGTTGAGCACGGTGGCGCGGGGAGCGTCAGGTTCGTCGCCGGGGGTGCGTTGGCCTATGCCCTGGTGCGGCCGGGCAGTGTTGTAGTGCGCCTGATACTCGGTCAGGACCGCGCTCAGATGTCGCTCGCCGAGGATCAGCACCCGGTCGAGGAGCTCGCGGCGCAGGGTGCCGACAAGGCGTTCGCAGGTCGCGTTCATCCGCGGTGACTGGACCGCGGCGCGCAGGATCCGGGCGCCGGTGGCCTGGAAGACGGAGTCGAAGGAGGCGGTGAAGTTCGATCCGCGGTCGCGGAGCAGGAACTTGATGTCCTCGAACCGCTCGCCGAGGCTCATAGCGAGGTTGCGGGCCTGCTGCACCGTCCACTCGCCCGTGGGGTTCGCGGTGACGCCGCCCAGATGCATCCGGCGGGTGCCATGCTCGATAACACCAGGACGTACAGTCTCTTCGCCAGCACGGTGTCCACATGCAGGAAGTCCACCGCGACGATCCCGGCGGCCTGCGCGTGCAGGAACTGCCGCCACGTCGGGCCCGCGCGGCGCGGCGCTGGATCGATGCCCGCGGTATGCAGGATCTCCCACACGGTGGACGGCGCCACGGCGATGCCGAGTTTTGTCAGTTCGCCGTGGATGCGGCGATATCCCCAGAGCGGATTCTCCTTCGCGAGGCGAATGACGAGGCGGGCGACGCTCGGGACCGTCGGCGGGCGGCCGGGCTTGCGGCTATTGCTCGTGTCGTACTTGCTCGTGGTCAGCCTGCGGTGCCAGGCCAGCAGCGTCGCGGGCGTGACGGGGAAGATTTCGGTCCAGCACCTGCGGGGGAGCAGTCGGGCCAGCGCGGCGAGCCACACCCGGTCCGCTGGCTCGTACCGGATCCGGCCAGTGTGCCGGCGCAGCACCGCATTCTCGTGCCGCAGCACCAACAGTTCAGCATCCTTCGTCATGTCCTTGCGGGATAGCAGCACGGCCAAGCCGAGTATCCGGCGAACCAGTAGGTAGACGATCTTGAGTAGCACCCGGCCAGCCAACCACCACCGCTCCCTGGCTGCTGGCGAAGGCACAGGTCAGGAACGCAATCAAATTTTCGAGCGGCACAGGATCCCGGCGGGCGCGAACCGCCGCGTTCCCGGGCTCCGCCGGGAGGAAGTCGCCATGCTCGCGGGCATCAGCGCCGACTACTACCTGCGGCTGGAGCGCGGCCGCGACAAGAACCCCTCGCGGCAGGTCCTGGAATCGCTCGCGCGGGTTCTGCACCTGGACGACATCGAGCAGGACTACCTCCTCGGCCTGGCCGCCCCGCGCCCGCGGACGCCGCGGCGGCGAAAGCCTGAGCGCGTGCCCCCGCGGCTGCATCACCTACTGGCGAGCGTGCAGGTGCCCGCGTTCGTGGAAGGGCGCACGTTCGATGTGCTCGCCGCCAACCCGCTCGCCGTCGCGCTCTCCCCGCGCCTGCAGCCCGGCTACAACCGTCTCCGGTCGCTGCTCCTCGATCCGGAGGAGCAGGCGTTCCAGCAGGACTGGACGCGCTCCGCGGAAGGATTCATCGCCGCCTTCCGGAAGTCCGTCGGCGACGACATCGACAACCCGCGACTGGTGGAGCTGGTGGGCGAGCTCGCCCTGTCGAGCGAGCGGTTCCGCACCCTCTGGGCGCGCCACGACGTCCGCGGCCTCGAAGGCGGCACCACCACCGTGCACCATCCCGTCCTCGGCGAACTGCGCCTGCACCGGGACAAGCTCCCGGTCGGCGATGTGCTCCTGGTCCTCTACTACGCCGATCAGGGCAGCGACAGCGACGAGAAGCTCCGCCTCCTCGCTTCCATAGCCCAGGCAGCACCTACCCCCGTGGAGCCGCTGACGNNGGGCCGACAGGCTGCCTGGGTGCTGAGGTGAAACACGCGTCCGTTCGGGAAAACCTAGATCGTCATTCCGAACGGACGCGTGGTTCCGCCCCGCGGCACCGCTGTCAGCGGCAGCTACCGGTAACGCGACGGCTTCACCACGGGATGGTCTTGTTTTCCCAGCTCGTGAAGGTGCCTGTGGGACCGTCCGGCCCGAGCAGAGCCACCCGCACTACCTCGCGGGACCCGTCCTCGACCGACTCTGTGCCCGCGTAGGCATTGAGGTTCGTCGCGGTGAACGCGGGCGAGACTAGGTTGACTTTGATGGCGGTCGATTCCAGCTCGACCATGATCGCGAGGGTTACCGCGTTCTCAGCCGCCTTGGACCCGGGATAGATGGGCCCGAACCTGGCGTGGTAGGGGTGCGAGGGGTCGGCGTTCAGGGCGAGCGACCCGACCGCGCTCGACACATTGACGATGCGGGCGTCCGGGGACTCGCGCAGCAGCGGCAGCATGGCCTGGTAGACCGCGAGGGTGCCGAACACGTTCGTGTCCCAGACCGCGCGCATCTCCTCGAGAGATGCCGTGCTCGCCTTCGACGACTTCACGTAGTCCTCAAGGAAGGACTGGCCGCTCCGTTCCTCGGCGGAGGCCTGGCTGAGTCGCGTATTCGAGATCCCGGCGTTGTTGACGAGCAGGTCGAGACGGCCGCGTTCGGACCGGATCCGCTCGGCCGCGGCGGCGATGGAAGC
>PMST01000135.1 GCA_003168295.1 Actinomycetota bacterium
AGCCCTGCCACCATGAGCCCTGGCGCCGACCGCGAGTTCGGCTCGATGGCGACCGCCGCCTTGGGCACCGGCGATGGCGATGGCGATGGTGATGGCGCCGACTACGCTCGTGCCGGAACCGGTTCCGGCCACCAGGCCGCGGTAGGCGCCGCGCGGGCCGGCGGCTTCGACTCGGGTCCGCCGTTGAGCTCCCCACCCGCCCGGCGCGGGCACGGCCAGCACGCGGCCCGGCACGGCAAGGCCAAACCAGCGCGCCGATGGCGCGGGAACAACACCGCCAAATCAGCGCCCCAGTCCCCGACGTCCCAGCCCCTGTCGCCCCAGGATCCGTCGCCCCAGGATCCGGCCGCCGACGGTGACGGCCGATGAGGGCCGTCCACCTGGTGCCCGCCGGGGTGGTGCTGCTGGCGCTCGGTGCCATTGGCGCCGCCTCCCTTGATCGCCCCACGACCAGCCCGAACCCCGCCGCCGTGACCCGCCGGGCCACGGTCACCGCCGCGGCCCGGGCCTGCCCGCCGGCCCTGGGTGGTGGCACCGGCACGGTCGCGCTGATCGCGGGACCGGCCGGAACCGGCGGGTCCGGGCAGACGGAGCTGGCGTCGCTGCCGCCCGCCGGCGTCCAGCTGCAGCCTGCTGCCGCGATCAGCGCGAAGAGTCCAGGCGCGCTCGAGCTGCTGAGCGTCCCGGCCGCCTCGAGCACGTCCGGCAAAGGCGGCAAGGGCACGAAAGGCACATCGGAGCCGACCGGCTGGTCCGTCACCGCGAGCGGCACGATGGCGCAGGCCATGGAGGCCGAGGTGGCGCAGAGCTCCGGCCTGGCCAGCCTGCGCTGCGGCGAGCCCGGTTCGGACGTCTCGTTCGTCGGGCCCGGCCAGCAGAACGGCGCGGCGCAAATCCAGCTCGACCTGATGAACATCGATTCCCTGGCCGCGACCGTGGACGTCGGCCTGATCACCGACGCCGGCCCGGTGCAGGCGGGCAACGACACCGGGATCACGGTTCCGCCGCACGAGACGGTCACCGAGTCCCTGTCGTCGGCGGCCGGCAACTCCAGTGTGGTCGCGATCGAGGTGCACACCAGCAGCGGCCGGGTGGCCGCCGACGTCTCCGAGGGCGGTTCCACCCGCGGCAGCACGACGAGCTGGCTGCCGAGTGCGGCCGAGCCCTCGACTCAGCTGGTAATCCCGGGCGTGCCTCCGTCCAGCCACGCCGAGCTCTTCCTGACCGTCCCCGGTACCACGGACGCCAAGGTGAACGTGCTCGCGATCACCCCGCAAGGGCAATATCGCCCGTACGGCGCGCAGCCGGTTGACCTGCCCGGGCAATCGGCCTCCTCGATGGCCCTCACGCCGCTCGGCGGTACCGCGGCCGCCATTGAGATCACGGCGAACGTGCCGGTCACCGCCACCGTGCTGGTGCCGGGCAGCGGCGTGGGTGCCGTCACCACCGCGACGGGACCCGTCAGCGAGCAAGCCGTGGTCGCGGGCAACATCAGCGGGTCAGGCTTCACCCCCTCGGTCGTGCTTTCCGCGCCCGCCGGCGCCGCCCGCGTCCGCCTGACCGAGATCTCCGCGTCCGCCGGGTCTCCCGCCAGCCAGCTGGTCTCGGTGCACGCCGGGCGTACGCTCATGGTCTCGGTCACGGCGCCGCCCGGCGCCAAACGCGGCGCGGCGTTCGCCGTCGTCATCACGCCGCTGGCCGGGTCGGGTCCGCTGTACGCGGCCCGGGTGGAAACGCAGAATCAGAGCATCGTCTCCATCATCCCGGCCGCCAGCGCGCTGACCACGATCAGCCTGCCCCCGGTGCGCGACTCCTATGACGCGATAGCCCCTTAACGCCGCCCATCAGGAGCGACCGACGTGGCCGACACCGAGCCCTTTGCCCTGATCCTGCTGTTCACGGCGGCGGTGGGACTGGTCGCGGTGATGTCGAACCGGCTGACCGAGTGGGTGAAGATCCCGTCGCCCGCGCTGGTCCTGATCGGCGCGGCCATCGCCGTCAAGGTCATCCCGGCCCTGCACGAACCGCCCAGGCTGATCGTCGAGCGGGTAGTGACGGTGGCCCTGGTGTGCATCTTGTTCGACGGCGGCATGCACATCGGCTGGTTCCGCTTCCGGTCCGCGCTCGGCCCGATCGCGGCCGTCGGCGTGGGCGGCACGTTCCTGACCGTCGCCGCGGCCGGCGTCCTGGTCCACTTCGGGTTCGCCCTGAGTTGGTACGTCGCGCTGCTGGTGGCCACCGCGGTGGCCCCGACCGATCCGGCCGTCGTGTTCTCCGTGCTAGGCCAGCGGGAGGTGTCTGGCCGCGGCGGCACCATCCTGGAGGGAGAATCGGGCGCAAACGATCCGGTCGGTATCGCGCTCGTAGCCAGCCTCATCACCGCGGGCGGCCTGTCCGCGGGAGCCTTCGCCAGAGTCGGCGGCGAATTCCTGCTGCAGATGGGCGTGGGCGCCGTGGTCGGCGTCGCGGGTGGCGGGGCGCTGCTGTGGTTCACCCGCCGGGTGCCGCTGCCGGGAGAGGCCCTGTATCCGCTGCGGACGCTGGCCTGCGCCCTGCTGGTGTTCAGCCTCGCCACCTTGGCCCGCGGGTCCGGGTTCCTCGCGGTCTTCGCGGCCGGGATCGTCTTGGGCGACGAGCCCGCCCCGTTCAAGCGGGAGATCGAGCGATTCCACTCGGCGATCGCCAGCCTCGCGGAGATCGCCGCCTTCGTCGTCCTCGGCCTCACCGTGAACCTGTCCGTGCTGGCCCGGGCCGACGTGTGGATTCCGGGTATCGTCCTGGCCGCGGCCCTCGCCTTCGTCATCCGGCCGGTGCTGATCGGCGGGTGCCTGATCCCGACCCGGCTGCCCCGCGGTGACCGGAACTTCGTCCTGTTCGCCGGGCTCAAGGGAGCCGTGCCGATCCTGCTGGGCAGCTTCCTGCTCGCCGCGGGCATCCCCGGGGCACAGCGCCTCTACGGCATCGTCGCAGTCGTGGTGATCTTCTCCGTCGTCGTCCAGGGCAGCCTGGTGCCCGCCGCCGCTCGCCTGCTGCGGGTCCAGATGCAGACGGTGGAGCCGGAACCCTGGGCACTCGGCGTCCGGCTGCGGGACGAGCCGAGCGACGTGCATCGCCTGACCATCGCGGCCGGCTCGCTCGCCGAGGGCCATACCATCGCGGACCTTTCCGACCTGCCGGGCGACGCCTGGGTCAGCTTCATCGTGCGAGACGGCCGGCTCGTCCCCATCAAGGCCGGCACTACGCTGCGGGCCGGGGACGATGTCCTGGTCCTGGCCGACCTGGACCTGGGGGAGAAGCTGACCAGCGCCTTCGAGGGTCCTGGTCCCCGGCCGGTGATCCCCGCGGAGGAGGCGGAGGAGGCGGNNGGAGGCGGAGGAGGCGGAGGAGTTAGCCGAGCTCGCCGTAGCCGGGATCGACGGTCTCCGGCTCGACGCCGAGGATCTCGGCGAACTCCTCGACCACCACGTCGAAGACGAGCTCGCTCAGGTCGTCCTCGTCTTCGGCCCGGGCCAGCAGCGGCTGCCGGAACAGCACGATGCGAGGTCCGGTGGCCGGGTTCCCCGGGTCACTGATATCGGGCGAGCCCCGGACGATACGGGCCAGTGGTACGCCGTCCTCATCGGCGGTTTCACAGTCCGGCACCTCCTGGACCGCGAATTCCACGTCGGACAGCTCGGCCTCCCAGCGCGGCTCGAGCCGTGCCACCGCCTCGAGGACCAAGTCGTCGAACTGCTGGGCCCGGCTCCGGTACAGCGGAACTCCCGGCGGTACCAGCCTGCCGCGCAGCCCGCGCCCGTGCCGGTCACGTCGCCGCGCCCCCGCACCAGGTAGCGGCNNAGCGGCGCACCAGGAAGCGGCGCACCAGGGAGCCGGGCCCCTGGCCCTGCGCTGTCCTCGCCGTTCTGCACAGTCACCGAGCGTATCGGATCGCCCCGGCGCCGGGATACCCGCGCCGACCCGGGACAAGGCGCGCAAAGCACGACACGACGCGGCGCAGGGCGCGGGTGGTGGCGTTCGGCGCCGCGGACAGATACCGTCACGGTTGTATCCGACACCGTCCCGTTCCGGGATGAGGTCTCAAGGGTGATGTGAGCGAGGTGGGCTGGTGGGTTTGCGTTGCTGCTCGCGCACCGCGTGCAAGCATCCTCCTGTCTACACGCTGACCTATGTCTACCGCGATTCGACCGCGGTACTCGGCCCGCTGGCGGCCTACGTGGAGCCGCACTGTTACGACCTGTGCGAAAAGCACGCGGGCCGGCTGGTGGCGCCGCGCGGCTGGGACGTGGTGCGGTTGCCGGCGGATCCGGCTCGGGAGCGCGCCGATGACCTGGAGGCGCTGGCCAACGCGGTGATGGAGGCCAGGCCGGCGGTCCGGCCGGAGGCCGAGCCGGTCGGCCAGGGCGTCGAGGTGGGCCGCCGTGGCCACCTGCGGGTGTTGCGTTCGGGGCCGCCGCAAGACCGATAGGCTCGGGCCATGGGGAATCTCTCGAGCATCGTAAAGGCGTACGACATCAGGGGAGTCGTTCCCGACCAGCTGAACGAGGGCGTGGCCGAGGCGGTCGGTGCGGCGTTCGCCAGGCTGACCGGGGCCGCGACGATCGTGACCCTGCATGACATGCGTGCCTCCTCCGCCCCGCTGGCCGACGCGTTCGGCCGCGGCGTGACGGCGGCGGGGGCCGATGTCATAGCCGCGGGCCTGGGCTCCACGGACATGCTCTACTACGCCAGCGGCGATCTCGGCATCCCGGGCGCGATGATCACGGCCAGCCATAACCCGGCCCGGTACAACGGCATCAAACTGTGCCTGGCGGGCGCCAAGCCGGTCGGCATCGAGACGGGCCTGAAAGAAATTCAAGATATGGCCGAACGGCCCTTCTTCCCCGCCCCAAGCACCGGTAAGGTCACCCGCCTTGACCTGTTGCCCGGCTACGCGGAGCACCTGAGGAAGCTGGTCGACATCTCCGGGATCAGGCCGCTGAAGGTCGCGGTGGACGCCGGCAACGGGATGGCCGGCCACACCGTGCCGAAGGTCTTCGAGGGGCTGCCGATCACGCTGATCCCGCTCTACTTCGAGCTGGACGGCACGTTCCCCAACCACGAGGCGAACCCCATCCAGCCGGAGAACCTGCGGGACCTGCAGCGCGCGGTGATCGAGTACCACGCCGACATCGGCCTGGCCTTCGACGGCGACGCGGACCGGTGCTTCGTGGTGGACGAGCGCGGCGAGCCGGTCTCGCCCTCGGTGATCACCGCGCTGATCGCGACCCGGGAACTGGCGCACGAGCCCGGCGCGGCCATCATCCACAACCTGATCACCTCCCGGGCGGTGCCGGAGATCATTACCTCCCATGGCGGCGTCCCGGTCCGCACCCGGGTCGGCCACTCGTTCATCAAGGCCAAGATGGCCGAGCACAACGCCGTGTTCGGCGGTGAGCACTCCGGGCACTTCTACTTCAGGGACTTCTGGTTCGCCGACTCCGGCATGCTCGCCGCGCTGCACGTGCTGGCCGCCCTGGGTTCGCAGCCACCGGATGAACCGGTCAAGCCGCTGTCGCAGCTGCTCGCCGAGTACTCCAGGTACTTCGCCAGCGGCGAGATCAACTCCGAGGTCGCCGACCAGGCCGCCGCGACCGCGCACGTCAAGGCCACCTTCGCGGGTCGGCCCGGGGTCAGCACCGACGAGCTCGACGGCCTCACGGTCAGCGCCGACACCTGGTGGTTCAACCTGCGGCCCTCCAATACCGAGCCGCTGCTCCGGCTGAACGCCGAAGCAGACACCGCCCTCGCCATGGCCGCCATCCGGGACGAGGTGCTTGGCCTGGTCCGTGGCACCACTGATCGTTCCGACTCTGCTAGCCCGGGGGACACAGTGATCCCCGGGGAAACCCCGGACCCCGCTGGCCGGACCCCCGCGGACAAATGACTAGCCCGGAATTCCCGGAGGTAC
>PMST01000276.1 GCA_003168295.1 Actinomycetota bacterium
AGATTTTCTACGACGACAGCGCCGACCTTTCCGTCATCCAGCGCCGGCACGTCGCCGTGCTCGGTTACGGCAGCCAGGGGCACGCGCACGCGCTCTCGCTCCGGGATTCCGGCGTCGACGTCCGGGTCGGGTTGCTGGAAGGCTCGGCGAGCCGGGAAAAGGCCGAAAACGACGGCCTGCGGGTGCTGACGCCCGCCGAGGCGTGCGAGGAATCGGACCTGGTCATGGTGCTGGTGCCCGATCACCTGCAGCGGCAGCTGTACGCCGAGGCGATCGCGCCCGCGCTGGTGGAAGGCGACGCGCTGTTCTTTGCCCACGGCCTGAACATCCGCTACGGCCTCATCGACCCGCCGTCCGGCGTCGACGTGTGCATGGTGGCGCCCAAGGCTCCCGGCCACCTGGTCCGGCGCCAGTTCGCCCAGGGCCGCGGCACGCCGGTGCTGGTCTGCGTCGAGCGGGACGCCACCGGTAACGCGTGGCCGCTGACCCTGGCCTACGCCAAGGCCATCGGCGGCACCCGGGCCGGCGCGCTGAAGAGCACGTTCACCGAGGAGACCGAGACCGACCTGTTCGGCGAGCAGGCCGTGCTCTGCGGTGGCCTGTCCGAGCTGATCAAGGCAGGCTTCAACACCCTGGTCGAGGCGGGTTACCAGCCCGAGTCGGCCTACTTCGAGTGCCTGCACGAGGTGAAGCTGATCGTGGACCTGATGTACGAGGGCGGCATCTCCAAGATGTACTGGTCGGTGTCCGACACCGCCGAGTACGGCGGCTATACCCGCGGCCCGCGGCTGATCAACGAGCAGACCCGCGAGGAGATGCGCCGCATCCTCGGCGAGATCCAGGACGGATCGTTCGCCCGTGAGCTGGTGGAGGAGTTCGACGCGGGCAAGCCCAACTTCCTCAAGCGCCGTGAGGCCGAGCGCGCCGAGCAGATCGAGCAGGTCGGCGCCCGCCTGCGCCCGCTGATGTCCTGGCTGGCCGAGGACGAGTAGCGAATCGCAGGCGCATCCCGCTGGGATGTGTTGGAGGCTCCGGACGGGGTAGCGGGCCGTGATGGCAAACATGACGGAAACGCAAACTCGCCGCAACGCGCGGCAGACGACAGCGCAAACCCGCCGCGACCCGCAGCAGACAGCGCAAACGCCCCGCCCGGAGCCCCGCCAGGTGCCCATCGCCGGGACCCGGCCGCGCCGTTCGGCGTCGGCCGGCGTGGTGGTGCTGGCTTACCTCAAGACCCAGGCCGGGGTGCTGAGTTCGCTCGAGCCCATGGTCCGCGCGGACGAACCCGATTCTGTCCACCAGATGCGGGTGGCGACGCGCAGGCTGCGCGCGACCCTTCGGTCGTTCGGCGTGGTCATTCCGCGTTCCCGCAGTGCCGGGGTGGCGGAGGAGCTTAAGTGGCTGGGCGGGATGCTCGGCCCCGTTCGTGACGGCGAGGTCCTGCCCGGGCATCTGCACGCGAGTCTGCGGTCGGTCCCGGTCGAGCTGCTCATCGGACCCGTGCAGGCCCGGGTGCAGGGTCACTTCTCGCCTCGGCGGGCCGCCGCGTACGCCGAGCTGATCGAGGCCCTCGACTCGCCGCGGTACGCCGCGCTGCTGGCCGAGCTTGACCGGCTGACCACCGAGCCGCCGCTAGGCCCGCAGGCGGGGGAGCCAGCCCGCGAGGTGCTCCCGGCCGCGGTCCGGCGAGCCTACCGGCAGGCGAAGAAGCGGATGCGCCGGGCCCGGCACACGCCGAGCGGCCCGGCCCGGGATACGGCCCTGCACCAGGCCAGGAAATCGGCCCGCCGGGCGCGCTACGCCGCCGAGGCCACCCGTCCGGCGACCGGCAAGCCGGCCCGCAGGTTCTCCCGGCAGATGAAGAAGGTCCAGAGTGTGCTCGGCGACCATCAGGACTCGGTCATCGCCCGCCAGGCGGCCCGGGACCTCGGCATCGGCGCCCACCTGGCCGGGGAGAACGCGTTCAGCTACGGCCTGCTGTACGAACTCCAGGCGCACCAGTCCGGGCGGCTGCAGGCGGACGCGCGCCAGGTATGGAAGAAGGCCGCCCGCTCCCGCCACCGCCGCTGGATGCCCTAGCCACCAGGCGTCTCGAATAGTGAGATAGACGTCTTAAAAACCTGTGCCCGCGGGATCCATTCAGGTAATCTTGCAGGCACTATGTGGCGCGTCGTATTCTTCGCCCGCCGCAGCGGAGCCTGATCGAAGGCAGGCCGGCAATCCGCTGCGGGGGTTTGCTGCTGGCCGTAAGCCCGATCCGGATCGCGATCAGGAGCAATTCTCGTGTACGACATGTATCCCTGGGATGGTGCTAGCTCTGCTGGCCCGGGGGGACGACCCCCCCAAACCCCCCCGTCCTGGGGGGAACCTTCCCCCCAGACCCCACGGCCCCCCCTTCGGGGGGAACCTTCCCCGCTGGCCCACCGGACTCCGGCTCGCCGGACCCCCCTGGCCCGGGTGCCCCAGCCCCGGTCCCGGCGTATCCCGCTGATCCATGTTTCTCAGCAGCAGGCGGTTCAGTTTGCGCTTGACCGGCGGGACAACGGCGGCGACGCGCTGGACGCGCTCAGCGCGCCGGGGCAGCCCCCGGTTAGCCCGGCCCGCCAGTAAGGTTCACCCATGGGCTCACGAACAATCAGGCTGGCCGTCGTCGGCGGCGACGGTATCGGTCCCGAGGTGGTCGCCGAGGCGCTCAAGGTGCTGCGGGCGGCCGCCTCCGGGGTCTCCATCGAGGAGACCACCTACGACCTCGGCGCACGGCGCTGGCATCGCACCGGGGAGACGCTGCCCGACGCGGTGCTCGAGGAGATCCGGGGTCACGACGCGATCCTGCTCGGCGCGGTCGGCGACCCCAGCGTGCCGAGCGGCGTGCTCGAGCGCGGGCTGCTGCTCCGGCTGCGGTTCGAACTTGACCACTACGTCAACCTGCGCCCGGTGCGCCTGTATCCGGGCGTCGCGGTCCCGCTGGCCAACGCCCGGCCGGAATCGGTGGACATGGTGGTGGTCCGGGAGGGCACCGAGGGTCCTTACACCGGCGCCGGCGGCGTGATGCGCAAGGGCACCCCCGGCGAGATCGCCACCCAGGAGAGCATCAACACCGCGTTCGGGGTGGAGCGGGTCGCCAGGTACGCGTTCAACCGCGCCATGGCCAGGCCGCGCCGGAAGCTGACGCTGGTGCACAAGACCAACGTCCTCACCTACGCCGGCGNNGCTGGCCAAGGAGTTCGCCGAGGTGTCGGTGGACTACTGCCACGTCGACGCCGCGTCGATGTTCTTCGTCTCCGCGCCGGAACGGTTCGACGTCATCGTCACCGACAACCTGTTCGGCGACATCCTCACCGACCTCGGCGCCGCGGTGGCGGGCGGGATCGGCCTGGCGGCGAGCGGCAACATCAACCCCGAGGGGACCGCGCCATCCATGTTCGAGCCGGTGCACGGGAGCGCGCCGGACATCGCGGGCCAGAGCAAGGCCGACCCGACGGCGGCGATCTTGTCCGCCGCCATGCTCTGCGAGCACCTCGGGCTGTCCGCCGAGGCGGCGCGGATCGAGCAGGCGGTCGCCGACGACCTGGTCGAACGCCAGGGGGCCTGGGCGGCCCGCACCACGGTCGAGGTAGGCGACGACATCGCCGAGCGAGTATCCGGCTGACCGGACTCGTTCCGGTCAGCACGGCTCACTGGCTTAGTGTTGATGTCGCGCCCCGCCGCGGGCGAGGAAGAAGTACCGATCATGCTTGAGTTCGATATCCGCCCTTCCCTCCATACCGTGCCCGACGCCGAGCGCGAGGCGATGCTGGCCTCGCCCGGGTTCGGCCAGCTCTTCACCGACCACATGATCACGGCGCGCTGGTCGGCCGGAGACGGCTGGCACGACGCGCGCCTGGAGCCCTACGGGCCGTTCACGCTGGACCCGGCCACCTCGGTGTTCCACTATTCCCAGGAGTTCTTCGAGGGCCTGAAGGCCTACCGCCAGGACAACGGGTCGATCGCGATGTTCCGGCCGGACGCCAACGCGGCCAGGTTCAACGCCTCCGCGCGGCGGATGGCGATGCCGGAGCTGCCGGAGGGGAGCTTTATCCGGGCTCTCGAGCTGCTGGTCGCCCAGGACCGGGAGTGGGTGCCGGCCGGCGAGGGCAACAGCCTGTACCTGCGGCCGTTCATGATCGCCACCCAGCCCGGGCTCGGTGTCAACCACCCGTCCAGCGAGTACCTGTTCTGCGTCATCGCCTCGCCCGCCGCTTCCTACTTCACCGGCGGGGTCAAGCCGGTCACCGTGTGGCTGTCCCAGGACTACACCCGGGCGGCGCCCGGCGGCACCGGCGCGGTCAAGACCGG
>PMST01000316.1:0-10983 GCA_003168295.1 Actinomycetota bacterium
ACTGGTATTATCGAGGGGTGTCGAGGCCGGGTTCTGAAGCAGCGGGCCGGGTCCGCGCGCGTGACGACGTGCGCGGCTATCTCCTCAAGCACGCGCACCTCGCGCTGGAGCACCGGGCGCAGGCCGCTCTCGCCGACGTGGGGGTGACCGTCCGCGACCTCGGCGTGCTCAGGGTCATCGCCAGCGGGGAGGCGCAGTCACAGCAGGAAGCCGCGGCCGTGCTGGGCGTCGACCGCACCTCGATGGTCGCGATCCTCGACGCACTCGAACGCCAGGGAATCGTCGCGCGCAGGCCTTCAGAGCAAGACCGGCGACGCAACATCATCGCGCTCACCGACCACGGCTGGGAGGTATTCCGGCAGGCAGAGAGCCGGTACTCCGAGACCGAGCGGGACTTCACGGCGACGCTAGGCGACGCCGGGGCGGCCGGACTCCGGCAAGCGCTGCGGACCGTGCTCAGCGAGAACGGCCACGCCTGAGCAGGCGCCCGGTCAAGTCCTATCAAGAAGCGGCAGGTCACGCACCCCTACAGCGTGTCGCCGCACGGCCCTCCCACCAGCCACGAAATACCGATCAACGATCTAGTGGCGATAGTTGGCTGCCGCTGGCTGTTCGGGGGCATCTCGGGGGCACGCTCGCAATGCGTAGGCCAAGTGCCCGACCCGACTGGGTCTTGCCGGGCATTGCGTAAAATCTGGCTATGCTGGACTCGCTGATGCTACCGCCACCGCCGACGTTGCACGGTGAGCGGGTCATCTTGCGTGGCCCGCGGGATTCCGATGTTGATGACCGGCTGCGCGATCCCATCGACCCCGAGGAAGAAGACGGCTACGGCTCGTCGTGGCGGCGTGAGTGGGATGGCCGCCTCTACCACACGCGGGAGTATCTGACCGCCAGCAGCTCCCAGCCGGACCCCCGCAACTACAGCTGGATGGTCGAATACAACGGCCACAGCATCGGCAGCGCCGGTATTGAAGTGAATCCCGAACAACACTGCGCCGAATACACCGTGGGCTTGTTCGTCGCCGCCCTGCGCGGCCGGAGGCTGGGCCGTGAGGTTACCCGGCTGGTGCTCGCTTGGGCGTTTGATGTGCTGGGTGTGCACCGCGTCGAGTTGCAGGTGCTGGCCAGCAATAGCCGTGCCATCAACTGCTACCTGGCCTGCGGCTTCCACCGGGAAGGGGTCCGCCGCGAAGCTGAACTCTACCCTGACGGCTGGAAAGACTTCATCATGATGGGCATCCTGCGCTCCGAGCACGGCTGACCTGAAGTCGCCATGAATACCCGGTGTCGGCCGTGCCTAATTGGACGCTAATTGCACGGCCACCGTGCTCCCCATCGTTGCTAGCCGAGAAGACGGCTCATAGCTGGGTGTGAGCTTGAGTGCTGTCGATGAGTCCATCCGATCTGCGGATCGGTGCCTGCATGCCCGGCCCGCCGCGGCGGGTCGGCCCCCCAGGGCCGCAGCCCGTCGCGAGCGGTGCCGGGCGCGGCGGAGCGCAGCGGAGCCGCATTGATCTAATACGGCTCAATTCGGCAATACTCAAGGCTCGCGCTGAGTTGGTGTGCCGGTCTTCATACTCGGCTCGGTGAGATGGCGCAACATCTAGCCAGCCGCACGACGGCGATGGGACGCCTTTGGCGTCGGGGTGCGAGTCACTGCGTCTAGTTCCTGACCCGCCGAAGCCTGAACACCTCGCGATAGCGGGTCGGGTTCAGCGCCCTCCCCCTCCCCCTCGCTGACTGGTTACTACAGCAGGTGGACGCCATCGTGCTGGCGGACGGCGGGCGCGGTGTCCGGGTGGAGCGCATCGAGAAGGCGGACGGCGTAGGCCTCGGTGGTGAGCTGGCGGATTGCAGTGTCGTCGGCCCAGCGGAACGCGGTGACCTCGTTGTTGGTGGTGAGCTGGCCGCCGGTGATCTTGAAGAACAATCGTGCCCGGACCGTCCCCTGGTCCACGGCCTGGTGCTCATCGTCGATCGCTGGAGCACGGGCAAGGCTCCCAATTCCTGGCTGTTCGGCGCTCCTGCCGGTGGACCGCTGCGTGAGTCGAACTGGAAGCGGTCGGTCGGCTGGAGCGCTGCCACCGCATCGGCGGGGCTGCAAGGCTTCCGGGTCCACGATCTGCGTCATACGGCGGCGCCGGTATGGCTGGGTGCTGGAGCTGACCCGAAGGTAGTACAGCGGGTGCTAGGTCATGCCTCCGCCGCGATGACGATGGATCCCTATGGGCACCTAGTGGACGGCAATCTGTGGCAGGTTGCGCAGGCCGTCGGGGGCATCTGGGGGGCATCTGATCCGGATGCGCAGGACGAGCCGGACGAAGATGAACCCGAGGAAGATGAAAATTCCTGGTAGCGGCGATATTTCGAGTGGAGCCGCCTATCGGAATCGNNACCGACTGAGCTAAGGCGGCATGCCGTCCGACGGGACGACGCGACGAGTCTACCGGAAGCTGGGGCCACGGCTGGTCCGGCTAGCAGCACGAAGCCCGTACTATCCTCACCGTGAGGCTTGCCGAAGAACAGGCGCGGGCCCGGTTCGCCACTGTGCCCGTGGTGCGGCTGGGAACCGCTGATGGTCAGGGGCGCCCGCACGTGGTGGTGACCACCTTCGCGGTGGACGGTGACACGATCTACACGACCGTCGATCAGAAGCCGAAGTCGGGCCACACCCTGAAGCGGCTGCGCAACGTCGGCGACAACCCATGGGTCACCATGCTCGCCGATCATTACACCGACGATTGGGAAACGCTGTGGTGGGTTCGCGCCGACGGCAGGGCGGCGATACTGGCGGATCAGCGGCAGATGGCAGCGCCGTTGAGGCTGCTGGCGGACCGCTACTGGCAGTACCGGCTGGCGCCGCCGCCGGGTCCGGTGCTGGCGGTGACGGTCGAGCGGTGGTCGGGCTGGACCGGGGCGCCGACGACCTGAGCCCTGGCGGCAGCGACCTGAGCCTCGGGGCGCGGGCTCGGCGCGGGTTGCGGCGGCACTGGATGTTCGCGGTGCTGCTGGTGCTAGCGGCGGGGCTGCGGGGCGTGGTGTTCGCGGCGTACCACCCGGCGCTGATCTTCCCGGACAGCGTGCGGTACCTGCAGTACGCGCACAACTTCGCCAGCGGGCACTGGAGCGTCGACGCGCTGCGGCAAAGCGGGTACTCCGTCCTGATCGTCCCGGTGCTGCTGCTGCACGACATGTGGATCATCCCGCTGGTCCAGCACCTGGTGGGACTGGCCACGGCCGGGCTGGTGTACGCGGTGCTCATCCGGTTCGGGACGCCGGCGTGGCTGGCGGCGGCGGCCACTATCGGAGTGCTCTTCGATCCGCTGCAGCTCATCCTCGAGCAGTACGTGCTGACCGACACCTGGACCGTCTTCCTGCTTGTCGCCGCGCTGACTGTGCTGGTCTGGCGGCGGGAGGGGCCGGACTGGCGGCGGTGTGCGGCGTGCGGGTTGCTGGTGGGGGTGGCAGTGTCGTTCCGGGACGAAGAACTGATTATGGTCGTGCCTGCGGTTGTGTATGTGCTGGTCGCGGTGCGGCCGCGGCGGCGTCTGCTGATGCGGCTGGGGGCGCTGATCGGCTGCTTCCTCATCCCGGTGGCCGGCTATCTCGGCTGGTTCGACGCCTCGCACGGGCAGTGGAGCTTCACCACCTTCAGCGGCGCGTTCCTGTACGGCCGGGTCGCGGATTTCGCGTCCTGCTCGGGGTTGAACCTGCCGAGCTACGAAAAGCCGCTGTGCCCCACCCAGCCGCCCGCGCTGCGCAACGCGGACTATTACACCTGGGACCCGAGCTCACCGCAGTGGACGTTCACGCCACCCGCCGGCATGTCCAGGGACGCGGTGGTGGAAAACTTCAGCCTGCGGATACTGCTGCACCAGCCGCTCGGCTACGCCGAAGCCGTCGGGCGTGACTTCAGCTACGGCTTCTCGCCGGTCCGCGGCGCCGGGCCGGAGAAGTACTCACCGGCCTACCTGCAGTTCCACACCTACATCTTGCCCGATCCGCAGGCCGACGCCTCGATCGGCGCGCTCGGCTACCGGGCCCCCGCGGTGCGGCCCGGCCCGGCCGCGTTTCTCACCGATTACGGGCGGTGGTTCTATCTGCCCGGGCCGGTTTTCGCGGCCGGACTCCTGCTGGGACTGGCCGGCCTCGTCGTCGGCAAGCGCCGAAGCGGCCAGGACCGCGGAGGCCAGCGCCGAAACGGCCAGGACCGCGGAGGCCAGGACCGCGGGCAGCCGGACGCCTGCCGCCACGCCGGCCTGCTGTTCACCGCCAGCGCGGTGCTCGTCCTCGTCCCGCCGGCCGCGTTCGCCACCTTCGACTGGCGTTACCAGCTGCCCCAGCTGACCCTGATCCCGGTCGCCGCGATACTCGGCCTTAACAAGATCATCAGCCGCCTAACATCGTCCTCCCAGCGAGCAACGAGCAATCGGGAAGCCCTGCCGAAGGCGGAAGGGCCAACCTTTGTCTGTGGCGGCGACGGACAGGACGGCAGCTCCTCCGAAGGCCTGCCGCGACCAGACTGAAGGACCGGCGAGACCGCCGGGACAGATCCGGTGGGCGGCCAGGGCGACCGGGACGGCCTGCGCGTCCGCCCGGGCGCACTGGATGTTCGCGCTGGTCTTCGCGGCCGGGCTGGCCCTGCGGGTGCTCGCCGAGATCGCCTACCGCCCGGCGCTGCTGTACATCGACTCGGCCAAGTACCTGGCCGGCCCTGACGGCTCGGAGCCGGAGGGTTACCGGGTCATGCTTGGGCTGCTCGATCCGCTCGGCGGATTCGGGCTGGTCGCGGCGGCCCAGCACGGGTTCGGCCTGGCCATGGCGGGGGCCGGGTACGCGCTGCTGATCCGGCGCCGGGTGCCGCGCTGGCTCGCGGCGCTGGCCGTGGCGCCGGTGCTGCTCGACGCCTACCAGCTCCAGCTCGAGCAGACCATCATGCCGGACGTGGCGTTCGAGACCATGATCACGGCCGGCCTGGTGCTGCTGCTCTGGCGCAGGCGGCCTGGCCTGCCGCTGGTCGCCGCGGGCGCGCTCGTCCTCGGCGCCGCCAGCACCGTCCGCGAGATCGGCGCGGTCCTCATCGTGCCGGTGATGATCTTCGCGGTGCTCATCGTGCCCAGCCCGCTGACCACGCGCCGCTGGCGGCGGCGGGCGGGCTGGGCGGCGCTGGCCGGGGCCTGCTTCGCGCTGCCGCTGCTCGGCTACATGACCGCGGCCTACGGCGTCGCCGGGCACTTCGGGCTGGCCAGCAACGGGCCGGCCCCGGAGTACGGGCGCGCCGCGGCGGCCGCCGACTGCGCCACCTTGAAGGTTCCGGCCGACGAACGGGCACTGTGCCCGTCGGCTGCCCTGACCCTCAAACTGGGCGGCGTGGACGGCCTGCTGCACAACCCGCAGTCCCCGGGCCTGTCCGGGCCGGTTCCGGCCGGCACCACCCGGGAGAAGCTGCTCACCTCGTTTTCCCTGGCCGTGCTCCGCCAGCAGCCGCTGCGGGTGGCCGCGGCGATCGCCCGCGACTCGGTCCGGCTGTTCGCGCTGACCAGGGACGGCACCCCCGAGATCACCAGCATCTCCCGCTGGCAGTTCCAGACCTTCTACCCGACGTACCCGCGGCAGTTCACGATGACGGTCCTCACCGAGCTGACCCGGGAGAACGGCGGCGGGGGCGAGCTGGTAGCGGTCAAGCCGATAGCGGCGGTGCTGCGCGACTACCAGCTGCACGGCGGCTACACGCCCGGCCCGCTGTACGCGCTCGCCCTGGCCGCCGGGCTGGGCGGGTCGTTGTCCGGACTCCGGCGCCACCGCTCGTTCCGGGCCGTAGACACCGAACTGGCCGCGGCCTGCACGCTGGCGACCCTGTCCGCGGTGGTGCTGCTGGCCAGCTCGGACGCCTTCGAGTTCTCCTGGCGCTACCAGCTGCCCGCGGTGATCCTGCTGCCGCTGGCCGGCGCGCTGGGGTGCACCGCCATCGCCGCCCGGATTACCACGGGCCGGAACAGCAAAGCCACCCGGAAGCCGAAAGCACCCGTTCGCCCTACTGCTGCTCGGACTGCCACCGCCGGTACAGGTCGACGAACTCATCCCGCATCTGNNGGGGTCAGGTCTTCAGGGGCCACCCGCCCGGTCAGGCTGATCGTCTCGCGCATCTGCGCCAGGTACTCGGTGCAATGCGGGCAGCCGGCCAGGTGCGCCTCGAACCGGCGCCGGGCGGACCGGCTGAGCGCGCCTTCCAGGTAGTCGGTCACCAGCTCGACGGCTTGCTGGCAGACCAGGTCACGACCGCGGAGGAGCCTCATCGCACCTCCCGGAACTCGTCTTCGAACAGCTGCCTGAGCCGGCTCCGGCCGCGGTGCAGCAGGACCCGCTGGTTCGCGTCGGACAGGGCCAGCACGGCGCAGACCTCTTCGCCGCTCATCCCCTCCACGTCGCGCAACAGGACCACTTCCCGCTGCCGGGCGGGCAGCACGTCGATCCAGGTCCGGATGCGGTCGGCCAGCTTGCCCGCCTCCATCCGGCCCTCGGCCACCTCGATCCAGTGCTCGGGCGGCGCCGACCAGCCGCCGGAGGCGTCGAACCGGGACGGATCGACCACCGGCTCCGGATCCGCGACCGGGATGCTGCGGTGCTCCCGGGTGCCCGTCTTCCTGGCCTGGTTGACGCAGATGGCGAACAGCCAGGTCTTCAGCGACGAACGCCCTTCGAACCCGGCCAGGCCCCGGAGCACCGCCAGCCAGGTGTCCTGGACGACCTCCTCGGCGACGGCCTGGCTCGGCACGAACGAGGCCGCCAGCCGCACCATCGGCTCGTGGTAGCGCTCGACCAGGCCGACGAACGCGCGCTCGTCGCCCGAACGCAGCCGGAGCAGCAGGTCGCCGTCGGATTCCATCATCGCCAGGATAGGGCGAGCCGGCCGCCGTCCACGCCAGAACAGCGACCGGCTCATTCCAGATTCCTCACGTCGCGTGGTGTCAGCTCAGAAGGCCACGATTCCCTCGCCGCCCACCGCGTCCGGCACCGTGACCGAACCGATCTGGGTGAGAGCACCGCTAGAGGACACGGCGTACTCGTCGACGATCCCGGCCCCGCCGGTCTGCACGTAGAGGAACCGGCCGCCGGCCGCGGCGGAGGCGTCCACCGTCCCGGCGTCGGTCGCCGTCGCGCCGAGCAGCGTCAGCTGTCCGCCGCCCGAGGAGGTGAAGCCGCTCTCAGCGGCGCTGCCCGCGTTGGAGGCGAACAGGAACGGCCCGGCCGGGGCCACCCAGCAGGTCGCGGCGTCCCCCGTGCCGACCGCGTCGAGCTGGCTCAGGGTTCCGTGGCCGCTGATCGTGAAGGTGGCCAGGGCGTTGGTGCCGGCCTCGGCGATGACCAGGTGACCGTAGGAGTCGAAGGTGATCGCGAACGGCACCGTGCCCGGCTCGGAGTTCACCACCGGGGCGGCGGACAGCCAGCCGCCGAAGCCGACGTCGAAGACGTCGATGTCGTTGCCGTTGGCCTTGGTGGTCACGATGAGCCTGGAGCCGTCCGGAGTGAAGGCCACCTGCCCGGGCGTGTTGGTGAACTGCGGGCTCGCGCCGGGGTTCAGGCCGAGCGCGCGGCTCGATCCGGGCAGCGGCACCAGGAAGCCGCCGAGGACCCGGTAGCCGTGCAGCGAGCCGCCGTCCAGGGCGTTGACCACGTACACCAGGTCGCCGTGGACGGCCACGCTGACCGGGAACGTCCCGCCGGAACTGAGGACCTGGCGCAGCGCCAGGTGGTCCCCGCTCACCGCGAACACCGAGACGGTGTTGCTGCCCGCGTTCACCGCGTACAGCAGGGAATGCCACGGGTCATAGGTCAGCGAGCCCTGCGACGCCGTGTGGTCGACCACGGATCCGCCGAGCACCCCGCCGAGCCCGCCGGTCGGGTAGCTGCCGGCCGGGCTCAGCGCACCGTCCGCGGCCCGGTGGTAAGCCACCACGTGGTTCCCTGACGTGGCGTCCGTCTGCACGAACACGGCGTGGCTGGCGCCGGGATAGCCGAACGAGTGCGCGCCCTTGCTCGCGACGGTGGTGCTCGCGAAGGCCGGGGTGGCCAGGCCGGCCAGCACGACCGCCGCGGCGGCCGCCGCGGCGGCGGCGGTCACGGCCGGCTTCAGGCGAATCGGTACTCTCACAGGTTCTCCTCGCGGATCTGGGGATCGGACATGCCCCCTGTAGTCCCGCGGGAGGTCCCGGCGTTACACCGTCACGGGCGGTTGCCGTGCATCGACTCGTAGGCCTTCCGGGATCCGCACACGCTGGCCTTCGGGCAGGCGTGCGCCCGGCCGTCGGCGGCCAGCTTNNCGGGTTCACCGGCAGGTCCTGGTCCTTGGCCATCCGGACCGACACCGGCTCGAAGTCCTTGAGGAAGGTGGCGCAGCACAGGTCGCGCCCGCACGGCCCGATGCCGCCCTGCAACCGCGCCTCGTCCCTGGGGCCGATCTGGCGCAGCTCCACCCGGCCCTTCAGACGCCCGCCCAGGTCCCGGACCAGCGCGCGGAAGTCCACCCGGTGCGGCGCGCTGAAGTACACGATGAACACGTTCTCTGACCCCACGAAGTCCACCGCGGTGATCTTCATCGGCAGCTTGTGCTCCCGGATCAGCCGGCGCGCGGCCAGCCGCCCCTCCGCCCGCCGCCGCCGGTTCTCCTCATCCCGGGCCAGGTCATCCTCGGTGGCCAGGCCCGCGCAGACCGGCAGCCCGTCGATGTCCTCGGACACCCACTGCGGCGCCCACACGCACTGGGCGACCTCCGGGCCTGAGTCGGTCGGCACCAGCACCTTGTCGCCGATCGTCGGCGAGTACGCGCCCGGGTCGAGGTAGTACAGCCGCCCGTACCGCTCGAAGCTGACCGCCATCATCATGCCCATTCGGTCAGACTACGTTGTTATTCGCCGGACATACCGGACGGGTCCGGGCCGAGCACGTACGGGGCCGGACTGTTGAGGTCGGGCCGTTCCGTCCGTTATTCACCTTAAATTCCAGCACGTGATTCACGCTGGTGCGGTGAGACATCGTGGGTACCAGGGGATGTCAGACCCCGGCGTCATGCTCGGGTCATGTCGCAAACGGTACGATCGGACGGCTTGGGCGAGCTCCTGGACCGGCAGCTCTCTGTGGTCAGCCGCGAGCAGTTGCTCGCGGCCGGCATGTCCGACCGCTCGATGCAGTACCGCATCCGGGCCGGGGGCCCGTGGCAGGCGCTGCTCCCGGGGGTCTACCTGGGCGTGACCGGAACGCCCAGCATGCAGCAGAAAGAGATGGCCGCCCTGCTCTACGGCGGGCCGCGCAGCCTCATTACCGGCCCGGTGGCGCTGATGCATTACGCCATCCGGAGCACACCGAACCTCGACATGATCGACGTACTGGTCCCAGCCAGGCGGCAGCGCGGCAACGCCGGCTTCGCGCGGTTGCACCGCACGGCTCGGATGCCCGATCGGAGCGCCGCCAGCGGGCCGGTGCGCCTCGTCTTGGCCGCTCGTGCGGTGGCGGACACCGCCTGGCAGCTCACCAGCCTCAGCGATGTCCGCGCCGTAGTGGCGGGAGCGGTCCAGCTCGGCCGGTGCACGATCAGCCAGCTGGCCAGCGAACTGCAGAGCGGACCAGTCCGTGGCTCGGCGTTGTTCCGGACCGCACTGAGCGAGGTGGCCGACGGCGTCCGGTCCGTCGCCGAGAGCGACCTGCGCGACCTGATCAAGGCCGCGCAGCTGCCAATGCCGCTGTTCAATCCGGAGTTGTACGTGGGCGACACGTTCCTCGTCAAGCCCGACGCATGGTGGCCGAAAGCCGGCGTCGCCGTGGAGGTCGACTCGCGCCAGTGGCACCTGGCGCCCGCCGACCACGAACGCACGATAGTCCGCCATGACCTGATGGCCGAGGCCGGCATCATCGCGCTGCACTTCCTGCCGAGCCAGATCCGGCGCGAGCCGGCCATCGTGGCGCAGCGGATCAAGGGAGCCCTGGCGAACGGCCGCAAGCGCCCCCCTCTTCCTATCCGCACCGTCCCGTGCCCAGGAAGCGCCGCGACGGGTGCGTGATGTTCTGCGAGCTGGCCGGTGCATGGTTGCGGCCTGGCCTGTGCGTGGTTGCGGCCTGGCCTGTGCATGGTTGTGGCAACGTGCACAGAGGGGTGTGCAGGTTGCCACTTCCATACAATTCCGCCTTGGCTGATATAGACGATTATGGGCGAAATGTACGGATGCGAATGCGGGGCGGCGGGGCGGGGCTAGCCGGATGCTAGGGAGAGGGTCATTTCTTCTACGGCTAGGAGGGGGGCGACGTTGAGGGTGAGGCGCTCGCGGCAGTGCATGATCGCCTGGATGCGGCGGAGGGTGGACTCTGGGGTGGATGCGGCGGCGACCTGGCGCAAGGTGGCGCCGTTGGCTAGTTCGGTGTCGGCGTTGGCTAGTTCGACGTCGGCGCCTAGCTGGAGCATCAGGATGTCGCGGTAGAAGATGGCCAGGTCGAGCAGGGCGCCGTCTAGGGTGTCGCGCTTGACGCGGGTGGCGCGGGACTTCTGGCGGTCCTCCAGGTCCTTCATGGCGCCGGCCATGCCGCGCATGGCCTTAGCCACGCCCTTGCCGGTGGAACCCTCGCCGAAGGCCTGGCGCAGGGCGTTGCGTTCCGGCTCGTCCATGTTCTCGGTGACCGCCTTGGCTTCGTCCTCGGCGGTGCGGACCAGGGCGGCGGCGAGGGAGAGGGCGGGGCCGAGGGAGGTGGCCTGCAGCGGGACGCGCAGCACGTCGGCCCGGCGTTTGGCGGCCGAGGGATCGGTGGCGAGACGCCGGGCGCGGCCCACGTGTCCCTGCGCCGCACGGGCCGCGGCCAGCGCTCTCGCGGGCTCGATACCGTCCCGCTCGACCAGTACTTTAGCCACTGCGGCCGAGGCCGGCACGACAAGCGTGACAACTCGGCAGCGTGACCTGATCGTGGTGACCAGATCCTCGGCCGACGGCGCGCACA